>DASSMK010000123.1:0-26038 GCA_035688915.1 Thermoanaerobaculia bacterium
TCGCTCCCCGACTCATCCTTTGGAGCCCGTCTTCACCGCCGTCGCGGCCGCGCCCGACGCGCGCTGTCGGCGGCGATATTCCGCCGGGGTCATCCCGAAAGCACGGCGAAATACCCTGTGGAATGTGACGTCTGTTCCGAATGCACTTGCGCGTGCGATTTCGTGAAGCGGGAGGTCTGTCACATTCAGCAGCCGACACGACTCGGCCAGTTGGCGGTCGCGAAGTACCTCGCGGAGTGGCTTGCCGAAAATTTCAGGTATCACGCGGCTGAGGTACGGTCGTGCGGCGGACAACAGAATTGCGAGTTCCGACACGCGCGCTGCTGTTCTGCGCGAGTAACAGTCCGACAGGTATGTCGAGATCACGTGCTCATATCGCAACCGATCGGCAGTACGTCGATCGGAGGATCTCTCCAAGCGCCTCACCTCGTGGTACATCGTGAGAACGTAAGGAGCTGCGAACCTTTCGACCTCACGGAGGCGCGCTTCGAACTTAGCAGGCGGATATCCATCGATGGCGTGCAGCGATTCTTCGATGGTGGCGAGGACGCGGAGGAACTCGGAATCGCGATGTTGTCTCGGCGGCTGCCCGATAGTGATGTCGCACTCGGTTGGCCGGAAAGCCTCAGCGACTAACGCCGCGATCGTTCCCAATCGCTCGCGTTCCGCGACTGTCAGGCGGTCATCGAGTGTGCGCCGGAGGTCCTCGATATGAGCGGCCACTTCGCCGAGTATGCCTCGGTGGAGTGCTCGGGAAGAAGGCGTGATGTCTTCAGGCATTTACGATGTGAGGCGATGAATCAAATCGGCCGCATCATCGTAGAGGGCTGCGATTTGGCTGTGGAGGGCGCTTCCGTCCTCGGACTCGAAGGAATCGACGAAGCAAGTTCGTAACTGCTCAGCGGCCACGACGAAGTCGACGAGTCGGTCTGTTAGCCGGACAACTGCCGCCGGGTGTCCCGTGTTAGCAGCGGCGTCACTCACGAAAGGTGGAATCACGGCGGGGATCTCCTCATGAAGAGGAGTGACGGCCACGCCGCCTTCCATCACTAACATTTCGTAACCTGTTTAAAGACCCCTGCACGAGTAACTGAAAGTGGTTACGAAATGTCAGTGGACGGTCGCGACAACCGTACGTTAAGGTTCACCGCACTTCCGTCTTGCCGTACCTCCGGTTCTTACCGGGCAATACAGCTGGACCTGAATCTTTGAACGTACGGCATGAGTGCGCGCAGCGCCGGGCCGCCTGGTGTCCTACTGAAGCTGGAACTTTTAGCTGACAGCAGGACGACGATGCCCGAACCCCGCCGATGGACCTCGCCGGGGGAATGTGTCTCTCTCTCCCTCTCTCTTCCTGCAACACCGTCAGGCTCGTGGCGCGCGCACTCAAGCCACCATCAACCGCCGGTTCTGGCGAAAAACCGGCGGTCAACTTGTCGCGGCTCGCGAGACATCGGCAGCAATTTCGTCCAAACCGCAACGGCTCTTGGGATCACCAGTTTCCTATGAGGAGACGTGTGTCCAAACAACAGACGCGCCGCGGTGCGGTAGCGGAGGGGTAGATGAAATCGCTCGGGATCGTTCTCTTCACAATTGCAGTGTCGCTCAGCGGAGCCGCAGCACACGCGACTTGCACCGCCAACGTGTCCGCCAGCGTCTCCGGAACAACGCTGTCGGTCAACGCGAGCGGCGGCGGCACGTGCGGCGGTTCGTCGATCTCCGTCACGGTTGATGGCGTGACAGTCTGCCAGCGGGTGCTCCATCACCCTACAGCGGTCGACGGCTTGTCTTATCGCTGGAACTCACACGGTCGGCGCAACCGTCGCCTGCGGCCGAACAAGCGGCAACTCGTGCGATACGAGTGATAGAGGGAACGCCTCAACCACGTTCACTATCGCCGCATCGAAGCCAACCGTGAGCTTGTCGATTGTGCCGAGCAATACCGGACTAGCGGATTTCTACGTCCAATACAACTTCCCGAATACCGATTCGGCAGCACAGCGCAAAGTCGTTCTCGACATTCCGGGTCCGGGCTTCGGCACCAGCAGGCTGTTTCAGCCCGACGACACCTCCGGCACGTGGCACCTCCAATGGGACCTCTCGTGCTATCGGTCCGACGTGCAGTATCAGTTCAAGGCGAGTGCGATCAGCTGCACAGGCGAAACGGCCGTTGCCTCGCAGTCCATCAGCGGTTTGGCGCCGGAGGTGGCGATCTCGTTTTCGCCCGGTTCCGATGGCAAGGGGACCGTGCTAATTAGCTATAACTTCCCCGCGACGAGCTCCTCGGCTCAGCGAACGGTGGGGCGTACATTTACTGGTCCAGGCTTCACCAGTAGCGAGGCGATTCAACCTGATAAGCAGCAAGATGTGTGGGCGATTCCGTGGGATGTGGCGTGCTATCCACCCGGCACTTACACGTTCACCGCGACAGCGAAGAAATGCGACACGGAAGCGGTCACAAAGAGCGTGACGTTGACCGTGTCGGCGAAGCCGAGCGTTGCAATCCGCGTGATCCCGAACGACGACGGAATTGCCACGGTGAATATTGATTACAAGTTCCCGGGTACCAGCGATGCCAGCCAGCGCACTGTCGGCCGCAAATTTCCAGGCCCCGGCTTTGTAAGCGAAGACGCGATCCACCCCGCCAACGCTCAAGGAACGTGGTCTTTCCCGTTCGATCTGAGTTGCTACCCCTCTGACGCGTCATACGACTTCACGGCCATCGCTACGTCGTGCAATGGCGAAAAAGCAACCGCCGCAACGCCGGTGAAAGGGGTGGAGCCGAAAGTGGCGATCTCGTTCGCGCCGGACGCCAACGGGAACGGCTTCGTTCTCATCGATTACGACTTCACCGGCACGCATGCGTCGGGCGACCGGCTACTGGTTCGCGAGTTCACGAATGCGGACGGAACGACCAGCAGTGATTCGATTCGCCCCACCGAGCGGACCGGCGTCTGGCGAATACCGTGGAGTGTGGCGTGTTTCCCTCCGGGCAGTTATGCGCTGAAGGCCAGCGCGAAACGCTGTGGGTTTCCGGCGGTGACAGCGCAGACGAGCGTTCCGGTCGATCGTTCGCCACAAATTTCTGAGTTCACGGTGCAGCCCCCGCTGTCGCCAGTCGCGGACGAGCAGGAATGGGTGCTCAGTTACACGATGCCCTCCGGCTCAGATCCTCGCTGGATGCGCGTCTATCTTTTCAGCTACGTTACAGACAGCGGCGACGTACACCCGGACACGCTTCTCTTCGAGCAAATCGTGACGGAAAACTCCGCCACGATCCGGAGGACGTTCACGCCACCGGCTGGCGCTCACAACGGCCTTCTGCGCGCCGTCGTTTCCAACTGTGCCGGTGTGGCCGCACAAAACGCGGCGTTCACTTGCGATAGTTGTTCAGCCGCGCCCTCGGCCACGCACAACCCCGTCTTTCTCTCCGACGGAAACATGCGGCTGTCCGAGATCGATCCGCTGCCGCCGCTCGTGGGCGCGGCAGGTCTCGCACGTACGTACGACAGCAGCCACGGCCTGCACGGTCTCTTCGGCCGCGGCTGGGGCACGCTCTTCGATCAGCGCTTGCTCGTCTCGTTAATTCAAGGCGTCGAGACGGTGCACGTGAGCACCGCCGCGAACGATGTAGTGGCATTTCTACGCAGTGGCAGCAGCTATACGCAAAGCTGGCCGCTCTCGGCACAGCCCGGAACGCTGACGTACGATGTGGCGGCAGGCGCTTACGCGTACCGAGCGGCCAGTTCCACGATCGTGACGCTGTTTCGTGCGAGCGATGGCCGTGTTTCAGGATTTCGTGATCTGACGATCGGCCGGGCGATGAGCATCAGCTATGACGCGGCCAATCTTCCGACGACGGCGGTCGATTCATGGACGGGCCTCACGTGGCGTATCACCGCGGACGCGGCTCAGCGGCGCATCGCCGCGATCAGCGTCGACGGCCAGCCATCGATCAACTGGCAGTACGAATACGACGGCAACGGCAATTTGCACGTCGTCAAAGCACCGGGCGATCTGACGTGGAGAACCTACGACTACGCAGCTAATCGGATGACGCTCGCCCGTGACGCCATCGGCAGTTTAATTGAGTCGCATACGTACGACGCCGCGGGGCGTGCCATTTCGTCGCATGGTGGTACCGAGCAGATCGCCAGCATTCAATATGGCTTGACCGGAACTACTCCCGATGAACGGTTGACCCGAGTCACGCTCAACAGCGGCAACTTCACAGACTTTGTATTCAAGGCAGCGGGCGGATCGTTGCGAACACAGCGCGTCATCGGAACGTGCACGACGTGCAGCGGTGCGCGTGATTCGACGTACGTGTACGACACGAGCGGTCGTGTCATTCGCGAACAGGATGCCTTGGGCTACATCGCCGTCACCACATATGACGCGCAGAACCGCATCTCCTCAGTCCAGCAGTACCTGCGGCCCGCCACGTGCGATCCGGCCGTCACTGCGTCGCAGTGCAGATTGGACTCGGCGTCTTTGAAAACGGCGGCGGTGACCACGACAGCCGCCACGATCATCCGGACGTACACGTACGGAGATCCATTGTGGCCGGATCGTGCCACACAGATCACAGTGCCGAGCGTGCTCGCGAGCGGTCAGAACAAACGCGATGACACGACCTACCACGCCGTCTCGGGCGTCGTTGTCGCGACGACGACGACCGGCTGGACCGGCGGCGAGCCTGCGCGAACGGACCGCGGCACGCGGACCGCCTTTTACGGTGATCCGCCGCGTGTGGACCCTGAAGGAGACGGCGGCGAAACGGCCGATCCACTCGCCCCGGCATTCAATCCGGGCGGCACCTTCAGCTGGATGTCGCTACCGCAACCGGCGCTGCTCCGCAAGTCGATCGACGGACCGCGCACGGATGTGGATGACGTGACCTCGTTCGTCTACTACCCGATCGACGGCAGCGTCCCGGCCCTCTGGCGCGGTCAACTTGCAGCGGTGCGCAACGCGGCCGGACACATCACGCGCTTCGAAGATTACGACGTGTTCGGCCGCACGCGGCGGGCTATCGACGCGAACGACGTCGTGACCGAACAGACCTTTGACGCGCTTGGCCGTGCGGCGACGAGCACGACGAAAGGCGTCGCCGGGTGCGACACGTCGCGCGAACCGCTTTGTGCCACAGATCTGACAGCTCAGCGCACCTACTACGGCGCCGGTCCGCTCCAGCGCGAGATTCGTCCGGGAGGAGGCGTGACCGAATACACGTATGACGAGGAGTCGCGCGTCGATACGGTCAGCCGTGGTCCGGCCGTTGGCGATCCGCGTGAACGGATCGATTACGACTACGATCCGATGTCCGGCAACAAGAGCGCCGAGCGGATGCAAGCTCTTGCCGACGGCGTCTGGGTTGACAAGAACCGCACGACCTTCGGTTACGACGCGCTGGGTCAGCTCGTTACGACGACACACGCCGACGCATCGTTCGTCATGTATGAATACGATTCGGCCGGGCGCACGCTGGCTACTCGCGACGAGCGGCATAGCACGCCGAACACCGTTTACACCTACGACGCGGCTGGACGCGTGGCAACAGTGCGCCAGACGCTTGCGACAGCAGTGGGCGGGTCGATCGCGACCGTCTACCGCTACGACGTTCAAGGCAACCTCTCCGCTGTGGTTGATCCGAACGGCAACACGACCACATATCGGTACGACGATTTTGGGCAGATGCTGCGCCAGCAGAGTCCCGTCTCCGGCACTACGACGTACGACTATGACGCGGCAGGGAACCTGATCGCTATGACGGACGCGAACGGCGCCTCAACCACGCGTACGTATGACGCGCTCTCGCGCGTTACGCGAACTGTCGCCGCACGTGGCAGCGAAACCGACCAGGTGACCTGGACCTATGACACTGCCGCGTTCGGCGTGGGCCGCGCCGCCGCAATGAGCGATCCGACCGGAGCTACCACGTACGCCTACGAACGACGAGGCCTCCTCGCCGCTGAAACCAAGGTCATCGGCAGCGGTTCGTACATCACTCGCTATCTCTTCGACGCAGACGGCAATCGATCGCGCATCACCTATCCGTCAGGACGAATCGTTAGCTATGGGTTCGACTACGCCGGCCGTCCCGCATCGGCGGCGCTAGGCTCAGTGCCCCTCGTAATAGCGGCGGTGTACATGCCGTTCGGGCCGGTATCGAAAATCGAGTACGGAAACGGTACGATCCGGACAACGAGCTACGACCAAAGGTATCAACCACTCGTCAATGCGCTGACGCTCGGCGGCGAGTTGATCGCCTCGCACACGTACAGTCACGACGCAGCCGGTAACATAACCGCCATCAGCGACGACGTCGATGCGTCCTACAGTCGAGCGTTCGGCTACGACGACATCAATCGTCTCATTGTTGCGAACACGTCAGAGGCGCTATGGGGCAGCGGCTCATACGCATACGACGCCATGGGCAACATGAAATCTCTCCGCCTGGGACGCACGCGGAATGCGTCATTCACCTACTCCGGCACGCTGCCGACGCTTGTCTCGGTCGCGGAGAACGGCACGACGAAGGCCGTCGTGTATGACGCAGCCGGAAACGAATTGACGTTCGGCGGAGTCGCGTACGAATACTCACCGCGCAATTTCCTCCGTTCCCAAAACGGCGTCACGTATGGATATGACGGTCGCGGCCTGCGCACCACCACGACGCGCGCCGCTCGCGTTGTGGTGCTCTCGATTTCACCCTCGACCGTCACAGGAGCTTCGCAGACGCAAGGCACAGTCACGCTCAGCAGCGCGGCAGGCGCGTCGGGTCTCGTTGTTACTCTCACAAGTAGCAGCCCCGCTGCCGCCGTTCCGGCAACTGTGACGGTTGCGGCAGGCCAATCATCGGCAACGTTCGCGATCACGACGGCGTCCGTAACGACGCAGGTCAACGCAAAGATCACCGCGGCATTCAACGGATCGGTCGCCAGCGCAACGCTGACGATCGCCGGCGCGAGGTTCGATCGCTTGCGCGCCACGCCCTCCGTCATATCGGGCGGTGACGCTGTTCTCGGCGAACTGCAGCTGGAGTCGGAAGCGCCGGAGGACGGCTTTGTGGCGCAACTCGCGTCGAGCAATTCCTCGGTGGCCGCGGTGCCTCGCGAAGTAACGGTGCCCGGAGGTCGCACGACCGTGCAGTTCCCGATCACGACCTCGCCCGTCGCCACGACCACCGAAGTGACAATCGCCGCCACCTCAGGCGACGAGCATGTTTCAACGACCGTCACGATCGTGCCGCCGACGATCGCGGAATTGACGTTTACACCGACGCAGCTGCGCAGCGGAAGCCTTCAAGGGCAAGTGACGCTGACGGGCATCGCGGGCTCGCGAGACGTGGTGGTCGCGCTTTCCAGCTCCTCCGCGCGAATCGTCGTGCCGCCATCAGTAACCATCAGCGCAGGCACCCGAAGCGCTACGTTCGGGGCCAACGTTCAGCCGGTGGAAGACGCCACGACAGCCACGGTAACCGCGACCTTCCTCGACCGGTCGGTGACCGCAACCATCGCCATTGATTCGCGAGCGTTGACCGATCTCGCAATCACACCAGCGGTCGTCGTCGGCGGCGAGAATGTCAGCGCACAGGCAGTCATCGACGCTCCAGCGGCTGAAGAAGGAGCCGCCGTGTCGCTCTCTTCGACCGATCCGTCCCTTGTTACGGTGCCGTCGCGAATGACGATCCCGGCAGGTGCCACAGCTGCGGCAGAGACTCTGCCGACAGCGGCCGTCTCGTCGCCGACGCCCGTGGTCATCACTGCCACGCGGCAGGGGGTTGCGCGATCCAATACGGTGACGCTCACACCCCCGCCTGTCACGATTGCCTCGTTGACGCTGGCGAAATCGTCTGTCGTCGGCACCAACCTCGTCACCGGCACCGTTACGCTGACGGATGCCGCTCCCGCGGGAGGTGTGGAAGTGGAGCTGTCGAGTAGCGACATAGCGGCGGCATCGCTGCCGCCGACCATCACTGTCGCAGCTGGAGTGCGTCAGGGAACGTTCGTGATCGAGACACATCTTGTGTCGACGACGACTGCGCTCACGATCACGGCAGTTCATGCCACGACGACCAAGACCGCGGCGCTATCCGTACTCCCGCCGGGCGGCAACTTTGTTTCCGGCCTGACCGTTACGCCCGCATTCATCGTGGGCGGCAGCACGGCGTCAGCTGTCGTGACGCTAGCCTTCGCAGCGAACGAGAGCGGCGGCGCCGAAGTCACTCTCACGAGCGATACGACAGCGCTAATTGTTGCGCCAAGCGTGAAGGTGCATAACAACTCTACGTCTGCGGCTCTCACGGTATCAACGACGAGCGTTAGCACGCCTGTCGCGGCGACGATCTCCGCAAGTTACGGCGGTGTTCTCCAGCGTGTGCGAATCGTCGTGGCGCCGCAGAACGCCGTCACACTCTCCAAGCTTTCGGTCGCTCCGATTCGCGTGAACGGCGGCACCACCGCTACGGGCACCGTGACCTTGACCGGTCCGGCACCCTACGGCGGCGCGATCGTCTCGATTGAGACGCGCAGGCGTAACATGATTACTGTGCCGCAAAGCGTTACGATTCCGGAGGGTTCCGCCGGGGCGACTTTCGTCATCGGTACACAACTCGTGAACGGCAAGCACGACAAGCTGGTAGAGCTTGTCGCCACGTACAACGGCATATCCGCATCGGCCACCCTAGCCATTTCGTCGCCTACCGTTGTCGATCTTCACCCGCAAACCGTTGCGCTGTGCGCATCCTTCACAGTGGCTCCATGTCTGATAATTGACGCTTTGGCCGCCACGGCCGCTGCGGCGGCAACGATCTACGAGACGCAATACACGCTTTTCACGCCCGAACTGACGCTTTTGGCAGAAACCGCGGCTGCTGTCGAATCGGGTCCGTCTGTGGCTTACGAATACGTCTGGTTCGCCGGTCAGCCACTAGTGCAAATCGACGCGGCAAGTGGCGACATCGCGTACTATCTCAGCGACCATCTCGGCACGCCAATCCTACAAGTCAGCAGCACCGCGCGAGTCGTGTGGGAGCCGCAATTCGATCCGTACGGATCGGTCGCATCGTTCGGTCGCGGAGAAGCCAGACACCAGCCGTTACGATTGCCCGGCCAGACCGCCAACGACGACGGAGATCTGTATCAAAACGTCTTTAGGTGGTACCGGCCGACCGTCGGCCGTTTCTCGCAAGACGATCCTCTGGCTCACGATCCGTTGGCAATGCAACCGGCAGCCCGCGCGCGCGCCATAGCGGAGGCATTCATGTACGCCTCCGGAAACCCGAATAGCAAAATAGATCCGACCGGGCTTTGTCCCTGCAATCAACGCTGCGAGTCTGGAGCTTGGGGGTACATCGACCGCTCGATAGCCGTCGGGATACTCTTCGGCCGCCAATGGGGACAGGTAACGTTTTTCTGCAACGGCTCGACCCTCCGTTGCAGCTATAGCTACGCGTGCACAACGATTGGCGTTCAGGGAGGCGCGAGCGCGGGTTTCGGCGCGGGATTCGTAGGCGGCAGCGGATGTAAGTGCGCTGGGAACCTGCCGAACTCCGACAGCCTTTCGTTGGGCATATATCGCAACTTCGGCACCCAGATATCCAACGCGCCGTGCAGGGGTCTTGGCCTCGGATGGGGGCTAGGAGTGGGTGGGGCGTACGTAGTCGGCGCGCAGTGTCAAAACACTACGCCAGTGACTTGTACAGGACGGTAAGAACATGAACAAAGTCGTCATAACAGCAACCTGCATATTCAGCCTTCTTCCCTATGCACTAGCACTGTTTATCGCCACCGTGCTAATGAGCAGGCCTCGCGCGTTTCCAGGAGCACTGTTTTCCGCTCTAATAATAGCCTGCATAATTCTGTGGATACCGACAATGGCTTATTTCCTGCTGCTCGTTAATCGATCAGAACTGAATCAGTCCGCCAAAGCCAGCTGGCTAACAGCCACTTTTTTGTGGGCGCCATTTATTGGTCCGGTGCTGTGGTACCAATTTTGTGTCCGCGCGCGCCGGGGGCAGTCGCAATGAAACGCTTGCTGAAGATTGCTCTGGGCATGCTCTCGCTTGAGCCGCTCGTGTTTTTCGCCGTCTTCTTCTTCTGGCTTATACCTTCGTTTTGGGGGCTCACGCCGACGGCGGCTATGACATATCGCGAGCGCTTCGACGCATTGGTGCCGTTTGCGGTCGCATCGACGGTGGTGCTGTTGGTGCTGGCGCTGACTTACACGGCCCTGATCGCGACACGATCCGACGTTACCGTCGTCGAAAAAGTCGGCGTACCAATCACGATAATAATATCCAACGGCATTCTGTTGCCGCTCGTCTGGTGGTTGTACATTTGGCGGAACGGATCGTTGCGCTCCACGTCACGTCGCGTGACGTGACGGCCTGCTGACGGCACGCACCGCCAGCCAGTGTTCGACGCGAGCGCTCCCCTAGTACGACGGCCAACCGCTGTGTGGTCTCGTAGCGGTGTCTGCGCCTTCCCGGCGACGTTTGTGGGCGACGAGTTTTTCGATTCTCGTTGCGGACCTCATGCCTTCCTCGCCCGTCGTAACGTCTGCGCAGACGGCGCCGGGGAAACGTGGCATTCGACTTCACGGAGAGGCCGCGTTTCATGGGAAAATATGTGTCCGTTTGCGCGTCATGCAGGATGCCGCTTATTGTCGGATGCTTCGGTCTGTACTGTTGCGAAGTCTGCCGCAAATGGGCCTGCGAGGCGCGTCCCATACGCTTGGCCGTCCCGTCGGAATTGCTGCACGGTACCGACTGTCGCGAACGTCTGGCGGAGCTTCTGGCGCACCGCGCGAGCTTTGCGCATGAGGAATGACGAACCGCGGCGGGCGCAATGTCTCGCTCGCGGCCGTACGCCAATCAGTGCCGTTGCGTCAAAGAGCAATCCCAAGATGCTGCGCAACAGCGATAAGCAACAGGCCACGTTCATCGTTCGTTAGAAGTGGCCGCCGATTCGTCGCTAGCCGTTCGCGAAACTCCGGTGACAGCCTTTGCACCTGTGCAATAGCGTTTTGAGGCTTAGCCCGAAACGTCACCACTCCATTGCTGTCGTTTACTTCGTGAAGCATGTTCGTCATGCCCTAACCTTGATACGTGCGCGGCGTCAGCCTTCCATTTACGCCGATGCACTCCAGCAGTGCATGTTCCGCGGCCAAGGCCGGTCAAAAGAAATTAAAGGGACAATGCAGGCGCGCAATAGCTATATGAAAGCTGGTGCGTTTGGTTCAATGGCTTTAGACAGTGTGCCTACTGAGATGGACGCCCAAACATTGGCAGCATTCGAGCAGATCCAGCGCATTTTGCTTGTTGTGCCAGCGATATTCACGCTGCTCGAAACGGTCATATTTTTCTCATTGCTGCGATGGCGCGAAAGTCGCAGGGGCGGGCGTGCTGTTCGGGCCAGCCGTCGCAGCCTTGATCATTGCGTTACTGTTACGGCGCGACTTGCACCGTCAGAGACGATGTGAGGCCTCGCACGGTTGAGACGACGAGCTGCACGCCGCCGAGGTGCAGCACCGTTCGATGCAGAGGTGCCGCGCGACGGCGCGCCGCTGGTGCTGCCGACGACGAGCAGCGGAATATCGCATTGCTGCGACCGAGACCATCGCGCCGGTGGCGAATCCGCGACGTAGGGACGCCAGGAGCACCACGACGAGCAGCGCTAAGCCGGTCGTGACGGGATTGAAGCGCATGACGCGGCCGATGGCCATCACCAGGGCGATGCCGAGGAGCGGCAGTAACTGCGAAGCGATAATCGCGGCGGCGCCGCGCGAGGCCAGTCACACATCGATAACACGAATCAAGCGCGCCGACGATAAGGAGAGGATAGAGATGGATACGCGGAATCGATGGTCAAGGGCAGCATAAAAGCTTTCGTCATGCCATCCTGGGACGTCCAGCGTGCGCGTTGACGCTGCCAACGATGCATCAATACGCCTCCGGTGTGCACACATACACCTGCGGTATGACACGCCTAGGACGCAAAGCATCCCCACTGGCGCTCGTATGGAGTGCGCCGCCTTCCTTCGCGGTCGCCCCGACGTCGTTAAGATCGGCTCTCGAAGGTCCCAACGTCCGATCTTAGCGACGCGAACGTGCGCGCCGGACGCTCCAAGGTGGCCTGCCGAACGTTTTGTTGTAAAGGACGGCGCCGGCTTGATAACTCACCGCCGCGCGAGCACGCTCGCCGCGGGCAATTCGATCGTGAACACCGACCCTTCGCCCTGGCGGCTCTCCACCGTCACGTCGCCGCCCATCGCGCGGGCGAGGTCGCGGCTGATGGCGAGGCCGAGGCCGACGCCGATGGTGGCGGAGGGAGCGTCGGCGACGGGCGTGCCGAGCTGCACGAACGGCGAGAAGATTCGTTGCAATTGCTTCGGATCGATGCCGATGCCGGTGTCGCGCACGTGGATGCACGCGCGGCCTTCCCGGATTTCGCAGCCGATGGCGATGTCGCCGCCGGGGGGCGTGAACTTGACGGCGTTGGTGATGAGATTGAGCAGGATCTGCTGCAGCCGGTCATCGTCGGCGAGCACCAGGACGTCTTCGGTGCAGCCGGTCGTGGTCAGCCGCAATTGCGCGTCGGCGACCTGCGTGCGTACCAGCGTCACCGCGCGGGCGGAAACATCCGACAGCCGCACTTCGCGGATGTGCATTTCGAGCCGTCCCGCGTCCGCGCGCGCGTAATCGAGAATGTCGCTGACCATCGTCATCTGCAGACGGCAGGCGTCGCGGATGACATCCACCGCGTTGCGCTGTTCGTCGTTCAGGGCGCCGAAGACGTCACCCTTGAGAAGATTGGCGTTGCCCTGGATCGTCGTCAGCGGCGTGCGGAGGTCGTGCGACATCATCGACAGGAACTTCGCCTTCGCGTCGTTCGACTCCTCGGCGAGCCGCCGCGCATCGAGCAACTGCTGTTCGTACTCGTGGCGCTGGATCATGCGCACGGCGATGCAGTCGTTGAAGAGGCGGCCGTCGCGCTCGCGTCGCACCGCGTTGAGCAGCATCGGCACGTCCTCGCCGCCCTTGGTGCGAAACGCGATGTAGATCTCCTCGACGAGCGCATGCATCTTCAGCATCGGGAAGAGGTACGTGTGATAGAAGATGCGCCCGCCCGGCGGGAGGAGCTTGTCGACGTGCCAGCCTTCGAGCTCGAAGCGTGTGTAGCCCAGGAGGTCCGCGAGCGTCTGGTTCACTTCGACGACCGTGCCGTCGTCGGCGAACGAGACGAACGCGCACGGGGCGGTGTTCAGTAGCGGATCCATGCACCCGTCATCGCGGCACTCACGCCGCGAGATATTTTCTGATCACGTCGATCGTCTCCTCGGGGTGACTGACGTGCGGGCAGTGGCCCGTCGCTTTCAGCAGCCGCAGCGTGCTGGACGGGATGTTGCGATGAAGATAATTCCCCACTTCGATCGGCGCGATCGCGTCCTCGCTGCACTGCATGATCAGCGACGGCACGGTGAGCTGCGCGACATCGGCGCGGTTGTCGGCGAAGAACGTCGTCTCCGCGAACCGGCGCGCGATCTTCGGATCGGTCGAGCAGAAGCTCGCGTTCAGTTCGTTCGTCAGCTCCGGGCGGTCGTCGTTCTTCATGATCACGGGCGCGAGAAAGTTCGCCCAGCCGATGTAGTTCTTGTCCATCAGGTCGAGCAGACCTTCGATGTCCCGCCGCTCGAAGCCGCCCGTGTAACCGTCGTCGTTCACGTAGCGCGGCGAGGGGCCGACCATGATCAAACGGCTGAAGCGCTCCGGCTCGCGGTTCGCGGCCAGCACGCCGATCATACTGCTCACGGAATGGCCGACGAAGATCACGTCGTGCAGATCGAGCGCGGCGCAGATCTCCAGCACGTCCGTCGCGTAGCCGTCCAGCGTCGAGTAACGGTCGGCGTCATAGGCGGCGCGGTCCGCTTTGCCGGAGCCGACGTAGTCGAATAAGACGATCTTGTATTCCTGCTCGAACGCAGGCGTCACGTACCGCCACATGTTCTGGTCGCATCCGAATCCGTGTGCGAACACGATCGGCTGCGTGCCGTTCCCCGAAACGTTGACGTGGTTGCGCGTCAGGACATCCGTCATCGATTCACTCCTTGCATCCCGAGCGGATGCAAGATTCGGGCGGTGCCCGGCGAGATGTTGTGCGGGAGCGGGGCGCCGGCATCCGGCGCCCCGCGGGGAAAGGGCTATTGGTCTGTTTCGATCGACGTCGCGTAAACGCGTGGCAGCTCTTTGAACTTGTCCTGCCAGCAGCCTTTGAGGAGGCACTCGTCGAACCAGACTTCGGGCGTACCGGTCACGTCGATGTCGCCGTTGATCAGGATCGACCCAAAGTACGCGGCGTTACCGGTCGTGTCGAAGGAGCCTTCGTTGTAGAGAATGCCGTCGAGGATCGGCTTCGTATTCGGCTGATTGCCGAAGTTTTCCACCAGCGGTCCGTCCACGTTGTAGCCGTTGTGAGTGCAATTGGGATCCGGCGGAGTGCCGGCGACGCACGGAATCGGATTGCCGGCGTCGTCCATCTCGGTCGGCGTCTGCGTGACGGGGGCGTTAGGATCTTCCCAGCCCACGCGGATCGGATTCGGCGAGCCGCCGCCGTCGCAGCACGCGGTGAGCGGATAAATGAGATTGAGGAACGGCTCGTGCGGCTCGCTGCAATTCGCGCCGGCGACACCATTGAAGCCAGGCGTGCAGCCGGAGATCCACGGTACCGGCACCCAGCGCGACGTCGTCGCGCCGCCCGGATCGGTCACGTTGCGTTGTGCGAGAAAGATGTCGAGACGGCCGTTGTTGTTGATGTCCTGATAATCGTGCTTGCCGTTATTCGAGCAGGTCTTGCCCGGTTCGCACTGCAGCCCGTCGTAGTCGGGAGTAGCGAGCGTGGTGTCGACGTGCCGGTAGCCGATGTCGCGATACGGCTCGCCCGGGTAGTTGTACCAGCCGCCCGGTCCACGAATACCGGTGGTGCCGAATCGTTCGGCATTCAGGTAGATGAAGCCCTTCATCTCGAACACCGAGCCGTCGTCACCGGAGTTCACCGAGATGGCCGGCGTGAGAATGCCCGGCGCACCGGGACCCTGCGGGTTCAAACCGTTCTGGGTGTCGAAGAAGTAGAACCCTGGCTTGGCCGGATCGGTACTGCGTCCCGCGTTCACCCACTGCGCGAACTTCAGCGTCCGCGTGCCGTCGGTGAAGTTATCGGCGGAGACCCACTTCAGATAGTGCACGTTGCTGTTGGTCGTCGACGCGGCCTGGGAGATGTTCTTCCAGAACTCGTAGTCGATCTTCGGGAAGATGACCAGCTTGTAATCGCCCGGAGGGCCGTCGTCGTGGTTCTGATACTGGAACCAGTTCGAGTAACCGACGTCGGGGGTGTTGACGATGTTTTGCGCGGTGCTGTTGAACTTGAACGGATGCGGCACCGCTGTCGCCGCGGAGTTCGTGATGTTGCCTTTCGCGCGAGCTTCGTACCAGAGGTCTTCGAGGTCTTTGCCGAGGATGCGTCCGAACCAGTCGTACTGATTCTCGAAGCCGACCACCGCTTCGGCCTGGCCGAGGGAGTTCTGGCCGGGCGTGTAGTAGCCGTTCTCGAAGTGGAGCGAATCCCACGCGTCGTACCACGGCAAGCCGACGAGCGGACGTTTGATGTACATGTCGCGCTCGGCCGTCATGCGGCCCCAGTGCACGCCGACCGCGCCGCCGGTAGAGATGTTGGCGTTCGACTGCACCGGACCCTGCGGACCGGGGAACGGCCATTCGGCGACGACGATCTTCACCCAGCGCTGCGCGATGAGCCTGCGCGGTGAAGTGCCGGAGTAGCGCGCGGCGGTGACCTTGATGGTCGCCACGCCGTAGCGCACGCCTTCGTTATAGAAGCCGGAGAGCAGCGAGGCACCCGTCATCGGCGGCGCATAGACGCGGATGTCGATGATCTCGCCGTCATTCGTGTCGGCGAAGAGCTTCTGATTGAACGTCGTGAGGAACGTCGGTACGCCCGCCGCCGCGCACGTCGTGGCGTTGATGATCACGTCGGCGTGATCCTCGTCGCCATAGAAGCGATCGTTCTGCAGCGGTTTGAACGGCTTGTCGAACAGCAGTCCGCCCGCTTCCTTGTAATAGCCGGCGTAGGTGCCGGGCAGCGTCAGCGTGCGCCGCGTTTTCAGTGCATTGTTGTTCGGCGGCAGGATGCCCTGCGTGTTGGCCCACTGGGGCGACTGGAACCATTCCATCGCCACGCGCGCACCCGCCTCGGCCACCGCATGCGTCTGCGCGTAATCGCGCTCGTTCGTGGAGATCGTGCTCTCCGTCTCCGTGACGGCCACGAAGGCAAGGCTGAGCAGCGACAGCCCGACCATCACCATCAGTGTGGCGAGCAGCGCCGATCCGGCTTCGCGAGTCTTCTTGATTTTCCTGATGAGCGTTTTCATTTCAGCCCCGCATCACTACTTGATCTGACACGACACGTTGGCGAGATCGGTCGAGCGCCGGTAGATCGGCGTGATCGAGCTGAGCGGCTGTGTCGGATTGTTCAGGGTCTTCGAGAACGTCACGCGCACTTTGTACGTCGTGGAGTCGGCGGCGACGGTCGCGGTCTGGTTGGCCGCGCCCGCGCCATTCGGCGGCGTCACCTGAATCGACGTGCCGGAGCCGCCCGGCACGCTGTAAGTGACGGTGTTCGAACCGCCGTTGGCCGCGGGGAAGACGATGGTGTCGAACTTCGTACCGCCCGGCGTGAGTGCGTCATTGAACGTGAGGTCGAGACGCTGCAACGTCAGCGCATTCGAGCAGACGTTCTTCAGATAGATGTCCACATAGTTCGAACCCGACGAGTAGCTGATGACGGTGGAGTCGTTCGCCACCGGCGTCAGGCAGCAGCCCTGCGCCGCTTCCTCGGCGTATACGGTGTACGTCGCGACGCAGCCTCCGGTCTCCGTGAGCACGACGTCGATGCGGTACGTCTGACCGGCCGACATGGCCCATGAGAAGTTGTACGGCGATCCCGGATTCGGCAGCTGCGCGATGAACGCGTTGCCGTTGTAGAGATTGGCGACGAGCGAGGCGACTTTGGTCGGATCGGCGATGGCGACGTGGAGACCGGCCGTGCCGCTGGAGAAGACCCACGGCGAAGCCGAGGTGCCGCTGCCGTCGAACGAGCCGACGCTGGTGACGACCGGCGTGGTCACGACGCCTGCCGGGAACGTGCAGGGGAAGAGGCGTACCGGCGAAGGATCGGATTCATGTCCGCACTGCGTCGCGGTGACGCGGTACTCGTATTTCTCGCCGTTGAGGATCGACACGCCCGAATCGGTGTAAGCGACCGTGCCGCCGCTGATCGTGAACGTCGGCGACGCGGCGGTGACATCGGCCCACGCGGTGGCGGGCGAGACGTCGACGCGGCGGCGATAGACGTGATAGCTGGCGACGGTGATGGTGTTGCCGTCGGTGTCCCTCACGACTTCCGGCCAGGACAGGCCGACGGCGCAGATGGACGCCGGGCACGGCGACGCCTGATTGACGACGAGATCGGACGGCGCGACCGGCGCGAGGCCGGACTGCGATTCACCCGCGGTGGCGAAGACAGCCGGCGTGCTGATGCCGAGGTTGATGTCGTTGCCGGCGTTGAAGGCTGCGTTGGTGTTGCAGTACTCGACCGCGCTGACGCGATATTTGTACTGCGTGCAGTTCACGGCCGTCGTGTCATCCCACGTCACAGTGTCGGCGGTGGACTGCAGAGCGGACGCGTTGATCAGCGTGGTCCAGCCGGTGGCGCCGGTGAGATCGGTGGTGCGCTCGACTTTGTAGCCGTACATTTCGAACGACGGCATGCCGGTCGGCGTGGCGCACGAGAAGGAGCCCGAGGCGTCAGTTCTCGGACGCGTCCACGTCAGGCGAACCTTGTTCGCGAGGTTGTTGCTGACGCTGGTGATCGTCGGCGGCGACGGCTTCGTCGCATTGAGCGGCGTGGCCGCCATCGACACGGACGTATTGCTGCCGTAGCTGTTGAGCGCGACGACGGCGAAGTCGTAGTTCACGTTCGGCGTGAGGCCGGTGACCCAGCCTTGCGTGCTGGTGAACGTGGGCGTTTCGCCGAGCCACGTGCCGCTGCCGTGAATGCCGTAGATGATCTTGTACTGATCCGGCGCGCCGCGGGTCTGGCTGACGACCGGCGCCTGGAAGGTGATGAAGACGATGCCGCAGCGACCGGTGCAGATGGACGTGATGGTGGGCGAGCCCGGCGGCACGGTGTCCTGCTCGCGCATACCGCGCTTCTGAATGTTGCGCGGCGCGGTGAGCGTCTCCAGCATGTACTTGCGGAAGTGGACCGCCGAGGCGACGGTCTCGTTCGGGTCGGTGTAGGACGGATCGGCCGCTTCGTTCATGCCGGTGAGCGTGACGCGCACCGAATTCACTTTCGCGCGGACGGTGCGCTCCGGAATGAGATTGAGATTGTTGGCGATCGTCCACTGGCCGAGGCCGCGGATGGTGGCGCCGGTACTGACGTTGACGGCGTTGTCGACGTCCTTGAGCGGATCGAGTCCCTGCGCGTCCTGGTAGTACGTGAAGTTGAGCGAGCGGATGTTCGAGGCCAGCGGCGTGCGAATGATGTTGTCGCCGGTGGTGAAGTCGCTCTGCGCGCGGTTCAGCGTGAAGCGATAGAGCGTGTACGGCGGGTTGTTGCAGCCGCCGTTGCAGAGATCGACGCCGCGGATCTGCACGACGCGCTCGTCGAGGCCACCGTGACCGGCGTCGGGGAACGAAGCGCGCGGGTTGCGCGTGTCGGCGAAGAACTCGATGCAATTCGTGGCGGTGTCGCAGCCCGCCGGGATGCTGGTCTGGCTGTCCGGCACGAGCGCGTAGGTCACGATCTCGTCGTTCGCGGTAGTGACGAGCGGGAACTGCACGCTTTCGATCGTCTTTTCGCGGCCGTTGTCGCAGTTGTCGGTGACGGAGACGGAGCAGGGAGCGTTCTCGGTCTCGTAATCGAAGTTCGCGCGCACGGTCAGCGCGGCCGGTCCGATGTATTCGAACTGTTCGTCCGGCTGCTGATAGGCGTTCGATCCGCCGACGCTGCCCACGGGGATGCCGTCGCGGTCGAAGTCGTAGCCGGTCATGCGGAGATCGCCAGCCAGCTTGTCGAAGGCGACGCGCGTGTTCTGCTGCAGGTTCGACGCTTCGACGCCGGCCTTGAACTCGCGATTGCCGCGGTCGTAGAGCATCAGCGAGGCGAGGATGACGACCGTGAAGATCGCCACAGCCACGATCACTTCAGTGAGAGTGAAACCGGCCATCGCGGCACGGCGCTGCGCTGCAGTTCTGGGAGTTTTCATCGGAAGACCTTTACGCTGTCGAGCGTGACGTTGCGGCGGCGCGTGCCTTCGCGCCAGGTCACGACGGTACGGATGCGGAGGAGAGTCCCGGTGTCGATGTGCGCCGGCGTGTTCGTGCTGTCGCCGGCGGGCGTGATGATGACCGACACCTCGGGGTTCGAGAACCGCTTGTTGTTGACGATGTCATTGCGCCACGTGGTGAGGTACCCGCTCACGTCGTTGGCGGCGGTGATGTTGGACGTCGTGCGCAAAAAACTGTTCGCGTACGTCACGCCGTTCACGCTGACGGAAGCGCCGGTTCCCGTAGCGGGAAGACCGAACGCGGCGACGACGCCGGGCTTGTCGAGACCGGACATCGTTTCCATGACGCGATTGGCGACGGCCACGGCCTGCGTCATCTGCTTGCCGCTGTAAACGTTCCGGCGGCCGGCCACGAAGAGACCCATAATCGAAACGACCACCACGGCCATGAGCGCCATGGCCACGATCACTTCGATCAGATTGAAGCCGCCCTCGCTGCGGCGTTTGCGTTCCACTTTAGACATCCTTCACCCTCACCCAACCAGTGTTGCCGACGTGCATGACGTACTGGCGCTTGGCGATGTTGAATTGTGTGGCGATCGTGATCGTTCCTTCCGTGACGGTGGCATCGTCGAAGACGATCGTGCCGTCGGGCCGGAAGACCACGTCGTAATCGGGCAGTCCATCGGCGGTGGTGACGAACTGGCTCTGGCCGGCGAAGTAGCAGCCGCTCTCGAGCGCCTTCTGCTTCACGGCCGTATACGCGCCGCCGCTGAACTCGTAAATCGTGTAGGTCCTGGAGGTCGTGCCGATGACGAAGCCGATCTTGGTGTTCACGTGCTTCGACACCGCCCGCCCGCGCGCGGCTCGCATGTCCGCCGAAAACGACCGCAGCGACGCTTTGAGGCGCGACGATCGCTGGATGGACATGAACGCCGGCACCGAGACCATCGTGATGAGCCCGATGATGGCGATGACCACGAGGAGCTCGGGCAGTGAGTATCCCGATTGCCGCTGTTTGCGTTTCATTAGGACGCGGCTACTGAGCACACGAGGTGCCACGCGCGAAAATCGGAGGTAATTGACTGCAGCCGTTCGTTTTGTCCGCAAGAGTGCCTCCCGTGGTCTCGCGCCGTTTCGCGCGAGAGTGGGAGGAAAGGTAACACTCAGTGCGTCGCGACCGCCAGCGGAACCGCAGTCCCGAGCTCGATGCGTACCGCCGTTCCGCCTTCGGCGCGCCGCGCCAGCGTCAGCGTGCCGCCGTGCAGCAGCACGATCTTGCGCGCGAGCGGCAGGCCGATGCCGGTGCCGTTCTGCTTGGTCGTGTAGAAGGGGAGGAAGGCGTTGGCCATCTGCTCGTCGTCCATGCCGCTGCCGTTGTCGGTGATCTCGACGATCACTTCGTCCGCCGGTGCACTGCCGCCACTGATGATGACGTCGATGCGCGGCTCGGCAGCGGAGGTGCGCGGCTCCAGCGCGTCGCGCGCATTCAGCAGCACGTTGGCGAACGCGCGGCGCAGCAGCGCAGCGTCGCCGCGAATGGCCGCATCGCCGCGCACGTGAATCGGCAGCGCAGGCTCCGTGGCGGCGAGATTTTCGGCGACGTCGTCGAGGAGCGGACGAAGCTGCAGCAGCTCGATGTCGAGCTTCATCGGCTTCGCGAATTGCAGCAAGCTGGTGACGGCGGCGGACAGCTGTTTCGCTTCGCTCTCCGCCGCGAGAATCTTGTCGCGCACTTCCGGCGCCGGATCCTTGCGTCGCGCGAGATTGAGCAGACCGAGAATGGTGGAGAGCGAGTTGCGGAACTCGTGTGCGATCGATGCGGAGACGCCGCCGAGATCGGCGAGCGTCTGCAACTCGCGGATGCGCGACTCGAGCCGCCGCACGTCGGTGAGGTCGGTGAAGAGCGCGAGGGTGCCGAGGAACTTGCCGTCGGCGTTGACGAGCGGCACGGTGGCGAGACCGATCATCTTCGCCGGCAGCCCTTCGCGCGGCATCTCGATCTCACGCCGAGTCAGGTGCTCGCGGCGGCGGATGGCTGCATCGAGCTCCGCGGCGAATTGCGTTCCCGCCAGCAGCTCGCTGATCGGTGCGCCGCTGCCGGTGAGGTCGCCGAGGTCGAGGATGTCGCGGCCGGCGGCGTTGATGTCGACGATGCGGTGCTCGGCGTCGAACGCGATCAGCCCGGAGCTGAGGCTGCGTGTGAGCGTGGAGACGATGGTCTGCAAATCGTCCGCGCGCGTGCGCTCCAGCGCGTGCAAGCGCTTCAACTCCGCTTCCTGCTCTTTCAATGTGGCGACCGTCATCCGAAAGGTCTCCACGAGATACGCGGCCTCGTCGCCGCTGCCGCCGGATTGGTTCACTTCGCGCGCGTGGTCGAGCATCTCTTCGATCGGCCGCAGGATGTGGGGAAGGTAGAGGAAGAGAAGCAGCGCCGCGGCGGTGGTGCCGAGCGCCGTGACGCCGGCGATGAGCAGAAAACGACGGCGGATGCTTTCGATGGCGCTGGTGTCGTACGCGAAGCGGATGGTGCCGTTCTCGATGCGCCGTTCGATGACTTCCAGGCCTGTGGCGTCGGCACCGACGCTGATGGCGGTGCGGTTCGGGAAGACCACTTCGATGCGATCGAAGCCGTACCGCGCGCGCAGCGCGATCAGCCGCGTCTCGATGTCGCCCGCGATCGGATCGCGCCGCAACTCGTTGGTGGCGGCGTCGGCGTCGGAGATCTCGCGCGCGACCATGAGCTCGCGCGTGTTGGCCACGTTGTCCTGCAGAAAAAACAGCAGGAGCAGGAGCATGACGCAGTAGAAGGCGACCAGGATGGAGAGAAAAAGCCGCACGTCGCGGCGAAATCCGATCTTGGTGGCCGGCCTGCCGTGCGTCATGCCGTGGCGCCTCTCAGCGCAGGAGCACCGCGAGATACCATCGCAACAGTGTAGGGCCGAAGAAGAGGACGACCAACGTGGCCAGGCCGAGGAAGACGCCGAAGGGGATGGCGACCTGCATGCCTTTGGCGCTGCGCGCCGCGACGATCAAGCCGACGATGGCGCCGGTGATCGATGCGAGGAGCAGCACGGGAAACAACGCTTCCCACCCCATGACCGCGCCGATCATGCCCATCATTTTCACGTCGCCCAATCCCATCCCTTCCACTTTCCGCACGAGTTTGTACGCGAGCGCGATGGCTAGCAGGATGCCCGCGCCTGCGACCGCTCCTGCGAAGGAATCGAAGAGCGTCGTGGCGAGCGTGAGCTCGTAGTCGGCACCAAAGTGCAGCGCGCCGATGAGCAGTCCGATGGCGATGCCAGGGATGTCGATGACGTCGGGCAGGATCTGGATGTCGAGGTCGATGAAGATCAGCACGATGGTCATCGAGATGATCGCCGCCACCGCCACGAATCCGATGGTTGGCCCTGTGCGCTGGAAGAGCGCGAGGTAGAACAATCCGTTCGCGAGCTCGACGAGCGGATAGCGCGCGGAGAAGGGCTCTCCACACGCACGGCAGCGTCCCCGCAGCCAGAGGTAGCTCAGGATGGGGACGTTGTCGTACGCCTTGATGGGTGTGCGGCAGGTGCCACAGTGCGACGCCGGGAAGACGATCGATTCTTCGCGCGGGTAGCGATGGATGACGACGTTGAGAAACGATCCGATGATCGCGCCGAGTGCGAAGGCGGCAGCTCCGAGCACGATCCCCATCCGGCGCGGATTATCGTCGAAATTTCTTCGCGCGCGACGGCCGTTACCCGTGCGCACTCCCGTGAGGAGGCGAATGGGGTCTGGTGGCCTCCGCGGTCTTCAAAACCGTTGTTTCGGCGCGGAAGCGTCGAAAGGTTGGTTCGATTCCGACCCGCCTCCGCCAGCGGCAACGTGCCGCTGCGTTGGTTGGCCTAGCCTGCTTCCGGGGTGGCGCAAGAGGGTGATTTAGCGCGACGGGATACGTGGCGCTGTGGCGTCGGGTAGCTCGGTAGCGCAGCACGGCTGCGTTGGTTGGCCTAACCTGCTTCAGGGGTTGCGCCACGAGGTGATCGCAGCGCGAAGGGATACGCGGCGCTGTGGCTTCACGTAGCTCGGTGGCGCAGCACGGCCCGCTGCCCGCGCTAGCTCGACAGCTCAGTATCTCCGCAGCTCCCCATCATTGCGTCGGCGCGTCCGTCAAAAACCCCACCTTCTGCGCGCCGCCTTCATGCGCCGCATCCATCGCCTGCACCGCGCGATCGAAGGAGACGTTGTCTTCGGCGTTGACGAATACGACGCGCTCAGCGGGATTGGGGCGGCTGGTCATCTGTCGCGCGACGGCGTCGCGCAGTGCCTGCAGCGTCGGCATCTGTTCGCTGTTGAGATAGACGCCGTTCGCTTTGACGGTGATGACGAGCTGGTTCTGTTCTGAAGGAGGCGGCGCGCCGGTCACTTCGACTTTCGGCGGCACTTCCACGTCCAGTCCCATCTGCAGGATGGGCGTGGCCACCATGAAGATGATGAGCAGTACGAGCACCACGTCGACGAGCGGCGTGATGTTGATTTCCGATCGGACGCCCTTGCGTCCGCCAGCCGACATGGCCATGGTCTACATCCTTCCTTTCGCCATCTGGCTGCCGGCCTGCTGGTTTTCCGTGAGGATGGCGATGCCGCTGAACTCCGCTTCGTTCGCTGCTTTCATCACCTGCCGCACGCGCCCGTAGTTGATCCGCTTGTCGGCCTTGAGCATCACCGTGCGCGCCGGATCCTTCTGGTACTCGGCGCGCAGGTACGTGACGAGGTTCTTGTCGGGAATCCAGTCCTGGCCGACGAAGACCGTGCCGTCGGATTTGATC
Organism: Thermoanaerobaculia bacterium; assembly: GCA_035688915.1. Classification (GTDB taxonomy): domain Bacteria; phylum Acidobacteriota; class Thermoanaerobaculia; order Gp7-AA8; family Gp7-AA8; genus DASSMK01. The sequence goes on from DASSMK010000123.1 coordinate 24,180, forward strand.
GAGATGATCAGATCGCCTTCCTTGCCGGGCTTCTTCTCCGCGTGCGGACCTTGCGGCAGCTGGACGTCCACGCCCTGCTGCAGCATGGGCGTGACGACCATGAAGATGATGAGCAGCACCAGGCAGACGTCGACGAGCGGGGTGACGTTGATGTCGCCCTTCAGCTCGTCGGGACTGCCACCGCCTGCGCCGAATGCCATCGTCCGCCTCCGCTACCGCGTCGTCGCGCGAGCGCGCGCTTCGTTCTTGATGAAGTAGTCGATGAGCTGCGAGGAGGAGTTCGACATCTCGACCTGGAACCGTTCGACCTTGTTCAGGAAGTAGTTGTACATCCACACCGCAGGCACGGCGACGAAGAGACCGAAGGCGGTCGTGGCCAGCGCTTCGGCGATACCCGCCGACACGGCGCCGAGACCGCCGGAGCCGGAGATGGCCATGCCGCGGAACGCGTTGATGATGCCGATGACCGTGCCGAAGAGGCCGACGAACGGCGCGGTGGTGGAGATGGTGGCCAGGTTGCCGAGGCCTTTCTTCATTTCCGCGGTGGTCATGAGCGTTTCGCGCTCGATGGCGCGCTTGCCCGATTCGACGATGTCGAAGTCGTCCGGCAGCTGCTGCGACGTTTCGTACTGAAACTCCGTCAGCCCTGCGGCCAGCACACGCGCCAGATGGCTGTGCCGGTACTTTTTGTCTTTGGTGAACGTGATGGCCTGCTCGAGCTTGTGCTCACGCAGAAGCGGCGTGACGCCGAAGGCGACGGCGAGCGATTCTTTTTTCGCGCGCTGGAAACGCCACAGGCGCTCGATGGCGATCGTGAGCGACCAGATCGACATCAACGCCAGAACACAGACGACGCTGCGGCCGAGCCACGTCATCGACTCCCACATGCCGACGATACTGAAACTTGCTTCCATCCCTTCCATTGACGAACTTCTCCTCTCATTCGTGTGTCATTGCACGCGGAAATTGACGGTGAGGTTGTAGTAAACGGGTACGGGCTGGCCGTTGAGCGTGCCCGGCTTGAACTTCCATTTGCGCACGGCGTTGAGCGCCGCCTGATCCAATCCCAGCGGCAACGGTTTCAGAACGCGTGCCTCCGTCACATCGCCGTCGCGGTTGATGACGGCTTCGACGATGACGATGCCCTGGATGCGGGCTCGGCGCGCAACGTCGGTGTACTCGGGATCGACGCGATTGATGGCCACGGGCGCTTTGACGTCGCCGCCGACGCGCACCGGCTTGTCGCCCGTGCCGCCGATCTGCCCACCCAGCTGGCCGCCAAGCGTGCCGCCGATGACGCCGCCGACAACTCCGCCCACCACTCCGCCGACGACTCCACCGACCTGACCGCCTACCACTCCTCCTTCGACGCCGCCATCGTTCGATTGGTTCGTCTCGGCGACCTGCGGCACTTCACGCGGAATCTCGCGCGGCTGCCGGAAGGTGTGCTCTTCGACTTTCGGCGTCTCGACTTTCGGTGTCGACTTGTGCGCGCCGGAGCTCGAGGCGGGCGGCGGTGGCGGGGGAGGCGGAGGAGGCGGCGCGGACGTGACGATGAACGCGCGGATCGGTTTCTCGATCGTTTCGGGATGCTCTTTGACGTAGTAGCCGGCAGCGATCACGGCTCCGACGAGGCCGAGGTGGATCACCGCGGAAATGATGGCCGTGACCCAGCCACCTTTCTTTTTGTCTTTCCCCGCGGATTCGATCAGTACATCGTCGAACATCGTTCTTCTCCGCTCGCAAAAACGGACTCTGCCGATGATGTGCCAGTTGTCCGTGTTGCTAGTTGGATGCAGGGAGGGGGCGAGAAGAAACCGGCCGTTTCCGGAGGAACGTTGGAGCGGCGGGCGCCCTCG
>DASSMK010000124.1:0-11342 GCA_035688915.1 Thermoanaerobaculia bacterium
AGAGAGACGGCCGGCCGTAACTCCTCTGAGACTTTGAGACTTTGAGACTCGGCGACTCCCCGGAACTTCCCCACTCGCGAACGCGTTTACCGCACCGATGCGCTCCACCCTCCGCCTCATCCTCCAGCCTCTCGCGATTGCGATCGTGCTGGCGATGCTCGTGCGCGCGGTGGTGCACATCTACTCCATCCCTTCCGCTTCCATGGAGCCGACACTGCAGATTGGGGACACGATCGCGGTCATTCCGTACTTTCGCGGCGAGCCTGCGCGCGGCGATGTGATCGTCTTTCATGCGCTGACCGGCGAAGAGCTGCTCGTGAAGCGCGTGATCGGCACGCCGGGCGACTTCGTCGACAGTCACGCCGGGCACGTGCGCGTGGGAGGACATGAGATCGCGGAGCCGTATGTGCTGCGGCAGGGCGCGAGCGAACTGACGCAGGCGCAGGTCGTCCCTTCCCGCTGCTACTACGTCCTCGGCGACAACCGCGACGATTCGTCCGACAGCCGCACGTGGGGCGTGGTGCCGCGCGAGCTGGTGGTGGGACGCGCGCGCGTGGTGCTCTGGTCTTCGCCACTCTTCGGCGATCCGGCGCGCGCGACCACGTTGCGGCGCGAGAGCGAGCGTGCGGATGGAGCTCGCGCGCGGCGTCTCTTCAAAAGGATCGAGTGACCTGCTACTCTCACGAACCGTGGAGGTCGTCATGCAGCGGAACAAACGTGAGCGTGGTGAGGGTCAGCTCGGCTGCCTCTTCGGGCTCGCTCTTCTTCTCCTCGGCATTCTCATTGCCTACAAGATGATCCCGGTGAAGGTGAAGGCGGCGGAGATGCGCGACGTCGTCGTCGACGAAGCCAAATCCGCCGGAACGTTGAGCGACAAACAGATCCGCTCCACGATCCTGCACAAGGCCGAAGAGCTCGAGCTGCCGATCACCAGCGAAGATCTCGAGATCGATCGCGGCCAGAACGACATCCGCGTCACTCTCGATTACTCGGTGCCGGTCAACTTCCCCGGCTACGTGTACAACTGGAAGTTTCACGTGAAGGCAGAGAACCCCTTGTTCTGATGAACAGCGTTCTGATGAACAGCGTTCTGATGGAGAGCGAATGACAGTCACGATCAAGATCCGCGACAACGGCCCCTATCTCGTCGAAGGCGATTTCGAGCTGGTCGACGCGCAAGGGAATCCCGTTCCGATCGCGAAGAAGGCGCTCTGCCGCTGCGGCGCGTCGACCACCAAGCCGTTCTGCGACGGCACGCATTCGAAAATCGGTTTCCAGGCCGCGACTGCCGCGGTCGAGAAATCCGACAACCCGAACCCGAGCTAGTCCGGCTCGAGCTCTTCCACCATAAAGATCACATCCTCCCACCCCGTGCGGTCCTGGCCGCGCGGGGTGGGCTTCGCTTCGCGCACTTCGTCCTGAATGAAATCGAGCTCCGGAATGTCCATCGGTACTTCCTCCGGAGCGTGACTCCATTCAGGGGGCGTTCCGCCATGCCGTTTTGGCGGAACTGATGGCGTATGCGCGAGTTACGCGTTTTCGCGTGGCGCGGCGCACGTCAAAATCTTCTGCTGCGCCTGCGCGTCATAGCCAGGGAAAGGTCATGGCGACGAAGAATCGCGCGCACACAAGCGTGACGATCAGCGCGCCGATGCCCCAGCCGATGGCGATGCCGCGAATGCGCTCCGCGCGCACGATGCGCACGAGCTGCACGACTCCCACGATCGCGCCGGCCAGGCACACCAGATCGACGAGCCAGAAGAGCCACGCCGGCACGCGCGGCAGCAGCGGATAAAACGTGAGGTACGCGAGCGCGAAGAGAATCGCGGCGAGCGGCGCGACGGCGGCAGCGCGCAAGCGCGCCGCCGCATCAGGAGCGCGGAAGGTTTCGAACACCTACGACGCGGCGGCCGCGCGAGCGGACGCGTGCGAGTCTTCCCACGCATCTTCTTCCGGCGCGAAGTAGTGCACGCGCGCTTTCTTGAACTCGCGCGTCGGGAAGAGCGCCTGCTTCTGTTCCAGTCCGGAATCGATGGCCAGATCGTTGATCACCGATTCGCATTCATCCACCGACCGTGCGTGCACGGTCGTGTAGAGATTGAACGGCCAGTCGTTGTACGTCGGCCGCAGATAGCAATGCGACACCGCGCGATGCTGCGAGAGGCGCGCGCCGAATTCATCCGCGCGTTCCTGCGGCACCACCCACACGCCCATGGCGCTCGCGGCGAAGCCCTGCTTGCGCTGCGCGACGGTCGCGCTGAACTTGCGGATCTGCCCGCGGCGCACCATCGTCTTCGCGGCAGTGAGCAAATCGTCGGCGCTTACATTGAACAGACGCGCCATGGCGTCGAACGGACGCGGTTGCAGCGGCAGATCGTGCTGCAGCACGCGCACAGCTTCGATCTCCGCCGGCGTTAGCGGCGTGTACTCGCCGTGGTGCTCGTCGGTGTTCGATTCGCCGCCGTCGGAGCTCGTGGTCTTGTAGAGCTTCAGCGTCGGCAGCGGGCGGACGACGTCGCAATCGGCTTGTTCGCCGAGGATCTCGATGGTCTTGTCGAGACCGAGCTTGGAGAGCGGCGAGACAGCCAGCGTGAACCAGAGATTGAAGTCGTTGTTGCGCCGGTAATTCTGCGTGACGCCCGGATGACTGTTGATGATGTTGGCGGCGTCTTCGATGCGCTCGTCCGGCACGCGCGCGGCCACGAGACACGAGCGATAGCCGAGTCCACGCGTATCAAAGTGCGCGGCGATGGGCCGCACGATGCCTTCGCGCCGGAGACGTTCCGTCCTTTTCAGGACTTCCTTTTCCGACATGTCGATCATCTGGCCGATGACCGCGAAGGGGGTGGAAACGAGGGGTACCTCACTCTGCAGCGCGCCCAGCAGCTCCCGGTCCCGTTGATCGATTTCCAGCATTAGCTCCCCTCGAAAGTGAGATCGATGGGCTTTGTGTCGAGAGGCTGCGATTGTAATTCAGCGCACGCCAATCAGACGCGGAAATTCTTCCGCACCGATGGTCTCGCCGCGCGCGAAACGGTCACGATGCCGTGACGCCGCACTCACGGCCTCCGTGCGATCGACTCCCGAGTAACCGGCGGCGAACGACTGCAGCTTCTCGAGCGACGCATCGAACAGCCGCACGCCGCCACTCACATTGCCGCGCGTAACGTGGTGATACGCCGCCGCGAGCTGGATCAATCCCTGTAGGAATCGCTTTTCGTCGCCGGACGCGACGAGCCAGCGACGCTCCCACGCTTCATGCGCATGCCAGAAACGGTGGGCGTTGAACAGCGCAACGCCCTCCGCCAAGTCGTCGCTAATCGTCGGCGCGGACACCTTTGCGCAGCACCTCGCACAGCGTCGATGTGAAATCGGTGGTCGAGCCCGTCCCGCCGATGTCTTTCGTGCGCGCTTCCGGTCCCATGCCGAGGACCTTCACGATCGCATCCTGAATGCGCCGCGCGGCCGGCATCTCGCCGATGTGATTGAGCATCAGCACCGCCGACTGCAGCAGCGCCAGCGGATTCGCTTTGTTCTGGCCCGCGATGTCGGGCGCGGAACCGTGCACCGCTTCGAACACTGCGCCGTTCTCGCCGATGTTCGCGCCGGCCACGACACCGAGTCCGCCCACCAGACCGGCGGTGAGATCAGAAACGATGTCGCCGTAGAGGTTCTCGAGCAGCAGGATGTCGAACTGATTCGGATTCATCACCAGCTGCATGCAGAGGTTGTCGACGATGCGGTCGTCGGCCTCGATGTTCGGATACTCCTGCGCCACCTCGCGGAAGCACTTCAGGAAGAGGCCGTCCGACAGCTTCATGATGTTCGCTTTGTGCACGGCCGTGACACGCTTGCGGCCGTGCGTGCGCGCGTATTCGAAGGCGAAGCGCGCGATGCGCGTCGACGCCGTACGCGTGATGATCTTCAGCGATTCCACGACGCCCGGCACGACCTCGTGCTCGAGGCCCGCGTACAGGCTCTCGGTGTTCTCGCGCACGACGATGAGGTCGATGTCCTCGTAGCGCGTCTTGATGTTCGGCATCGACTTCACCGGCCGCAGGTTCGCGTAGAGATCGAGCGATTTGCGCAGCCGCACGTTGATCGACGCGAAGCCGGTTCCGACGGGCGTCGTGACCGGTCCCTTCAGCGCCACGCGATTGCGCAGCACCGACTCCAGCACTTCAGGCGGCAGCGGATCGCCGAAGCGCGAGATCGCTTCCGCGCCGACGAAGTACTTTTCCCATTCGACGTCCACTCCCGCGCACTCGATGATCTGCACCACCGCCGCCGTGACTTCGGGGCCGATGCCGTCGCCCGGGAGAAGCGTGATCTTGTGTTTTGCCATGAAGACTCCTTGCTACTGCTGGCTCTCGTTCAAGTCCCGTGCGCGCTCGCGCGCGCGTTCGGGATCGAAGCGGAGCGGGAAGATATCGCGAAGCGCCGCGTACTCGGGCAGCTCATCCAGGCAGCGCTCGATGCTCTCCAGCGTGGCGGGGATGAAGTCGAGGTAGTGCATGCGCCCGCGCACGATGGGCTGCTTGGAGAAGGTGCCGAGGATCTTGATGGAGCGCTGCAGGAGTGTTTCGAAGTAGCGCGTGCGCAGCTCGCCGAACGACGCCGCGCCAATCAGCTCGCCGTAGAACGCGAGCAACTCCATCTCCGTCTCGTCGCCGATGATGCGCGCCACCGCGCGGTCGCGCAGCAGCGACGCCAGATCGTACGTGTCAGGCCCCATTCTGAGATCCTGATAGTCGATCAAATAAAGAGCATCATTAAAAAGATGTAGATTTTGTCCGTGAAAATCGCGGTGACATAAAACGTAGGGATGCTGCGCCACTTTATCGCTGAGCGATTTCAGCAGCGGTTCCAGCGCAGCGCCGTCCGCCGCCATCAACTTCTCGACGTAGAACTCGCGCGCCATCTGCAGCTCGGAGAAGAAGAACTCCGCGGTGAACGGCGGATTCAGCTCCGACGCCGCTTTCTGAAATGTCGCGAGCAGGCGCACGGCCTCGCGATAGAGACGCACGCCTTCTTCGCGATCGTCGTGCAGCACATCGAAGAGCGTGCGATCGCCGACGTCGTGCTGCAGCACCGCAATCTCGCAATGCTGCAGCACCTCGGGGATACTGCTGTGTGGCGAGACCGCTTCGTACGCGCCGAGGAAGCGCCGCAGCTGCCCACGCACCTCCTCGGGGTAATACGCCAGGATGTACGTCTTCCCGTCCGGCGCCGTGACGCGGTAGTACGCGCGGACCGACGCGTCGCCCGCGAGCGGCCGCGCGCTCCAACCGTCGCCCAGCCACTCGCGGACAAATGCCGCCGCTTCGGCGGGAAGCTCACTCACTGGGCGGCCGAGGATTTTTCCGCGTCCGTGGCGGGGCGGATGTCGATCGAGGTGATGGTGGTCGGCGTGTTCGGACGATCGTTGCGGTCGCGCGGCGTGTTCACGATCTTGTCGGCCACGTCCATGCCCTGCACCACTTCGCCGAAGACGCTGTACTGGCGATCGAGGAACGAGGCGTCTTTCACGCAGATGAAAAACTGCGACGAGGCGCTGTTCGGATCGTTCGCGCGGGCCATGGAGAGCGTGCCGCGCTTGTGCGGGCGATCGCTGAACTCGGCCTTCACGTAGTTGTTGCCGTTGCCGCCCATGCCCCACGTCGAGGGATCGCCGTTGATCGTGTTCGGATCGCCGCCCTGGATCATGAAGTCGGGGATGACGCGATGGAACTTCGTGCCGTTGTAGAAGCCCTTCTGCGCGAGGTCGATGAAGTTCTTCACATGATTCGGGGCGACGTCGGGGAAGAAACGGAGGGTGATGTCGCCCTGCGTGGTGTGCAGAACGGCAACTTTGTTTTCGTATTCGCTCATCGGCTTCTCCTGATTGGCTGGCGTTGCGGCTTCCGCCGTCGTGGCGGTGGTCTCGGTGGCAGCCGGTGCGCCCGTTTCGCTGGACGCGGTGGCTGAGGCCTCCGTGTTGGTGCTGGCGCTGTCGCTTCCTCCGTTCGGCGCGCACGCCAACAGAGTGAATGACAACGCGGCAAAGCAAAGAATCTTCAAAGCGACCTCCTGTCCCGTGGTCTGGAGCGCGAATGCTACTACGAGCTTCGCGAGGCTTGGCTAGTGCCCGCAGGCGTAGGGCAGTTGTCGTGCCGGGCCGAGCGGCGGCGCGCAGAAACTACTGCCGGCGCATCGCGATGTCGAAGTGGTTCATGCCGCTGTGCAAAGGAATGTCGGCCGCCAATTCGCGATAGCCGTCGCGGCGCGCGTGCAGCGTCTGCGTGGCCGTGTAGAGCGAGGTCAGCTCGTACTGGCCGTCCTCGTCCGTGATGTCATCGGAGTGGCCGATCCACACCGCGACGCCGGCGATCGGCGCACCGCTCTCGGCGTCGGTCACGCGCCCCTGCAGCTCCGATGCATACATCGAGCCGCTTCCGCCGCCGCAGCCGTTCGTCGTGAAGAGGCCGACCGAGAAGAGCAGCACGAGGCCGGACGCGAACGCGATTTTTCGCAGCATGCCCGGCATCATCGCGCCGACAGGCGAGCTGAAGCAAGCTGCTATTCTTACGGCCGTCCGATGATTCTGCACAACGCGCTCGAGCTCACCGGCTACTTTGTCGGCGTGCTCCTCTACTCCTGGCTGCGCGCGCGCCGCGGCGATACCGTCTCCGATCGCGCGCGTCTGGACGTGATCATCGGCGCCGCGATCGGCGCGGCCACCGGCGCGCGGCTGCTGTGGTGGCTCGGCGAGCCGGGCGTGCCTATCAACCAAATCCTCCATGGCAAAACCATCGTCGGCGGCCTCCTCGGCGGCTGGATCGGCGTGGAGCTCGTAAAGAAGGTGCGCGGCATCCGCAGCAGCACGGGCGATCTGTTCGTCTTTCCGCTGATCACCGCGATGTCCATCGGCCGCATCGGCTGCTTCCTGGCCGGTCCCGCGGATCACACCGCGGGCAATCCGAGCAGTCTGCCGTGGGCGATCGCGATGGGCGATCCCGTGCGGCGCCATCCGGTGGCGCTGTACGAGATCGCGTTCCTGCTGCTGTTCGGCGCCGCGTTGTTGCTGCTCGAACAGCGCGCGGCATTCGCATCAGGCGATCGCTTCAAGATCTTTCTGAGCGGCTATCTCGCGTTCCGCCTGGCGGTCGATTTCATCAAGCCGTTTCCGGTGCCGATCTTCGGCGGGCTCTCCGCCATCCAGTGGGCCTGCGTCGCCGGCCTGACGTACTACGCCGCGCATTTCGCGCGGCGTATCGCAATCCCGACGAAGGTGACGGCATGACCACTCTCACTCGCCCGTATCTGTTCTACGACGCCGCGGTTTCGATCTGCTCGACGTGCTACCGGCGCATCGACGCGAAGATCGTGTTCGAGGAGTCGCGCGTTTTTCTCGACAAGCATTGCTTCGCGCACGGCAACGAGCGCGTGCTGATCTCCGACGACGTCGAGTACTACCGGCAGTGCCGCGAGGTGTACATCAAGAAGCCGGAGATGCCGTACCGGCGCAACACGCCGATCCACTCCGGCTGCCCGTACGACTGCGGCCTCTGCCCCGATCACGAACAGCACAGCTGCCTGACGCTCATCGAAGTGACCGACGCGTGCAATTTGCGTTGCCCCGTGTGCTACGCGGCGAGCGGTCCTGAACGGCATTCGCATCGTTCGCTGGAGACGATCGAGAAGATGCTCGACGCCGTGATCGCGAACGAGCAGGAGCCCGACATCGTGCAGATCTCGGGCGGCGAGCCGACCATCCATCCGCAGTTCTTCGAGATCCTCGACGCAGCGAAGCGGCGGCCGATCAAGCATCTGATGGTGAATACGAACGGCGTGCGCATCGCGCGCGACGCGGAGTTTGCGAAACGGCTCGCCACGTACCTGCCGGCGTTCGAGATCTATCTGCAATTCGATTCGCTCGAATCGAGGCCGCTGGAAATTCTGCGCGGCGCCGATCTGCACGACGTGCGCATGCGCGCGCTGGAGCGGCTGAACGCGCTGAATCTCTCCACGACGCTCGTGGTGACACTGCAGAAGGACGTGAACGATCACGAGATCGGCGCGATCATCGACTTCGCGCTGAAGCAGCCGTGCGTGCGCGGCGTGACGTTCCAGCCGGTGCAGGCGGCGGGTCGGCTCGACGGCTACAACGACGCCACGAACCGGCTGACGCTGGCCGAGGTGCGGCGGAAGGTGCTGGAACAATCGACGGTGTTCGCGGCGGAGGATCTGATTCCGGTGCCGTGTCATCCCGATGCGCTTTGCATGGGCTACGCGTTCAAAGATGGCGAGACCGTCATTCCGCTCACGTCATTGATCGATCGCTCGGCGCTGATCGACGGCGGCCGCAACACGATCGTCTTCGAACGCGATGCATCCATTCGCGATTCGTTCATCCGGCTCTTCACGACCGGCATCGGCGCGGAGACGCAGCCGTCGCGATTGAAAGATCTGCTCTGCTGCATCCCGAAGGCGGCGGTGCCGGAGTCGGTCGGCTACGCGAACATCTTTCGCGTGCTGATCCTCGAGTTCATCGACGCGCAGTCGTTCGATCTGCGCTCGGTGAAGAAGTCGTGCATCCACATCGCGCATCCCGACGGGCGGATCATTCCGTTCGATACGTACAACATGTTTTATCGCGACGACCTCGAAGCGACGCGCCTCGCGCCGCTGCGTGCGTCGGTGGCGCGAGCGTGGGAGTGAACGTGGACGTGAATGAACCGGATCTGAATGAACCTCACGTGATTGTTCCGAACGCGGCGCCGCCTATGGATCGCCGCGTGTCGTGGGGCGCGGTGATCGGAGGCGTGGTCACATCCCTCGTCTCCGGCCTCATCGTCGGCACCATCGCCGGCGTCCTCGGCTGGGCCACCGGGCAAGCCACGCATCCCGTGATCGGGCTGACCGTCGGTCTCGCGGCGGGCGTCTCGCTCTACGTGCTCGCCTGGGCGATCTTGCGCCGCGCGCATCCCGACTTTGCGCGCGGCCTGCTGATCGGCGGCTGCATCGTGGCCACGCTGGCGGGCACCTGCGGCTTCCTCGTCAGCATGGGCTGATCGCTTCCGCCTGAAACACGAACGCCCTCTCCCGCTTTCGCGAGAGAGGGCGTTTTGTTTTGTGCTGCGTTGCTGACTAGTGGCCGGCCGCGCGGCGCTTGCCCGGTCCCGTGATCACGACCAGGGCGGTGTCGGAATCGGCGTCGCCGCAGAGACCGGAGATGCGCACCCAGTACTGCGTGGGATGCGTGAGCACCGGCGTCGTGAAGTTGGGCGAATGCGTGCCCACCGGATGCGACGTGTCGCCGGAGAGACCTTCGTACCAGGTGTAGAGCACGTCGGAGCGATCGGCGAGCGCGTGCAGCGTGGCGGTTTCACCGGCGTGAATCTGCGTCACGTGCGGCGGCTGGCTGACAAAGTGCGGCGCGGTCGTGACCGAGATGTCGACGTAGTTCGACGGACCGGACGAGACGCACGACGTGGCGTCCGAGACGCTATCGATGCGCAGCGACGTCGACGCGGAGAGCGTCACTTCGCGATCGAGCGCGTTCGACGGCGAGGTCTGCACGACGCCGTCTGACCAGTGCACGGTGAACGGAGCGACGCCGGTGAACGTGGCGTGGATGGAGACCGCGACATCTGCGCACGTCTGCAGCGTGGCCGGGAGCGTGGCCGTCGGCGCCGCGTGGATCGTGACGGTGGACTGGCCGTTCGCGATTGCGCAGCCGGTGTTGCCGGTCGCGGCGACGGAGACGATGACGCTGCCGGAGACGCCAGCGGTGTAGGTGATCGAAGCGGTGCCGGCACCGGAGGTGATGACGCCGTTCGTGACCGTCCACTGATAGCCGGTGGCGCCCGGAACGTTGACGCTGGCGGAGTTGCCGGTGGAGCCGGCGCAGACGTTGGAGGAAGTGGTGATGGTGGTGGTGGCGGCAGCCGCGCAATCCGCGCTGACGATGGCGGAGCCGCTGATGGAGCCGTCGGCGGCGGTGATGGTCTGCGTGCCGCTCGCGTTCAGCGTGACGCTGAACGTGCCGGTGCCGTTCGTGAGCGTGGAGTCGGCGGGCAGCGTGGCGGTGCCGGTGCTGGAGAAGTGCACCGTGCCGGCGTAGCCGGTGACGACCGCGTTGCTCGCGTCGAGCGCAGTGACCGTGACGTTGAACGGCGTGCCCGCGGTGACGTTGGCCGGAGCGGAGACGGAGAAGTGCGTCGCCACCTGCGCGGCCGGATCGACGGTGAGGTTCGCGCTGCCGGTGATCGAGCCGTCGGCGGCCGTGATCGACTGCGCGCCGTTCGTCGTCAGCGTCACGCTGAACGTGCCGGTGCCGTTGGTGAGTGTGGAGTCAGCGGGCAGTGTGCCGGTGGAGCTGCTGGTGAAGTGGACGGTGCCGGTGTAGCCGGTGACGACGGCATTGCTCGCGTCGAGCGCGGTGACCGTGACGTTGAACGGCGTGCCGTTCGTCACGTTCGCCGGAGCGCTCACGCTGAAGTGCGTCGCGACCTGCGCCGCCGGGTCGACAGTCACGTTCGCGCTGCCGTTGATCGAACCGTCGGCGGCCGTGATCGACTGTGCGCCGTTTGTGGTCAGCGTGACGCTGAACGTGCCGGTGCCATTCGTGAGCGTGGAATCCGCCGGCAGCGTGCCTGCCGAGGATGACGTGAAGTGCACCGTGCCGGTGTAGCCGGTCACGACTGCGTTGCTCGCGTCGAGCGCGGTGACCGTGATGTTGAACGGCGTGCCGTTCGTGACGTTCGCCGGTGCGCTGACGCTGAAGTGCGTCGCCACCTGCGCGACCGGATCGACGGTCACGTTCGCGCTGCCGGTGATGCTGCCGTCGGCGGCGGTGATGGACTGCGCGCCGTTCGTCGTCAGCGTGACACTGAACGTGCCCGTGCCATTCGTGAGCGTGGAGTCAGCCGGCAACGTGCCGGTCGAGCTGCTCGTGAAGTGAACGGTGCCGATGTAGCCGGTGACGACCGCGTTGCTCGCGTCGAGCGCGGTGACCGTGATGTTGAACGACGTGCCGTTCGTCACGTTGGCCGGAGCGCTTACCGAGAAGTGCGTCGCCACCTGCGCAGCCGGATCGACAGTTACGTTCGCGCTGCCGTTGATCGAGCCGTCGGCAGCGGTGATCGACTGCGCGCCGTTCGTCGTCAGCGTGACGCTGAACGTGCCCGTGCCGTTGGTGAGTGTGGAGTCAGCCGGCAACGTGCCGGTGGAGCTGCTGGTGAAGTGGACCGTGCCGGTGTAGCCGGTGACGACTGCGTTGCTTGCGTCGAGCGCCGTGACCGTGACGTTGAACGGCGTGCCGTTCGTCACGTTCGCCGGTGCGCTCACCGAGAAGTGCG
>DASSMK010000125.1:0-13680 GCA_035688915.1 Thermoanaerobaculia bacterium
GGGGCTTGCCCCGCCGACGTTCTCGAGGCCAACCCGGCGGGGCAAGCCCCGCCGCTCCAACGGTGGCTCCTAGCGCCGGAACACATTGCGCAGCATGCGCGCCGCGGTCGAAACCATCGGAGGCAGCAATCGCAAATTGCGCCGCACATTCGCGAGCTGCTCGTAATTGTTCGGCGTCCAGCCCGCGAGCGCGGTGCGCGAGATCCACTGCTCGAACAGCGAGTAGTGCGAGTTGAGCACGTTGCCGAGGGGATCGAATGGTTTGGGAGAGCCGCAGAAGTTGCGGATGCTTTCGGCGGGATACGTTTCGTCGCGAAGTGCCGTGGGATAGAGATGCGTCGTGAGCGGCGGCGGAATGGGCGTGATGCGGCCGCGGCAGACGATGTTCAGAATGGTCTGATCGTGCGAGCGCAGCCGGTCGCTGTAGCGATCGCCGAACTCGAGACAGCGCGCCAAGAGGTTCTCCGCGCGCCACTGATCGAGCCGCACCACCAGCGCGCCGGAGTGGTAGTACGTCTCCGTCCCGGCGATGCCGAATTCGGCGGCCAGCTGCGCGTCCTGCGAGTGATCGAAATCCCAGGCCGGCATCGCCGCCACCAACTCGACCGTCTCCGGACGGAGCTTCAGAATGTCCATGTCCACGACGACGTCGGCGTCGAGGTAGATCACCTCATCGTGCTGCGGCAGCAGTTGCGGCAGGAAGAGCCGGCCGTACGGCATCGCGCTGCCGTACAGCGTGCGCCAGTGCGCGACGCGCGTGATGTCGAAGACCGCCTCGTGAAAGCGCGCCGGCCGTTCCGCCATCGACAACGTCTTCTGCAGAAGAGCGAGATCGCCGGCGTGCAGGCCGCGATGAAAGAGATGAATCTCGAGCGGCTCCGGCCCGGTCCAGCTGTGCAGCGTCGACGCAAGGGCCACGTGCAGCGCAGGCAGCACGTTGCGATCCCCGAAGAGCGCGAGCGGCGTCATTCCATTCGCTGGATCATCAGGTCACCCATGACCAGCAGATCCATCTTCGTCCTCAGAAAACAGTCCAGCGCTTCGGTCGGCGTGTTCACCACCGGCTCGTTCTCATTGAACGACGTGTTGAGCACGATCGGCACGCCGGTGACGTCGCGGAACGCTTCGATCAGCGCGTAGTAGCGCGGGTTCTGCTCGCGCGTCACCGACTGCAATCTGCCCGAGCCGTTCACGTGCGTCACGGCCGGAATCTGCGCGCGCTTCTCTTCGCGGATTTGATAGACCTGCAGCATGAATGGCACGTCGTAATCGGTCTCGAACCAGTCGCCGACCGACTCGCGGATCACCGACGGCGCGAACGGCCGGAACGATTCGCGGCGTTTGATCTTCGCGTTCAGGATGTGCTTCATGTCGGCGCGGCGCGGATCGCAAACGATGGAGCGATTGCCGAGGGCGCGCGGGCCCCACTCCATGCGGCCCTGGAACCAGCCGACCACGTTGCCCGCCGCGACCTGTTCGGCGGTGCGCGCGCAGAGCTCGCGCTCGTTCTTCACGCGATGGACGACGCAGCGTGCCTCTTCGAGATCCGGCCGCCGCGCCAGCACCGCGCGATCGACCGCGTCGTCGCTGTACTCCGGTCCCCAGTACGCGTGATCCATCACGAAGCTGCGCGGCTGCTTCAGCTCTTCGTTCCAGACCCAGTACGCCGCGCCGATCGCGCCGCCCGCGTCGCCCGCAGCCGCCTGAATGTAGAGATCGCGGAACGGCGAGCGATCGAAGACGAGACCGTTCGCCACGCTGTTGTAGCCGCAGCCGCCGGCGATGCAGAGTCGCGGATTGCGCGTCTCCTCCCACAGGTGATTGGCCAGCGCGAAATACGCTTCTTCGAACATCGCCTGCATCGACGCGGCGATGTCTTTGTGCTTCTGCTCGACCGGCTCGTCGCCCGTGCGCACAGGACCGAGCTTCTCGATCAGCTTCTCCGAAAACACGGGGCCGATGGCGGGCGAACCGCCTTGCCAAACCATGTCCAGGCCGAGCGTGTGATGCGTGAAGTAGTCGGTGTTGAGGCGGAACTCGCCCTTCTCGACGCGCACGATGTCGCGCATCACGTCCATGTATTTCGGCTCGCCGTACGGCGCGAGTCCCATCACTTTGTATTCGTCGCCGTAATGCGGAAAGCCGAGGAATTGCGTGAGGGCGGTGTAGAAGATGCCGAGGGAGTGGGGGAAGCCGATCTCGCCCATCACTTCGATGTGATTGCCGGCCGCGCGCGCCCACATGCAGCTGACGAAATCGCCGAAGCCGTCGATGGAGAGAATGGCCGCATCCTCGAACGGCGCGACGAAAAACGACGACGCCAGATGCGCGCGGTGATGCTCCACGTTGTGCAGCCGCGGCTTCAGCGAATCGACCTTGAACGTCTCGGTCAGTTCGCCGTGCAGATCGCGAATCTTGGCGCGATTTTCCAGGCGCCGTTTGATGGCGCCGAGTGATGGCCGCTTCAGGGCCAGGAACTTGGCGCGCTGGAGAAGGCGGGCATTCGGATCGCGATTCACGGCGACGTGATCGACGCCGTTGATCGAATCGAGTCCTGCTTCGCGCAGACAGTACTGGATGGCGGCGGAAGGAAAGCCCGCCCAATGTTTGATGCGGCGGAAGCGTTCTTCCTCCGCCGCGGCGACGAGCTTTCCGTCGACGACGGTGCAGGCGGAAGCGTCGGCGTGATGTGCGTTGATCCCGAGAATGATCATGCGTTTTTGTGGAGTCTCCGAATCACAGAGTCGCAGAGTCGCAGAGCGGCTATGAGACCATCGGCGGGCTGAGAGACTCCGAGACTCGACGGCTCTGAGACTCTACGACTCTACGATGGCGCGCGTTGTTTTCGTGAATCGCTACTTCCATCCCGATCATTCTGCAACAAGTCAGATTGCATCGGACCTGGCCTTCCATCTCGCGGCGCGCGGATGGCAGGTGGAAGCCATCGCCAGCCGGCAGCGCTACGACGACGCGGCGGCGCGTTTGCCGAAGCACGAGACGATCCATGGCGTGCGCGTGACGCGCCTGGCCACGACGCGCTTCGGCCGTGCGTTTCTGCCGGGGCGTGCGATCGATTACCTGACGTTCTATCTCTCCGCATTTTTCGCCATCGCCAAACGGCGCGATGCGGTGGTCATCGCCATGACCGATCCGCCGCTGCTCTCCGTGATTGCCACGCTCGCGTCGAAGCATGTCGTGAACTGGCTGCAGGATCTCTTCCCGGAAGTCGCCACCGCCCTCGGCATCCGCGTGCCGCGCATGTTGCGCACGCTGCGCGACTGGTCGCTCCGCCGTGCCCGCGCCAACGTCGTTCTCGGCGATCGCATGGCGCAACGCGTGGAGCGCGCGGTCGTGATCCATAACTGGGCCGAGGCTTCGCTGCATCCGATCGCGCGCGAGGAGAACGCGCTGCGGCGTGAGTGGAACCTCGGCGAATCGTTCGTCGTTGGCTACTCCGGCAACCTCGGTCGCGTGCACGAGTTCGATGCGATCGCGGGCGCGATGCAGCAGAGCGGCGAGGACATTCGCTTTCTCTTCATCGGCGGCGGCGCGAGGCTCGAAGCCGTGAAGCGCGCGGCCGGCGCGAACGCATCGTTCCAGCCATATCAGCCGCGCGAACGGTTGAGCGAAAGTCTTTCCGCCGCGGACGTGCATCTCGTCTCCGCGCAGCCGCAGGTGGAAGGGCTGGTCGTGCCGAGCAAGGCGTACGGCATCCTGGCGGTGGCGCGGCCGCTGATTTTTATCGGCGATGACGACGGCGAGATCGCGCGCATCGTGAAGCGCTTCGACTGCGGAATCGTGGTGCCGCCGGGTGATGCGAACGCGCTGGCAACTGCGATTCGCGAGCTGGCAAACGACCCGCAACGCGCCGCAGCGATGGGACGCCGCGGCCGTGACGCCTACCTCGCGCATTTCGCGCCGGAGCGCGCGCTCGCGGCGTGGGAGCGCGTGCTGGAGGATGCGTCGCGATGACGCGGCGGCGCCGATCGCTCCTGCTTGCGATTCAAGCCGGCGTCGCCGCGCTCGCGCTGCTCGTCTTTCTCTTGAATCGCGACCTCGCGCTCGCGCAGCGTCCGAAAGAGACCGCCGGATTGACGCGGTGGATTGCAAAGCATCCTGCGGACTGGATTGCCGCCAGCAAGCTCGCAGACGACGCGCTCGATTCGGAACTGCCGTCGCGCGTCCGCGTCTGGAACGCGTCGCACGCGCTGGCCAGCTACCTCGCGCCGCGCCGCCCCAACCCCAACCTCGGCTACGTCCGCGCCGGCATGTTTCATTGGTACGAGCTGTCGGATGCGGAGCGGCGCGACGTGATTGCCGCCGCGGCGCCGCTGCTGCGCGATCCGAAACTTTTCTTCGTCGTCTACCGCCCGCTTTGGAATCTCACGGGCGATCTGACGATCTTCCGCCGCGCCAATCCCGGCACGATCGAAGCGTACGAATCGCTGCGCGATCTCGCCGTGGCGAACGGCAACTTCGAGCAGTACCGGCAGCTGCGTGAGATCGTGCGCGCGAAGCAGCTCACGAACTTCATCGCGCGTGCGCCGGAGCTCGATCCGGCCGAGCTGTCGAATGCGCTGCCGATCAAGCTGTACGACACGAAAGACGAACCGCTCATGCGCCGCTACCTCGCGCTGTTGCACGAGCGTCCGCTCGCTTCGGCGCCGGCGAATGGCAATGCGTTCGAGCCATTGCTGGAGTACGCGCTCGAGCACGACCTCACGCCGCTCGACGGACTCGAAACCGTGATTCGTTCCGATGCTACCGATGATGCGCTGCGTGCGCGGCTCGCGCTGCAGCTCGACGATCGCGCCACGGCGACGGAGCTGGAGATGACGCGCACTACGCGCGAGTCGCGCCGCTGGACGCGCTACTTTGCCGATCGCGCGGTCGTCGAAGCGCAGCAGCACGACGCGCATCTCGCCACCGCGTACGTCATCCGCGCCGCGGAAGGCGGGATGAACGCCGAAGCATTGCGCGCGGAGATGGAGACCGCGGCGATTCTCGGCAATGACGCGGGCGCGAAGCGCGCACGCGCGGCGTTGGCGAATGCGTATGCGAAGCCGGGCGATTGGAGCGGTTTCTGTGTCCCGCGTGAGATCTGTGCGCGCGCCAGCGCCGTCGTGTATGCCGCATCGTTCGCGCTGCCGCTGGAAGTCGTGCAGAGCGACGACGTGGCGCCGTACGTCGAGATCTACGTCGACGACGTGCTGGTCGAAGAAGGCGAAGTGCGCGGGAAGCGCATGTTCCAGATCGACCTCGGGGACGCGCCGGCGTTCCATCGCATCGACGTGCGGCTCGCCAATCCACGCACGCGCAATCAGCTCGAGCGGCGCGTCCGTTTGTCGTGATCGAGTGACGCCACGGCGGCGCCGACGATCACCGCCAGCGTGGCCGGATTGGCGGGGATGAAGAAGTTGAAGTCGTACAGCGAATGGACCATGGCGATGGTGAGGCTCGCCAGCGCTGCCGCCTGATAGACGCGTCGCGCGCGAATCAGATCTCCCGACTCTTTGCCGATGGTCATTCTCACCAGCGCCGCGTAGCCGCCGGCGAGGGTGACCAGCGCGATCACGATGCCGAGGGAGCCGGTCGTCGCGGCGAGCTCCATGTAGTCGTTGTGCGCGCGGTGATACGTCTTGCCCACGTCTTCGCGTTGCTCCATCGACACCACGCGCTCGAACGTGCCCGCGCCGCTGCCGAAAATCGAAAAGCGGCTCCAGATGCGCGCCGCCGCTTCGAAGCCGATGCGTCGTCCGACGAACGTCGATTGCTCCGAATCGTTCGGCTTGAAACGTTCGATGGTGCGCTCGGGGCCGAGGAGAGCGATCAGTCCGCCGAGAACGAGCAGGCCGGCGACGAGGGCGAAGGCCACGCGCCAGACGCGGCCACCGGGAAAGAGACTGCCGGTCACGAGCACGCCCGCCGCGGCGGCGAGCAGCGCGCCGCGCGATTGCGCGAGGAGAATGGCGGCGAGGCAGCCGACCACCGTCACCACTGCGCCGCCGAACGGCACGAGGCGCGATTCGAACATGCGCACCAGCCGGCGGAAAAACGGAGTGCCCGCCGGCGCCGACTCGTACCACGCCATCGCCCCGATGAAGAGCGCGAGCGGCAACGCCAGCGCGACGTAGTGCGCGAAGTGATTCGGATTGACGAACGTGCCGGTCACGCGATTGAAGATCAGTTTGTTTTCCCAACCCCAGATCGCGTAGCGGTGCAGCGCGGCGGCGCGCACGCCGTAGAACAGCTCGAACAAAGCCGTCGCGCAGATGATCATCGCCAGCACCATCCGCCGCGTGTGCGTGCGCACCAGCAGCACGGCGGTCTGGAACGCCGCGACGAGCGCAGCGAGACGGAACCATTCCAGCGCCGTGGCTGGAGGATCGACGCTGATCGGATGCGCGGAAGAAACGGCGACGCCGCCGAGGTGTGCGACGTTCGTTGCGGCCGACCAGATGGTTTGCGATTCGGGTGACAGCAGCCGGAGGAGCGGCGCGGGCAGCGGGATGAGCTGCAGCAGAATCGCGAGGAGGAGCAGCGCGGCGCCGCAACTCCAGATCGCCCACGCGCGCGTCATCTGCGGCATCGTGGCGCGATGGCGCGTGGCGAGAAGACGGATGGTGGAAGCGGCGGCGCAAAGCGCGAGCGGCGTCGCGACCAACGGTAGAAACGCGCCCGGTACATTCGATCCGAACGGCAACGGCAGCCAGATCAGCCAGACGTAAAGAAGCGCCAGACAGAGCCTGTCTGCCCAGATCCAGCGAACGCTGCCGTGCATGTGTCGCGGCATTCTATCGGGAAGGCGAGCGGTTGCGTTGCAGGACGCGTGCTAAACTTCCGCAGCTTCAGCGGCTTACGAGGGGGGTGACAGTGGGTGGTAAGTCTTTCCGTCGCTTATTGACAGCGCTGCTGTCGTTGGCGATCCCGACCGTTCTCGTGGCGCAGACGCCAGTCGTCGATCGCGACCGCGATCCGGCGCTCGACGCTTCCAAACGCCTTGCCGCCGATCTGCAGAAGGCGAACGCGCATTCCGGCGAGTGGTATCTGCTCTCGCGCATCCGCCTGGCGGACATCGGCTACAGCCAGAGCTTCTACGTTCCCACCGGCGATACCGGCGGCGGGCTGAGCGTGGCCGTCGAAGCGCCGCAGAAGCTTTACTTCGTCCCTCACAAGAAAGTCGCGCTCTCGGCTGAATTCAATCCGGGCTACGCCTGGATCTCGAACGGCGACCGCCGCGGCCAGTTCATGTACAACGCGCGCGCCGACGCGCAGTTCCTCTTCAATCACCTCTATCTCGACGGTTACGTGCAGCGCGCCGATGCGCTCCGCGCGCGCGCCGGCGACATCAACCGCCTCGTCACCGCGCGCGAGACGGAGACGGGCTTGAACGGTGAGCTGAAATACTCGAGCCGCACCAGCCTCCTCTTCGAAGCGAGTCTCGCTCAGCTCACCTATCCGCGCCGCAACCGGCTGCAGCCGTCGAACATCCCCGTCGAGCTGTACGACCGCGACACCACGCGCGAGCGCGTTTCGCTGAACCACAAGACTTTCCCGCACACGTCGCTTTACTTCGCCGGCGAGCACGCCAAATATGACTTCCACAACGCCGGGTACAAAAACAGCGAGCGCACGTACGGCGCGGCAGGCTTCCGCTTCCGCGGGACGCGCTGGGGCCTCAGCGCTGAGGCAGGACCAGCGCGGCTGACGTTCGACGATCCGGCGCAGCACGACTACAGCGGCGTATTCGGCGAGCTCACAGCCAGCATTGAGGGGAAGAAAAAGAGCCTGGCGGCGACGCTGCAGCGCGACTCCGATTTCACGCTGATGGCGAACAACAACTACTACATCCTCACGCGCGCCAGCGCGACGTACGAGTACGCGGCCACGAACCGGCTGACGCTGCGCGCGACGTCGAACGGCGAGCGCGACGATTACGACGTTCCGGTCTCCGGTCACATTCGCCGCGACACCATCCAGTTCCACGCCCTCGGCTGGCGCTACGCTCTCCATCACTGGCGCGGCGGCTTCGACGTTGGCTATTACCAACGCAGGTCGACGTTTGCGGGCGACGAGGACGATGGAATACGACTGATCGTCGATTTGTCGTTTACGCCATAACAACTCGGTCAAAATAACTTTCGCGTAAACGATCGCCGTTTCACGACGGTCTGATATGCAGAGTGACACCCGAGTCACGGTCGAAGACATAGAGTCCTCGCCGGTCCAAGTCAGGGAAAACAAATCGTGTGCGCCGGACCTCGCAAGAGGTCCGGCGGACTGTGCTGATCGTCCAGGGGACTCCGTCCAGGGAAATCAATGACGAAAACCATCATCCTGACCCTGATCTTCGTGCTGGCCGCGTTCGGCGCGCCGGCTCAGGATCTTCCGCTCATCACTTCCGATATCGCGATCGGTCCGCGCGACGTCCTCGACATCAAAGTGCTCGAGGATCCGACCATCGGCGGGAGAGTCGCGGTCAGCGATGACGGCACCGTGATCCTGAACGTCATCGGCAAGCTCGCCGTCGCCGGCCTCACGCCGCCGCAGATCGAAGCGAAGCTGAAGTCTGTGCTCGAAGCGAGCTTCATCACCAAGGCCACGATCTCCGTGCAGGTAGCGGAGCTCGGCAGCAAGCCGATCTCGGTTCTCGGCGCCGTGCAGCATCCGGGACGCATCGGCGCCGCCGGCAACATGACTCTCATTCAGGCGCTGACGCAGGCGGGCGGTCTGACCGGTACGGCCGGCACCGAGCTGTACGTCGTGCGCGCGTCGACCAACGGCCTCACTGAGCGTCTGAGCATCAACGTCGAAGACCTGCTGGTCAACGGCAACTCCGACCTGAACATCCCGCTCGCGCCGAACGATCTCGTGAACGTGCCGGCGGACGCGCCGATCTCCATTTATGTGATGGGTGAAGTGAGCCGTCCGGGCAAGGTGCAGTTCCGCAGCTCGCAGACTCCGACGTTGCTCCAGGCCATTGCCGATGCAGGTGGTCCGACCGATCGCGCGGCCAAAACCGTCATCCTCAAGCGGATGGTGGAAGGGAAGCAGCAGACGGTGAAAGTGAACTTCCGCGACATCATCAAAGGGAAGAAAGCCGACGTCGTTCTGCACGACAACGATACCGTCGTCATCGAAGAAAGCATATTCTGATCGCGTTCTTCGTTCTCCGGACGGTACATGGATCTCAATACTCACCAGGAAATTCATCTTTCCCACTACTGGTCGATCATCCGCAAGCGGTGGCCGATCGCGGTGTCGATCCTGGTCGTGGTGATGCTCGGTACGTTCCTGGTGAGCTACTTCGCCAAGCCGCTGTACCGCGGCGCGATCCAGATTCAGATCGAGCGCGATAATCCGAATCAGATGACGCTGGAGGATCTCTTCGGGATCCAGGCGTCCGATCAGGAGTTCCTGCAGACGCAGTACGTGCTGCTCAAAAGCCGCGGCCTCGCGCAACGCGTGATCGACGAGCACAAGCTGCTGAGCGATCCCGATTTTTATCCCGCGGGCATCGCCGGCAAGTCTCCCGAAGAAGTCCGCCAGATTCGCGACAACATGGCCTCCTCGCTCCTCGGCAGCATCGAGGTACAGGCGGTGCGCAACACGTCCATCGTCGAGATCTCCGCCATCGCCGCCACGCCGCGGCTCGCGCAGAAGGTCGCCGAAGGCTGGGGCGAGTCGTTCGTGCGCATGAACATCGAGAAGAAGCTCGATACCGTGCGGCAGGCGAGCGAATACCTGGCGCGGCAGATCACCGCCGTGAAAGCGGATCTCGAGGTCTCGCGCCAGCAACTGCAGCGCTACGGCGAATCGAAAGACATCGTCAGCGTCGATTCGAGCGGCAACACCATCACCGTGCAGCGCCTGCTGCAGTTGAACGCCGACCTCACCTCGGCGCAGAACGAGACCATCCAGAAGCGCGCGGAGTACGAATCGGTGATGCGCAGCACGCCCGAGGCCATCACCGCCAACGATCCAATCGTGGCGCGGTTCTCCGACGAGCTCTCGCGTCTGCAGCGCGACTACAACGAAAAGCTGCGCACGCTGCTGCCGGGACATCCGGCCATGCAGCAGTTGAGCGGCCAGATCGAGAAGACGCGGCAGGCGCGCGACGCAGCAGCACGGCAGGCGTGGGAAAAGGCGCGCGACGCCGCCCGCGCGTCGTGGACAGCCGCGCAGTCGCGTGAAGAATCGACGCGCTCCGCGCTGAACGCGCAGAAGCACGAAACGCAGCAGGTGAACGCGAGCGCGGCGGGCTACACCGATCTTCGCTCCGAGATCGAAACGAAGCAGACGCTGCTCACCACGCTGCAGAAGCAGCTGAACGAAACCGAAGTGGCGGCGCGCCTGCGCGGCAGCGCGAGCTCGAACGTGCACTGGGTCGAGCACGCGCAGCTGCCCGGCGGACGCTTCAACGTTTCGATGAAGAAGAACCTCCAGAACGCCTTCCCGCTCGGCATCATCCTCGGGCTGGCCACGATCTTCTTCCTCGAGTACATGGATCGCTCGATCAAGACGCCGGAAGAGCTGGAGCGCGTCACGAAGTTCGCCTCGCTCGGCATCATCCCGGCGGCGGAATCACTGCGCGGCGGCGGCAGCCGCTACAGCTACGGCCGCACCACGCCGAAGCTGCGCGCGGTGGAAGCGGATGGTCCGCGTCCCACCGGTATCGAGCTCATTCCGCACACCGACAGCCGTTCGCCGGTGGCCGAGGCCTATCGCGCCTTCCGCACGTCGCTGCTGCTGGCGTCGGCGGCTTCGCCGAAAGTCATCGTCATCACTTCCTCCTTCGCACGCGAAGGCAAGACAACGACGTCGATGAATCTCGCGACAGTCCTCGCGCAGATGGGCAAGCCGGTGCTGCTGGTCGACGCCGATCTCCGCCGCCCGCGCCTGCAGCGCGTCTTCAGCGGCAAGATGAACCTCGGCCTGGTGAACTATCTCGCCGCGAACATTCCGCTCGACGACATCATCCAGCCGACCGAAGTGCCGCACCTCTCGGTCGTACTCTCCGGCCCGATTCCGCCGAATCCTTCCGAGTTGCTCGCGTCGGATCGAATGAAACACCTCATCGAAGAAGTGCGCGGCAAGTACGCGTTCGTGATCTTCGACTCGCCGCCCATCCTCGCCGTCACCGACGCCGTCGTCCTCGGCGCGAATGCAGACGGCATCGTGCTCACCGTGCATGGCGGGCAGACGCCGCGCGAGCTCGCGCAGCGTTCCGCGGAACGTCTGCGGCAGGCGAACGTGCCCGTGCTCGGCGCGATCCTCAACAACCTCAATCTCCAGCAGTACGGCTACACGTATCGGAAGAGCTACTACGACTATTACGTGACCGAGGAGACCGCGGAAGAAGACAAGCGGTCCCGCGCCAAATCGATGTAGCGCGTCGTGATCGACCTCCACCACCACTGCCTTCCCGGCATCGACGACGGGCCGGACTCCTGGGAGGAAGCAGTCGATCTCTGCCGCATGGCGGCGGACGAAGGTGTCGGCACGATCGTGGCCACGCCGCATGTGCTGCGCGGCCGCTGGCCGGTGTTCACGCCGGCGGAGCTGAAGCAGAAGCTCGACACGCTGCGCGAAAAAGTGGGCGACTCCCCTCGCCTGCTCCTCGGCTCCGAATACTTTTTCGCGCACGACATCTGCGAAGAATTGGCGGCGGGTAATCGCATCGTGCCGCTCGCGGGCGGACATTACGTGCTGGTCGAATTCGCGTCGAATGCGATCCCGCCGCTCATCGAGCAGCCGTTCTATCGCCTGCAGCTGGAAGGGTGGACGCCGATCATCGCGCATCCGGAGCGCAACATCGTGTTCCAGTCGCATCCAGAGTTGCTGGCGCGTCTGATCGAGCACGGCGCCCGCACGCAAATCACCGCCGCCAGTTTTCTCGGCGACTTCGGCAACACGGCGCGCAAGGTCGCGGAAGAGTGGCTGAAAGCGGGCATGGTGCACATCGTCGCCACCGATTCGCACAACACCAGCAAGCGTCCGCCGCGCGCGAAAGCGGCCATGGATGCGCTGCGTGAACTGGCGGGCGAAGACTTCACGAACGCGCTCACGTACGACAATCCGCTGGCCGTGATTGAAGACCGGCCGCTGCCGTTTGATCCCGAGCCGGAAGCCGCTCCGCCGAGGCGCGGATTATTTACTGAGTTCAAAAGGTTTATCGGTCTGTCGTGAAAATCTTTCGCCTTGCTGCCGTTCTGCTTCTCGCGTCGGTCGCCGCCACAGCCGCGCCGCCGGCTGCGCATCCCTTTTACCGGGACATGCTGCGGCGTGGCATCGAGGATGCGGGCACGGGCAATGCGGAGGCTGCGGTGAAGGAGCTTCGCATCGCGGCGTTCGGTCTCATCGACGACGTGGCCGCGTATCAGACCGCGCAGATTCATCTCGCGCTGGCCAGCGAAAAGCTCGGACGTTCCAGCGATGCGCGCGCCGCAGCCGCGAAGTTTCTGCAGGCCGAGCGCACGCAAGCGTCGTACGCGGGGCTGACGCTCGATGCGCAGACGCGCGCGGCGTTCGAGAAGATCGTGGCGGACGCGGGCGAGAGTCCCGCGTTTCATCGTTCCGTGCCGCAGCCCGTCGCGCGCGTGGCGAGCGTTTCGCCAACCACGCTGAGTGTTGGAGCGGCGGGCGCCTCGCCCGCCGACGATCTCGCGCAAAACCGGCGGGCCGAGGCTCCAACGGTCACCGTTCTCGCCGCAGCCGAGTCGATGATGAACGAAGGACGTTTGCTCGCGGCGCGTGAGGCGTACGCGAAGATCGCGCAGCGTGCGGATCTTTCGCGCGCGGATCTTCTCGCCGCAGCGAAGGGTTTGAATCGCACGTCCGCGTTCGCGGAATCTGCGAAAACCTACGCGAAAGCGCAGCCGTTTCGCGCGGGCGAAGAGCTGCACATGTTCTACGAAGCGGTGAATCGCTTCGAGTTGGGCGAGCTGAAAGTGGCCCGTACTCTGCTCGCCAAGGCATTGCCGGCGCTCGAGCGGACTCGAGAGGTGGAGCAGTACCAGACGCGCATCGAGCGTGGATTTTGACGGAAATCGTCTAGAATTGGAGATCGCCATGACACGCGCAGCCCTCATCGTCGCTTTCGCCCTCTCGACGGCGCTCACCGCGCACGCGCAGCAGGAGAACATCAGCCACTCGGTGGTCGACTGCATCCGCGGCGGCCAGTCGCCCGTGCTCAACGTCGGCATCAGCGGCAAAGGTGAGCTGCGCGCGTACTTTCGACGCGTGAACACCACCGACTGGTGCTCCGTGCGCGGCGACAACATGGGGCAGATGTCGCACGTCGTGCTGCCGAAGTTCGAGAACGGCGATTACATCGAATACTTCTTCGTGCTGCTCGACGGCAAGCGCGTGACGGGACGCAGCCCGCAGATGTATCGCGCGCACGTCACCGAAGCGTGCGCCTCGCCGTTCGCGCGACACCTCACGATCATGTACATGGAATGCTCGGACAACGCGCCGGGCAACATCCCGTCATCGATCGCGTCGGGCCTGTCGATCGACGAGAAGCTCGTCACGAATCCCGGCCCCTTCGGCTCGCCCGATCGTCCCGATCAGACCGAAGCGCGCAAGCCGTAAAAGCACTCTCGCATCGAACGTTGGAGCGGCGGGGCTTGCCCCGCCGTTTTTTTTCGCGCGAGAAACGGCGGGGCAAGCCCCGCC
>DASSMK010000126.1:0-17687 GCA_035688915.1 Thermoanaerobaculia bacterium
GAGGAGCGCCATCGGCGCGTGCGTTACGCGGTGACGCGCGCGAGAAAGTCCCGCACGATCGGTTCCACCGCGTCGCCCGCCTCGGAGAAGATCCGATCGGCGTGGTAGTTCCCGACGATGTCGAGGATGTGCAGTTCCTTCGGCTCGCGCGCGTTTTCGAAGAGCGCGACCGAGTGGCGGTGGCCGATCAGCCAGTCATCCTTCACGTGCACGAAGCAGATCGGCACGCGCACATCTTTCACATCGTCGAGCGCGCGCAGTTTCGCGGAGCGGCGGATGCGCCATGCGAAGCGCGGCCGCTTCAGCGCCTGCGAAAACGCGATGTGCCGGTGGATCGTGAATGGGTTGATGCGCGGCACGATCATCTCGAAATCGGCGACGGGCGAGATGAGCAGCAGTCCGCGCACCGGCAGCGCATGACGCGCGATCGTCGAGACTGCGATGGCGCCGCCGTACGAGAGGCCGACCAGCACGATCGAAGAGAGGGTGGGGATGCGCAGTAGATCGTTCGCCACGGCGGCCACGTCGTGGTGCTCGTTCAGATTGAAGCCGTAGGTTCCGCCGCTGTCGCCGTGGCCGCGGACGTCGACGATCGCGGCGCGATGTCCCTGTTCCACTGCGAATCTCGCCAGGCGCACCATGGCTGGATGCTGGCGATCGCGCCAGAAGCCGGGGACGATCAGGACCACGACCGGAGAGGGCGCGTCGTAGAGATCGTAGAGGATGCGCGTGCCGTCAAAGGAGACGACATCTTTGGTGATCGCGGTGGCGGGAGATGGGGGTGCCGAGGGGGTCCGGCTTGACATCGGTGGCAGGCTTCCTATGATATACCCCTCTCGCGAGCGGCTTCTGCGGTTCGCGTGCCCCCGGTAAATCCCACAAAAACGAGACACTGCAAATGGTTGATCGTGTGTCTGAACGCACGCGAGATTCAGGTTCCAGACTAATTGCGAAGGCGAGGTGAGCTGGGCAGCCCTGATGACGAATCAGTTGTTTCGTTCGAAATGATCACAAGCATTCAGGCCATCGGCTTGAAGAATTTTTAGAGGAGAAAAAGTACAAATGAAGAAATCACTCGTTCTCACCCTCATCGCGCTGTTCGCAGTCGCGATCCTGGCTGTCGGCTGCAAGAAGGAAGAAGCCGCCACCGACACCGCCGCCACCGACACGTCGATGACGACGGGCGCTGCGACCGACACGGCCGCCACGACCGACACCACCATGACGACGGCCACCGACACCACGATGACCACGTCGACCGACACGATGAGCACTGGCACGACCGGCACGATGACCACGACGGACACGTCGGCCACGACCGCCACGACCACGACCTCGACGACCACGTCGTAACTTTCGTTTCAGCAGTTACCTGAACGCCCCGCCGGTCAACGGTGGGGCGTTTTTGCATCAGGTGGAACGGCGGCGTCAGGCATCACTGGCACTTTCGTTGCTGTCCCTCGCGCGGGCGCGTCCTGTCCCACATGGGCGATTCGCGTCTCATGACCCCCGTATGGTTTTCTTCGGTCGGGTTCGACCGTCAAAGACAACGGCAAGGAGGTGAGGCCGGCACCACCCAGTGCTCCGACGAGACCGCTGTTCTTCATCGAAGCAAACCAATACCTAGGAGAGATAACGAAAATGACGAAGAAGCTTCTTGTTCTTCTGACCGTGGTGACGCTGGCGCTGTTCGTTTCCTGCAAGAAGGAAGAGAACACCAACATCTCGACCGACACTGCTGCGACCGACACGACCATGACGTCGAGCGACACGAGCATGACGTCCAGCACGACCGACACGACCATGACCACGTCGACCGACACGATGAGCACCGGCACCACCGGTACGGACACGATGGGCACGGGCGGCACGATGGGCACCGACACGATGGGCACGACCGGAACGTCGAGCACGTCCAGCACCTCGAGCACGTCGAGCACCACCACCACCTAGTTCAACGCTTTTTGCTTTGCGAACGCCCCGGCTTCACTGCGGGGCGTTCGTCTTTTTGCGCGCCAGATCGGCAAGCAGGGCGTCGTACACGCGGCGCACTTCGACTTTCAGCGGCTCGATGCCGTCGCTGTTGTCGATCACATAGTCGGCGTGACGCAGCCGCTCTTCGCGCGGCAGCTGATTGGCGATGCGCCGCAGCACTTCTTCGCGCGCCAGGCCGCGCGCGATGCCGCGCTCGATCTGCACTTCGGGTGTCACGTCCACGATCACGATGCGGTCGTAGCGCGCGCGTCCGCCCGATTCGATCATCAGCGTCGCTTCGACGACGACCACGCCGTCATCGTGTGTGCGTTCGTACTCGCCCAGCAGTTCTTCAGTGTGCGCGACGACGATCGGATGAATGAGCGCGTTGAGCTGCTTTGCCGATGTGGCGTCTGCGAAGGCAATGTCGGCGAGCCTGGCGCGATCGATGGTGCGATCGGCGCGCAGGATTTGATCGCCGTAGGCCGCGACGAGCGCGCGATGGCCGGCGCGATCGGGCTCGTACAGATGCGCGACGAGCGCGTCGGCGTCGATTGCGTACGCACCGTATGCGGCGAAGAGCGCGCGCACGGTCGACTTGCCGGACGCGATGCCGCCGGTCAGTCCGACGCGCAGGATCACGCCCGTCTCCACTCCGCTGCCGTGACGGTGTTGCGCATCAGCATGATGATCGTCATCGGGCCGACGCCGCCCGGCACCGGTGTGATCCACGACGCCTTTTCTTTCGCGCGTGTGAAATCGACGTCGCCGAGGAGGACGGAGTCGTTCTTGGCGAGAAGGCGGGACTTGTCGGCGTCGTGGGCGAGCTGCGGCGCGAATTCAGGTCCGACGCGATTCATCCCCACGTCGATCACGATCGCGCCGGGCTTCACGAAATCATCAGTCACGAAAAGCGGCCGGCCGATCGCTGCGACGAGGATGTCGGCTTGCGCGGCGATTGATGGGAGATCGCGCGTGCGCGAGTGGCAGATTGTGACCGTCGCGTTTCGGTGCAGGAGCAATGCGGCCATCGGCTTGCCCACGATGTCGCTGCGGCCGATCACCACCGCATGCTTTCCTTCGATCGATTGGCCGGTCGAATCGAGGAGGCGAATCACGCCGGCGGGCGTGCATGGCGCGAGCGTGGGGCGGCCGAGGTGGAGCTTGCCGACGTTGAGGGGATGAAAGCCGTCGACGTCTTTGGCGGGATCGATGGCGTCGATCACCTTCTGCGCGTCGATCTGCTTCGGCAGCGGCAGCTGCACGAGGATGCCGTCCACGGTTTCGTCGCGATTGAGGCGATCCACTTCGTCAAGCAAATCCGCTTCGCTCATCGTCTCGGGAAAGATCAGCTCCGTCCCTTCCAGCCCGAGCTCGCGCGCCTTCTTGGCTTTGTTGCGCACGTAAATTTCGGAGGCCGGATCGTTGCCGACGCGCACTGCCACGAGGCCAGGTTTGAACCCGAGCTGCGCGATCGCGGCAACGACTTCCTGTTCGATGGCAGCGGCGACGGCCTTGCCGTCGATGAGGCGTGCGGACATGGAGGCGGACGATATCAGGAGGCGGAGCAGGAGGTCAGCCGCGCCGTCGCGCTCTGGAATTTGCATTCCCGGCAAACGTTGCTAGACCACTCCTTGGGGACAATGTGAGCTCCGCACCTTTCACCGGTTTCGAGGTCATCGGCAACGCGACGGTCATCGCCTGGGACGACGACGTTCCGGTGATCGCCACCGACCCGTGGCTCGGCGGCGACGCGTATTTCGGCAGCTGGGTTCTCTCGCATGCCATCCCGGAAGTGCAGCAGGCCGCCATCCGCGCCGCGAACTACATCTGGTTCTCGCACGGCCATCCCGATCACCTGAATCCGGGATCGATGGAAGCACTGCACGGGCGGAAAGTGCTGCTGCCCGATCACGTCGGCGGCCGCATCAAGCGCGATCTCGACGCGGCCGGCTTCGAGACGCACGTGCTCACCGACCGCAAGTGGTATCCGCTCTCCGAACGCGTCAGCGTGATGAGCCTCGCGGACTACAACCAGGACGCGGTGCTGCTGCTGAACGTGAACGGCCGGCTGGTCGTGAATCTGAACGACAGCGGCGCCATCGGTCACGTGCTTTTCCTGAAGCGCATCATCCGGCAGTTCGATCTCTCGGTGCTCACGCAGCTCTCCGGCTACGGCGACGCCGACATGATCAATTTCTTCGAAGAGACGGGTGAGCGGATTCCTCCGCCCGCCAGCCGGAAGGATCCGGTCGGCGCCGTCATCGCGCGGCGCGCGGAAGCGTTCGGCGTCAGCTACTTCATCCCGTCCAGCTCCATGCATCGGTACCAGCGCGAAGACAGCGCCTGGGCGAACGAATACACGACGCACCTCAGCGACTACGAGATTGGCTTCGCGTCGAAAACAGCGAGGCTGCTGCCGGCGTTTGTTCGCTTCGATTGCCGCACCGATACGTGCACGCCGCTCAATCCGCCGGAAAATCCATCCACGCTGATTTCGCCGAAGGAGTTCGGCGACGACTGGACCGCGCTCCTCAACACCGAAGACATCGCCTCGGCCGAGCACTACTTCCGGCGTGTCGCGCATCTCGGCGAGCAGATGGACTTCGTCACGCTGCGCGTGGGCGGCAAGGATCACCCCATCAGCTTGCGCAAGCGCGGTTTCGAGAAGGGGATCACGTTCGAAGTTCCTGCGGGATCGCTGCGCACGGCGTTGCAGTACGAGATCTTCGACGATCTGCTCATCGGCAACTTCATGAAGACCACGCTGCACGGCAAGTGGCCTCCGACGAAGCTCTATCCCGATTTCACCCCGTACGTGGCGAAGTACAGCGACAACGGTCTGGCGCGCACGAAGGACGAGTTGCAGCAGTACTTTTCGATCTACCGCCGCCGCGCGCCGCTCGATTTTCTGATCGATCGGATGGAGCAGCACTCGAAGAACATCATCCGCGGCTGCTTCCACGAGCAATCGACGGTCTTCAACTATCTGAAGAAGACGTACTGGCGTGTTCGCGCCGCAGTCGGTTAGGCTGCGCGCCGCATGTCGCTCGCTTCCACCATTCGCAACTCCTCCGCACTGCGCGTGTTGCAGAACGCCACTGCGCCGCTGCTGCGGAGAATGCCGGTGGAATCGTGGCCGTGGGCCGCAGGGAAAGTGCAGCTCGTGCGTGTGCCGAAGTCGATCCGCACGCTGCCGGAAGAAGCCCCCGTCGGTCCCGCGAACACGAGCATCATCTTCGACCTGCTAGCCCAGGCGGTGAAGCTGGACGGCGATCTTGCGGAGTGCGGCGTCTGGGAAGGGGCGACGCTCGTCCCGACCGCGCTCTATCTGCGGCAACATCGCATCGGCAAGCGCATTCATGGCTTCGATTCGTTCGTCGGGTTTGACGCGTCCATCGCCAAGGATCTCGAGCTCGGCGGCGCGGAAGATCCCACCAAGCGCGTGGGCGGCTTCTCGAATACTTCGCTGGCGCTGGTGCAGTCGAAGCTGCGGCGGTTCGGCGTGCAGGACGTGGTGACGCTGTACGACGGCTTCTTCAAAGAGACGCTGCCGCGCGCGGCCGATCAGACGTTCTGCTTCGTCCACCTCGACTGCGACATCTACGAGTCGTACAAGACCACGCTCGAGTTTTTCTATCCTCGCATGGTGCGAGGCGGGGTGATCCTGCTCGATGAGTATGATGATCCGCCGTGGCCGGGATGTAATCTGGCCGTGGACGAGTTTCTAGCGGGCAAGCCGGAGACGCTTCGCGTGGCCCGCAGCCATAACCAGCTCAAGTATTACCTCGTGAAGGCATGAGGCGCAGGACGACGGGCAAATCGCGGGAATGGATCGATTGACACCCGTTGTTCGGCAGTGTTACCGTTTCAGCCCTTTCGCTGGAAAGGCAGAATTTCGTCTTTGATTTGTTTGCGGCGTTTGCGGTCCACACCTGCGCCGCAGATCATCTTGCAGTGAGTGTCGTTGGTGCCGTTCTGTCCGTTTGAGTTTCGACGGATGGGTGGACGAGCGACACAGTCAGTTTCAGGGAGAGTCATGCGTACCTATTTTCCGAAGAAGGGCGATATCGAGCCGAAATGGTTCGTGATTGACGCCGAAGGCCAGGTTCTGGGACGTCTTTCGACGACCATCGCCAACATCATCTCCGGGAAGGCGAAGCCGACGTACACGCCCTTCCTCGACACCGGCGATCACGTGATCGTGATCAATGCCGAAAAGGTCCGTCTCACCGGCAAGAAAGAGACTGACAAGATCTACCGGCATCACTCGCTGTATCCGGGTGGCCTGAAGGAGCGCGCCGCGCGCTTCATCCGCGCCGAAAAGCCGGAGCACATGATCGAAGAGGCCGTCTGGGGCATGCTGCCGAAGAGCAAACTCGGCCGGAAGATGCTCAAGAAGTTGAAGGTTTACCGCGGAACCGAGCATCCGCACCAGGCGCAGCAGCCCGAAGCGCTCACCATCAGCGAGTAATCACAGGAGGATTTCCCTTGGCTTTGGTCGAATACTACGGAACGGGAAGACGGAAAACCTCGACGGCGCGCGTGCATCTGCGCCCCGGCGCGGGTGCGATCACGGTGAACCGCCGCTCGCTGGACGACTACTTCGGCAATGAAGTGCTGAAGATGATCATCAAGCAGCCGCTTTCGCTCACGGAGACGAACGACAGATTCGACATCGTGGTGACGGTGGACGGCGGCGGTCCGACGGGCCAGGCCGGCGCGATCCGCCACGGCATCTCGCGCGCCCTGCAGGTCTACAACAGCGAGCTGCGCAAGCGCCTCAAGAAGGCCGGCCTGCTCACCCGCGACCCGAGAATGAAGGAGCGCAAGAAGTACGGCCAGAAAGGCGCGCGCGCTCGCTTCCAGTTCTCGAAGCGCTAATCGGTCCCATGGTTCCGTTTCTCTGAGGCATTACCCGAGACAGGAGCGGCTCCCGCTCCTGTCTTTTTGTTTAAGGCAGAAGTACCGATCAACTCAACGTCACTCGATAAAGGAGGGCTCACTTGGCGGTCTCTATTACGATGAAAGAGCTTTTGGAAGCTGGCGTCCACTTCGGTCATCAGACCAAGCGCTGGAACCCGAAGATGAAGAAGTACATCTTCGGCAAGCGCAACGGGATCTACATCATTGACCTTCAGAAGACGCTGAAGCTCTTTAAAGAAGCTTCTGCATTCATTGCCGATCTTGCCTCGTCCGGCAAGCGCATCCTGTTCGTCGGCACCAAGCGCCAGGCGCAGGACGCGATTCTCGAAGAAGCCAACCG
The DNA here is from genome assembly GCA_035688915.1 of Thermoanaerobaculia bacterium. Classification (GTDB taxonomy): domain Bacteria; phylum Acidobacteriota; class Thermoanaerobaculia; order Gp7-AA8; family Gp7-AA8; genus DASSMK01. Next base: position 7,241 of record DASSMK010000126.1, read on the forward strand.
CTGCGGCATGTTCTACGTGAACAACCGCTGGCTTGGCGGCACTCTCACGAACTTCACCACCGTCCGCAAGTCGATCGAACGTCTCAAGGAGATCGAGTCGGTCCTGAATGACGCGGAAAAAGAGATGTCCAAGAAGGAGCGCGCCGCTCTCGACAAAGAGCGCGACAAGCTCCAGAAGAATCTCATCGGCATCCGTGAGATGGACGGCCTTCCGGACGCACTGTTCGTGATCGATCCGAAGAAGGAATACATCGCCGTCAAAGAAGCGAAGAAGCTCGGCATCCCTGTCGTGGCGATCGTCGACACGAACTGCGATCCGGAAGACATCGATTACGTCATTCCGGGCAACGACGACGCCATCCGCGCGATCCGTCTGTTCACGCAGAAGATCGCCGACGCGGTCCTCGAAGGCTACAACCTGGCCGAGGAGCGCTACATCGGGACCGAGGACAAAGGTGGCGATAACAGCGCCGGCATGGAACAGATGGTGCCGGATGCCGCTGCCGAGATGCAGGCCGCTCCTGCGGTCTGATCTTTCCAACCGACTTTGATTGTGGAGCGGCGGGCGTTTCGCTCGCCGCTTCATCTGTCTTTACGAAGGAGTTCGAAACAATGACGCAGATTACCGCAGCGATGGTGAAGGAACTGCGCGATTCGACCGGCGCCGGCATGATGGACGTCAAGAACGCGCTGACCGAAGCCGACGGCAACATGGAAGAAGCGGTCAAGATCCTTCGCAAGAAGGGCCTCTCCGCCGCCAGCAAGAAAGCCGGCCGCGTCACCGCGGAAGGCACCGTGCAGGCCTACGTCAGCGGCCGCACCGGCGTGCTCGTGGAAGTGAACTGCGAAACCGACTTCGTCGGCCGCAACGAGAACTTCAAGCGCTTCGCCGACGAAGTGGCGAAAGCCGTTGCGCAGAGCCAGGCCAACACCGTCGAGGAGTTCCTCGCCGAGAAGTGGCCGGGCAGCGACGAGCCGGTCAGCCAGAAAGTGGCCGAGCAGATCGGTTCCATCAAAGAGAACATCTCCATCCGCCGTTTCGCGCGCTACGAAGCGCCGGAAAATGCGGCGGTGGGCAGCTACATCCACGGCGGCGGCAAGATCGGCGTGCTTGTGGAAGTGGTGGCGCAGGGCGGCGCGAAAGATGCGCGCCTCGAAGAAGTGGCCAAGGATGTGGCGATGCATGTCGCCGCCGCCGAGCCGCGCTTCCTCTCGCGCAACGACGTGACGCAGAAGGACCTGGACACCGAGCGCGAGATCGCTCGCGATGCGGCTGCCAAATCGGGCAAGCCGGAAAACATCGTCGAGAAAATGGTCTCGGGCAAAATGGAAAAGTTCTACGGCGAAGCGTGCCTGCTCGAGCAGCCCTACATCCGCGATGACAAGCAGACCGTCACCCAGTACCTCGGCTCCCGCGCCAAGGAAGCCGGCTGCGAATACGTCGTGACGCGCTTCTCGCGCTTCAAGCTCGGCGAAGGCATCGAGAAGAAGAGCGAAGACTTCGCGGCCGAAGTGGCCTCGTACATGAAGTAAGGCTGCAAGCAAACAGCAATCACAAAAAAGGCGGCCGAAAGGCCGCCTTTTTCGTCGAATCTGATATAACCCGCGACCGCATGGCCGATCCCAAGTACCGACGGATTCTTCTCAAGCTTTCTGGTGAAGCGCTCATGGGCGGGAGGCGTACGGGCATTGATTCCGAGACGCTCGCCGCCATCGCCGACGAAGTCGCTGAAGTGCAGCGGATGGGCGTGCAGATGGCCATCGTCATCGGCGGCGGCAACATCTTTCGCGGCGTCACGGCGGCCACCGAAGGGATCGACCGCGTGGCCGGCGATCACATGGGCATGCTCGCCACGGTGATCAACGCCATCGCGCTGCAGGATGCGCTCGAGCGCCGCGGCGTGCAGACGCGCGTCACCAGCGCGATCACGATGGCGGAAGTGGCGGAGCCTTTCATCCGGCGCCGCGCCATTCGCCATCTCGAAAAGAACCGCGTCGTGATCTGCGCGGCAGGCACGGGCAATCCGTTCTTCACGACCGACTCCGCTGCCGCGCTGCGCGCCGCCGAATTGAAGTGCGACATCATCTTCAAGGCGACGAAGGTGGACGGCATCTACACCGCCGATCCCGAGAAGGATCCGAACGCCGTGCGCCTGCCGAGCGTGACGTATCAGCGCGTGCTGGCCGAGCGGCTGCAGGTGATGGACGCCGCGGCGATCGACCTCGCGCGCGGCAGCTCGATTCCGATCTACATTTTTTCGCTCCGGGAGAAGGGCAACATCAAGCGGGCACTGCTCGGCGAGGATGTCGGCTCGATCGTCTCGGACTAGCAGGAGTGAACATGATCCAGGACGTGATCAAAGACGTTCAGCACCGCATGCATGGCGCGATTGAAGCGCTGCATCGTGAGTTCAAAACGCTGCGCACCGGCCGCGCCAACGCAGCCATGCTCGACAGCGTGCTAGTGGACTACTACGGCACGCCGACGCCGATCGCGCAGGCCGCGAACATCAAGGTTCCGGAGCCCGCGCTGCTCGTGATCGAGCCGTGGGACAAGTCGATGGCGGCACCGATCGAAAAAGCGATCCGCAACGCCGACCTCGGCTTCAATCCCGCGTCAGACGGCAAAGTCATTCGCGTGCCGGTACCGACGCTCACCGAGGATCGCCGCAAGGATCTGGTGAAGAAAGCGCACGGGATGGCCGAGGAGTCGCGGACGGCCATTCGTCAGGTGCGGCGGGACGGTAACGACCGCCTGAAGAAAATGCTCAAAGGCCACGAAATCTCCGAAGACGACGAAAAGCGCGGCCTCGACGAAATCCAGAAACTGACCGACAAGCACATCGACGAAGTGGCGAGTGTGCTGAAGCACAAAGAACAAGACATCATGGCTGTCTGACGGCGCGACGCGCCGTCAGAATTGAGAATTCAGAATTGAGAATTGAGAATGACCGAGCCTCTCGCATGACACACATTGACGGCGTTTCGCCCATTCTCAATTCTCAATTCTCAATTCTCAATTTCGGCTCTCTCCAATGTCGCTAGTCGTCATAGTCCCTGCAGCCGGATCAGGTATCCGTTTCGGTGCCGGCGTTCCGAAGCAATTTCAGCCGCTTGGGGGGAAGCCGTTGCTGCAGCATGTGGTCGAGCGGTTTTTGCTCGATGACAACATTCTGCGCGTGATCGTGGCGGTGGCGGAGCCGCTGCTGGCCAATGTGAAACAGACGCCCGGCGATCGCACGTCGTTTGTGGCGGGTGGTGCGACGCGGCAGCAGTCGGTCGCGAATGCGCTGGCTGCGGCGCCGGAAGAGACGACGCTCGTCGCCATTCATGACGCGGTGCGGCCGTTCTTCAGCAACGACGTGTTCGCGTCCGTCGTCGCTGCAGCGACCGAACAGGGCGCGGCGCTGCCAGTGCTGCCGCTGAACGACACCATTCATCTCGTGCGCAATGAGATGGTGGTGCAGTCCGTCGATCGTTCCACGCTCGCTGCTGCGCAGACGCCGCAGTGCTTTCGCATCGAAGTGTTGCGCGAAGTGCTGGAGCGCGCGGAGCGTGAAGGACTGGAGTCGACGGACGAAGCGGGACTGGCGGCGCATTTCGGCTTTCCGGTGAAAGCGGTGGGCGGCGATTCGATGAACTTCAAGATCACGCGGCCGGAAGATCTGATGCTCGCGGAGCTGCTCCTCAAGGAGTGGACGAAGTGATCCGGGTGGGACAGGGCGTCGACGTCCATCCCTTCGCCGCCGATCGTCCCCTCATCCTCGGCGGCATCCGCATCGCGGAAACAGGCGGTCTGGCCGGCCACTCCGACGCCGACGCCGTGCTCCACGCGATCACTGACGCGCTTCTCGGCGCCGCCGGCGCGGGCGACATCGGCCATTACTTTCCGTCGACCGACGAGCGCTGGCGCGGTGCGAATTCATCCGTGTTCGTGCGCGAAGCGAAACGCATCCTCGATGAGATGGACGCCGAGATCGCGAACGTCGACGTGACGATTCTCGCGCAGCAGCCGAAGCTCTCGCCGCATCGTGACGCGATGACGGCGTCGATCGCGCAGCTGCTCGATCTGCCTGCGGGTCACGTGAACGTGAAGGCCACGACGACCGATCATCTCGGCTTCATCGGCCGCGCGGAGGGCATCTGCGCGATGGCCATCGTGGCGGTGGAGATTCAGCCGCGATGACCGTGCGCGTTCGATTCGCACCATCGCCGACCGGCCATTTGCACGTCGGCGGCGCGCGCACCGCCATCTTCAACTGGCTCTTCGCGAAGCATCACAACGGGACGTTCATTATCCGCGTCGAAGACACGGATCAGGCGCGCTCCACGCGCGAATCGGAAGAGATGGTGCTCAGCGATTTGCGGTGGTTGCAGCTCGGGTGGGACGAAGGTCCCGACGCGGGCGGGCCGCACGCGCCGTACCGGCAATCGGAGCGCGTGGCGATTTACGAGGGCGTGGCGAATGACCTCATCGCGCGCGGCGTCGCGTATCGCTGCTACTGCACGGAAGAAGAGCTGGAAGCGAAGCGGAAGCAGGCGGAGGCCGAAGGACGGCCGCCGCATTACGACCTGACCTGCTGGCGCAATCAGCGCGTCGAAGACAAGCCGTTCGCCGTGCGCTTCCACGTTCCCGATGACGGCGACGTCACGATCGACGACATGATCCGCGGCGAAGTGACGTGGCGCAAAGAATCGCTCGGCGATTTCATCGTGCGCCGCTCCGACGGCTTGCCGACTTACAACTTCTCCGTCGTGGTCGACGATCACGACATGGAGATCACGCACGTCATTCGCGCGGAAGAGCATCTGACGAACACACACCGGCAGGTGCTGATCTACCGCGCCATGAATTGGGACGTTCCGCGTTTCGCGCACGTCTCCCTCATCCTCGGCCAGGACCGTACGAAGCTCTCGAAACGCCACGGCGCGACGTCGGTTTCGCAGTACGCCGAAGACGGCTATCTGCCGGAGGCGATGTTCAACTACCTCACATTGCTGGGCTGGTCATCGCCGGATGGTCTCGATGTGTTCGGCCGCGATTACGCGGTGAAGAACTTCTCGCTCGATCGCGTGAACGCGGCGCCGGCGGTGTTCGATCCGCAGAAGCTCGATTGGGTGAACGCGCAGCATCTGCACGCAAAGAGCGCGGCGGAGATTGCGCAGCTCGCGCGGCCGTGGCTCGACGTGCCGTGGCTCGAAGAAGGCGTGGACGTCGTGAAGACCAGCGTGCAGCGGCTCTCGCAATTCGCGGAGGCGTTGCGTTTCGTCACCGAGTTCGAAGTGCCGCAGGTCGATCGTGCGTTCGCGCAAACCATCGCCGATGAGTTGCGCGCGAACGGCACGCCGCACGATGCAGACAGCTATCAAGCCATGGTGGAGCGGTTGAAGAGCGCGACCGGATTGAAGGGGAAGAATCTCTTCATGCCGCTGCGACTCGCCATCACGGGACGCGAGCACGGACCGGAGCTGGTGAAAGTGATCCCGCTGCTCGACCGTGCGGCCGCGAGCGATCCGCGCGTGCTCTCGCCGCTCGCGCGCATCGAGAAAATCCTCGGCGCATGAAACGCGCGGCGCCGCGATGATCTATCCGCTCCTGCGCCGCCTGCTCTTTCGCCTCGACGCCGAAGCGGCGCATGAATTGGCGGTGGAGCAGATGGAGCGCGTGCAGGAGATTCCGCTGCTGCTGCGCGCCATCGAACGCTTCTGCAAACCGCCGGCTGGCGCGGCGCGGACGCTGTTCGGGCTGCGTTTCCCGTCGCCGATCGGCATCGCCGCGGGCTTCGACAAAAACGCGCTGCTGATGCCGATGCTCGCGGCGCTCGGCTTCGGCTTCATCGAAGCCGGCACCGTCACGCTGCATCCGCAGCCAGGCAATCCGCGGCCGCGATTGTTTCGCGATTCACAGAACCGAGCGCTCATCAATCGGATGGGATTCAACAACGACGGCGCGGAGGCCGTAGCCGCACGGCTGCGCGCGTGGAAGCGCAGCGTGCCGCTCTTCATCAACGTGGGCAAGAATCGCGACGTGCCGCTCGAAGGCGCCGTGGACGCATACGTGGAGTGCTACCGCCGCGTCGCGCCGCATGCGGATGCAGCGGTGCTCAATCTGTCGTCGCCGAACACGCCCGGCTTGCGCGAATTACAACGGCCGGAACACCTCGAAGCGCTGCTGCACGGCGTGCAGTCGGTGCGCAGCGGGCCGGTGCTGATCAAGATTGCGCCGGATCTCGATGACGCGCAGCTCGCGGAGATCTGCGACGTCTGCGTGAAGCTCGCGGATGGAATGGTCTGCACGAACACAACCGTCGACCGGCCTGATCTGTCGTTGGAGCGGCGGGCGCCCTCGCCCGCCGAATCGTCGCGCAGAAAGCCGGCGGGCGAGGGCGCCCGCCGCTCCACTGTTCTGCACGAAGCGGGCGGGCTCTCCGGCAAGCCGCTGTTCGCCAAGAGCACGCGCGTGCTCGCGAAGGTGCGCGCGTGCGTGGGCCGCGACTATCCGCTGATCGGCGTCGGCGGCGTTTTCACCGCGGACGACGTTCGGGAGAAAATGGCGGCCGGTGCCGATCTCGTGCAGGTCTACACCGGCTTCATCTACGAAGGGCCATTCATCGCCAGGAGGCTGGCGCGCGCATGATCATTTACGGACTGAATCCAGTGCTCGAAGCGCTTCGCTCGCATCCGGAGCGCGTGCGCTACATCGCCATCGCTCGCGAAATGGGTGGCAAGCTGCAGCGCGCCGTTTCCGCCGCGCGTGACGCCAACGTGGCGGTGCGCCCGATGACGCCGCAGCAGCTGGACCGGCTCGCCGGCCGCGGTGTGCACAACGGCATCGCGGCCGATCTGGCCGACGGAAGCTACGCCGATTTCGATGAAGTAGTGGCGCAGGAAGCGACGCGCTTCGTGCTCATCCTCGACGGCATCACCGACCCGCAGAACTTCGGCGCGATCCTTCGCGTGGCGGAAGGCTTCGGCGTCGATCTGGTGGTCATCCCGCAGCACGAAAGCGTCGGCCTCACGCCCGCTGCGGTGAAGGCTTCGGCGGGTGCGTCGGAGTGGGTGCGCGTCGCGCAGGTCACCAATCTCTCGCGCGTCATCGAAACGCTGAAAGAGCTTGGCTACTGGTGCTACGCGGCGGCGGCAGGCGGCGATCCTCCGGCGGTGATCGACTTCCGCGGTAAAGTAGCGCTCGTCATGGGGAATGAAGGGAAAGGCGTGCGGCGAAATGTGCTGGAGCACTGCGACCGCGTCGTCACCATCCCGATGCGCGGCAATGTCGACTCCTTCAACGTCGCCACCGCCGCAGCCGTGCTTTGTTACGAGATCGATCGCCAGTCGCAATGAATGATGGCCGCGTCCGGACGCTGGCATTCCTTCAATGGATGCTGGTGCTCCGGCTGCTGTTCGGCGTCGCTGCGCGCGTGCGCATCGCCTTCGGTTCCGCGTTTCCCTCCACCGACGTCGTCCGCTGGTTTCTTCTCGGCCTCTCCTTCGACGTCGCCGGCCTCGGCACCGTCGCGCTGCTCTTCTACATCGCTTCTCGCTGGATCGCGCCGAAAGTCGTCCGCGCCGTCTTTGCGGTGCTGACAGGCGTGTTGTGCGTGCTGCACATCGCCATGTCCGAGGCGATCATTCTTTTTGGTTCGGCGGTGCGGCCGGAGGATTTCGAAGCGGGGCCGGTGTGGACGACGTTCGAGCGCTCGCTGCGCGGCTACTCCGGCGCGCTGCTGTTCATCGCCATCGTCTTCTCGATCGCCGGCATATTCGCGGCGCGCGCACGCGCGGAGCGGCTCGTGCTCGCGCCGAAGTTAGCGCTGATCGTGTTGGCCGCGGGCCTGGCGATCGCCATCGCGCCGATGAATGTGCATCGCCGCGACAGCGCGCGCGGTCCGTTGATCTCGCTCTGGGTCTTTTCGCGCGACGCGTCGTCGTTGCATGCCGCGGCGCGGATGCAGATCGCGCCGCAACCGCCCATGCCGCCCGTGCGCGTGCGCGATCTCCTCGGCGACGACGCGGAAAAGCGCGCGTTCTTCTCCGAGGAATATCCGCTCGCGTATCGCGCCGGTGCGGCCGCGCCTACGGCTGTCGCGCATCCGAACATCGTCTTCATCGCAGTGGAGAGCCTGCGCGCGATCGACGTCGGTGCGTACGGTTTGACGGCAGTGAAGAACATCACGCCGAACATCGACGCGCTCGCACGCGACGGCATCCGCATCGAGCGTGCGTACAGCGGCGGCACGTACACGCCCAGCGGTGAAGTAGGGATGTGGTACGGCCAATTGCCGGTGCCCGGCACCATCACCATGCTCCAGTTCCCGAACACCACCATGACCGGTCTGCCCGAGTTGCTGCGGCCGCTCGGCTACCGCTCGTTCTTCTGGATCTCGAGCACCGACACGAAGTTCTTTCATCGCGAGGCGTTCTATCGTCCGCGCGGTTTTCAGATGTTCGACGGCTCGATGTTTCCCGCGAGCGATCTGCGCATCAATTGGGGTGTGTCGGATCGCGTGCTCGCACATCGCGCGGTCGAAGCGATCAGCCGGTTGAACGAGCCGTTCGGCGCGATGGTGCTCACCGTCGACAACCATCATCCTTATCAGCTGCCCGCCGACGCCGAGCCGCCGCTGCAGGGATTGCCGGAGCCACGCGGCGGCTACGTGCCGCTCGTGCGCGGGCAGCTGCTCGGGCTGCACTCCAGCCAGATGGCGCAGACGATCCATTACTCCGACACGGCCGTCGGCGACTTCTTCCGCCTCGCGCGGCAGCAGCCGTGGTTCGCGCGCACGATCTTCGTGATCACTGGCGATCACGGCATCGCGGTCGCGCCTCTCGGCCGCACCACGCGCACGACGCATCAGCTCGCGGAGTTGCGCCATCGCATCCCGCTCATCCTCTATTCACCGCTCCTCCTCGGCGGACGCGTGATTGCCGGACCGGCGGGCCACGTCGATCTGATGCCGACGCTCGCGCGGCTCGCCGGTGCGACGACGTTGACGGGAGTCGGTCGCGATCTGCTGTCGAGTGATCCTGATGGCGAGCGGCCTCTCTTCTCGTGGAGCGAGCACGAGCGCATGCTGTCGATCTGGACCTCCACGCTCGATTACCACTGCGTGATTCCGCCGGGACTGCTCACGCCGGAGGATGAAGAGCTGATCGACCGCCGTACGGATCGCGACGGCACGATCAATATGGCTCAGTCGCGGCCTGCCGATCTGGTGCGCTTCCGGCGCTGGGCGACCACGTACGTGCAACTCTATTCGTGGCTGATTGCGCGGGGGCGTGGAGGCGTTCCGGCGGGCGGGACGGGGGCCGAGGCGAACCGGTCAGTTGCGGAATAGGGTGTGCTTGCGTCCCGTTAGGCACCGTGCTATAACCCGCAGTTCCTCGGCCGCCGCCGCGAAAAGCTCACTCAAAGCAATTCTCGTCGATGGCTGATTGTGTCTTTGAAATCCGTAACTTAGAGGAATTGGCGCTGGCATAGCTCAGTTGGTAGAGCAGCTGATTTGTAATCAGCAGGTCGCGGGTTCGAGTCCCGTCGCCAGCTCCAGAAGAGAGCTCAGTGGAGAGATGGCTGAGCGGCTAAAAGCAGCAGACTGTAAATCTGCCGGTCCACGACCTACGGAGGTTCGAATCCTCCTCTCTCCACCAATTCTCTTTCAGAGCGGCAGAGGCCACCAGGCGCGGGAGTAACTCAGGGGTAGAGTCACAGCCTTCCAAGCTGTTGGTCGCGGGTTCGAATCCCGTCTCCCGCTCCAAGCCGCCGCCCGTCCGGGCGGAATTGAGAATGGAGAATTGAGAATTGAGAATGACGAGAGAGCGAGTGGTCTCGAGCCGCTTCTCAATTCTTCATTCTCAATTCTCAATTCTGCTGAAGCGGTAGCGAAAGCAGGGTAAGCCCTCGTAGCTCAGGGGTAGAGCACGTCCTTGGTAAGGACGGGGTCACGAGTTCAAATCTCGTCGAGGGCTCCACCGATTCAGTCCAGAAGGTCAGGAGTTTCATCATGGCGCGCGCAGGACGCGAAATCATCACGTTGCAGTGCACCGAGTGCAAACGTCGCAACTACACGACGACGAAGAACCGGAAGACGATGACGGAGAAGCTCGAGCTCAAGAAGTTCTGCCGTCACGACCGGAAGCACACGCCGCACCGCGAAACGAAGTAGGGAATTTAGGGCCTCAGGCCGGCTTTGTCAGCTGGTTGCGGCGGTTCGTGGATGTCCGATACAGGCCAATAGCTCAATTGGTAGAGCAGCGGTCTCCAAAACCGCAGGTTGGGGGTTCGAGCCCCTCTTGGCCTGCCAACCTAATTCAGTCGCCAGCGGTCAGGGGCCGGTAGCCGGGCGCGCACGGAGCGCGGAAGGCTGCGCCGGCCCCTGACCCTTGTCGATATCACGCGGGAGAGTACATGGCTGAAGAAACTGGAATCGTAGCGAGACCGAAAGAGTGG
>DASSMK010000127.1:0-4382 GCA_035688915.1 Thermoanaerobaculia bacterium
GGCGGGGCTTGCCCCGCCGGGGTTGGGGGACGTCGGCGGGGCAAGCCCCGCCGCTCCCACGATCGCGCGCAAGTGTCTTTCCGAGCGTAGCGAGGAACCCGGGTGTGCGGGTGGCGCGCTGCACATGCCCGCCGCTCCAACGATCGCGCGAACGGAAACGCACTGACCATGCTCTCGGTCCTCATGACGACCGAGGGGACTTACCCGTACAGCGGGGGCGGCGTGAGCACCTGGTGCGATGCGCTGCTGCGCAACACGCCTGACATCCGCTGGACGCTCCTGCCGCTCATGATGAATCCGCACATCGAGCAAAAGTTCGAGCCCCCCGACAACGTCCGCCGCATCCTCGGCGTGCCGCTGTGGGGCATCGAAGAGCCGGCGGAATTCATCACCGACATCCCGTTCGCACAGCACTACGACCGCAAGCGGCGCACGAACGAAGAGGTCATCGCGCGCGAGTTTCTCCCGCTCCTGCGCGACTTCCTCGGCGTCGTCTGCGGTGACACGGGAGACTCCGTCACGTTCGGCCGCGTGCTCACCGGCATGGAAGACTACTTCCGGCAGTACGACTACAACGAGACGTTCAAGTCCGAGCCGGTCTGGAGCACATTCAAGGAAGTGGTCGAGGACTTCAGCCGCGAGATGTGGCAGCGCGATGCGCGGCCGGGCGCCGACGTGCAGATGCCGTCGCTCTTCGATCTGACGGAGAGCCTGCGCTGGCTCTATCACTTCCTGGTCGTGCTGAACGTGCGCGTGCCGCGCGTGCAGGTCACGCACTCCACCGCCGCCGCGTTTTGCGGCATCCCGTGCATCACGGCGAAAGTGCGGCACGGCACGCCGATGATCCTCACCGAGCACGGCGTGTATCTGCGCGAGCAGTACCTCTTTCTCTCGCGCTTCCGCCGCCTCTTCTTCTGCAAGCAGTTCCTGCTGAACCTCATCACGGCGGTCGTGCGTGCGAACTATCACTTTGCCGACGTCGTCGCGCCGGTCTGCCACTACAACACGCGCTGGGAAGTGGCGCAGCAGACACCGCAACAGAAGATCCGCGTCATCTACAACGGCGTCGATCCGGAGTTTTTCTCGCCCGAAGCGCCGAGTCATGCCGCAAAACCGGCGGGGCAAGCCCCGCCGCTCCAACGGGCCGGGCGGGCGGACGACCGATGGCACGTCGTCGCCACCGCGCGCATCGATCCGTTGAAAGACATCGAGACGCTGCTGCGCGTCGCCGCGCGGACGAAGGAATCGCGGCGCAACGTGAAATTCACGGTCTACGGCTCCGTCGCCGACGACGCCTACTACCGCCGCTGTCTCACGCTGCGCAAACGCCTCGGCGTCGACGACAGCGTCACGTTCGGCCGCGCGACGGACGACGTGGTCAGCGCGTATCGCGACGCGGATGTGGTGCTGCTCACGAGCATTTCCGAGGCTTTCCCGTATTCTGTGATCGAAGCGATGGCGTGTGAGAAGGCGGTGGTGGCGAGCGACGTCGGCGGCGTCGGCGAAGCGCTGGAAGGCTGCGGCCTGATGGTCAAGCCGCGCGACGACGAAGGCTTCGCACGCGCCCTCACGCAGCTCCTCGACGATCCGAATCTTCGCCTCCGCCTCGGCCAGAAAGCGCGCCAGCGCGTGCTCGAAGAGTTCCGCCTCGACGACTCGATCGGCAAGTACGTCGATCTCTATCGCGGCCTCGCCAAAACTGCATGAGCGCGCATCCGCACGACGCCGATGCGCTGCAGGAGCTGGCGCAGCAGATCCTCGACCTGATCGGCATCCCGAAGGACGAATGGGAGATCGCCGCGCAGCTCGAGGTGATGGGATTGCGCGACAGCGATGCGCGCGCGCAATTCGGAGCGCACGATTTGTTCGAACTCGCGCGGACCATCTATTCGGGATTCCAGCACGGCCTGTACCGCTGGTACGTCGAGCCGCAGGATCCGCCGGAGCGGCGCAGTGCGCTGGTGCGCTTCCTCCGCAATTACGTGGAAGGGCTCACCTTCTCGCTGCCGATGGCGCTGCAGGCTGCGGCCATGCTGCTGTGGGGTTACGGCGTGTGGGGCGCGACGGACATCGACCTGCGCACCGGCAGCGCCATCGCGCTGGGATTCATCGCCAGCTACATCGTCACGGGCGGCTTCACGCAGGCCATCGTGCGGCGCGGTCTCTTCTACATCTATCAAGCGCAGGAATCGCTGGCGCGCTCCACGGCCATTCGTCTGTGGGCGATCGCGCTGCAGATCGTGCTGGGACTGTTGATTCCCGCGCTCGCGCTGAACGCGCTCTTCGGGATTCTGCCGTGGTCGATGGTGTGGCCTGCGGCGGGCTACTACGCGGCGCTGGCGGTGCTGTGGCTGAACTGGTCGCTGCTCTATCTCGTGCGGCAGACGTGGCTCTTTCTGTTGACGACCGCCATCGCGCTGGCGGTGGTGTTGATCGCGGCGAAGGTGTTCGGTGCGGGACCGGTCGCGGCGAACGCTTGCGGCCTGGCAGTGGCAGACTCGCTGAGCCTCGTGCTCGCGCTGCTGATGCTGCGGCGCGTCGCGGCGAAGCGCGGAGTGGAGAGCGTCGCCAATCCGCCGCGCACGACGGTGCTGGTCTACAGCACTTCGCGCTTTTTTCTATACGGCCTGCTCTACAACACCTTTCTCTTCGCCGATCGCATCATCGCCTGGACGTCTCGCACCGGGCGGGAAGATTTTCCGCCGTACGGCTTCTGGATGAACGTGCGGTACGAGCTGGGGATGGATCTCGCGCTGGTCGTGATCATGCTGCTGTCCGGCGTGGTCGAGCACGCGACGCAACGATTTTCCGAGGAGCTGATCCCGCACCAGAAGCGCGTTAAAAGCGTCGATACGGCGCGGTTCGTCGCCGAAATCCGCGCCGACCACCGCCGCCGCGTTCTGGCTCTCGGCGGCTCCTCGATCCTGGCCGCGGGCGTGGCGGTGCTGGTGGCCTTCGCGCTGCGCCAGGCTACGTCATTGCCGATCTATCCCTCTCTGATTGCGCCAGTTACGATGCGCGTCTTCGTCGTGGCCGCCATCGCCTACGTCATCTTCATGTTCGCGCTCCAGAACATCCTCATGCTGCTGACGCTCGCGCGCGTCGACCGCGTCGTGAACGCCGTGGCCATCGCTCTGGCGGTCAACGTCTTGACCGGATTCATCGCCAGCCGCGCCTTCCATTACTCCGCCGCGGTGGCCGGCTTACTGCTGGGTGCGCTCGTTCTTGCATGGCTGTCCAGCCGATCCCTCAGCAAAGTCTTCGAGCGGCTCGATTTCCACTACTACGCGGCGTTCTGACATGTACGTCCTCCTCGGCATCGACACGGTTGTGCGGATCGCGGCTGCGCTGCTGATCCTTTTCGTGTTGGTGCCGGCGCTCGCGTACCGCCGCCCGCGCGAGCTCGATCGGATGGAGTGGTTCTGGTGGTGCTTCGCCGCCGGCTGCGTGCTGCTGACGCTCTTCGGGCAGCTGGCTACGCTGGTGAACATCGCCGCCGCGCCGACGCTGTTCGTCGCGCTCGCCGCATTCATCGTCATCGTTCGCGCGCGCACTCGCCAGACGACGCCGGTGGCGATCATTCGCAACGGCGTGCGCGCGGTCGTGCTGAGCGTGCTCAATATTCTGGAAGGACGCGTGAACCTTGCGCGCCGTATGCGCCGCGTCGCGCGTCACTCGCGGCGCTTCTTCGCACGCACATTCGCTACGAACAGCGCGCGCTTCGCCGCAGGCGGTTGGGCCACGGTCGGCGTGCTGGCCGCCATCCCGCGCTTCTACCGCCCCTTCGCCACCGCCAATCTCGGCTTCTCCGACACCTACGTCCATCTTTACCTGATGCGCCTTCTCGAAGAAGGGCGGCAGGTCGATCCGGCGTGGGGACCGTATCCGCGCGGCATGCATTTCCTCCTCCTGGCGATCGAGCAGTTGACGAATGTCGACGCCATCCTGCTGATGAATTTCTTCGGCGCCGCGGCGGGCGTGCTGATCGTGCTGGCCGTCGCGGACACCGCGCGTCGGCTGACGAAGAGCCTTGCCGCGGGCCTTCTCGCCGGCGCGATCTTCGCCACGATGATCGGCGGCGCGCATCAGTACTTTCTGTTCGGCGGCAGCATCGCCACGATGGATCCGATCGAAGGACATTCGTTCGTGGGCATGCCGTTCGGCGCGATTCCGCCGACCAACGGCGAGTTCGATGTGCTGCTGACCGTCTTCCAACGCCAGACGGCCACGCTGCCGCAGGAGCTCGCGCTGGTGCTGCTGCTTCCCGCGATCTGGTTCCTGCTGCGCAGTCTGCGCGAGCGCTCGCGCTGGACGCTCTCCGGCTTCCTCTTCTCGACCGCAGCGATCGCCGCGATTCATCCTGGCGTCGTCGTGCCGCTCGT
>DASSMK010000128.1:0-16677 GCA_035688915.1 Thermoanaerobaculia bacterium
AGAACGGCGGGCGAGGCGCCCGCCGCTCCAACGCGTTTCGCGAGAAACGGCGTTACTGGATTACGAGCTCCACGCGGCGGTTCTGCTGCCTTCCCGCTGCGGTTTTGTTCGTCGCCACCGGCTCGCCTTCGCCTTTACCAACAGACGAAACGCGTGAGCCGTTGACGCCTTTCGTGACGAGGTACTCGCGGACGGCCGCGGCGCGCGCTTCGGAAAGCCGCGCGTTCGTGGCGTCGCTGCCGACGCTGTCGGTGTGACCTTCGATGGTGATCTGCAGATTCTGGTCGTCCTTCAGCTTGTCCGCGATGCGCGCGAGCGTCGTGCGCGCGCCGGGCTTGAGCTGCGACTTGCCGGTATCGAAGAAGATGCCCGGCAGCGTCACGACGAGACCGCGCTCTTCGTTCGTGGTCTTGGCGAACGCCGAGAGCTCCTGCAGCATGCGCAGACGTCGCGTTTCCGATTCACTCGCCGCGAGACGTTCTTCCATCGACGAGATCTGCGTCTGCATCTGCTGCGCGTTCTGCTGCGCGGTCACTGCATTCTGCTGCGCGGCCGCCGCGGCCTGCTGCGCCGCTTCGACCTGCTGGCGCATCGCTTCCGCCTGCGCGTCGAGCTCCTGCCGGCGCTGCTGCGCATCGGCGATGGCTTGCTGCTGCTGGCGATCGAGCTCCGCGCGGCGCGCCTGCTCGTCGGCCAATCCCTTGCGGAGGTTCTCGAGCTCCTGTTCGCGCTCCGCGATCATGCGCTCGCGCGCACTGACTGCATCCGCGTTCATGTTCGCGCGCGAACGATCGAGGTCTTCGCGAAGACTGGCGATCTCCGCGGACAACGACTGCTCGCCCGTGTGCTCGCGATCGAGGAACGCGCGCAAGGCGATCTGCTGATCCTCTACCTGGCGGCGGAGCGTTTCGATGTCGCTGGAGTTCGCGTTCGCGATCGCGCTCTGGTAGTCGCTCACGAGCTTGTCGAGCCGCTGTTCGGCGGCCATGCGCGCCTGGCGATCCTGCTCGCGCTGCTGTTCGGCGGCGGCGAGACGCTGCTGGAGATCGGCCAGCTGGCGCTGCGAGGCTTCACGCGAGGCGCGTTCTTCGCTGGCGCGGCGTTCCGACGCGGCCTGGGCGAGGCGCGTGCGCTCCACCTTCAGCGGCGTCATGGTGTTGTCCGAACGCTGCAGCTGCGCGAGGTAGTACGCGCGGCGTCCCATCATCTCGGCCATGTAGGCGAGGTGATCGGCCGCTTCGCTGGATTTGTCGCCGCGGATGATCTGGCGCGCGGTCTTGATGTTCTGCATGGCCGGCTGCAGATCGTTGCCGGCGATGTTCTGCGCACCCGCTGCTGCCGCCGTCTCCAGGACTGCTTCAGCCGCGTCGATGCGCGCTTTGGACGTGTTGCCGCGCGTGAATGCCATCTCCGGCATCTCTTCGATCAGCGAGACATTGCTGTTCCCGCCGAGGCCGCGGATGTCGGTCTCCAGTCCGCGAATGGCGGCGTTCGTCGAGAGCCAGTTCGACTTGGCGATGGCCGCGCGTGCGGCTGCGAGCGCTTCGTTGGCGCGCATGCGCGCGTCTTCACGCTTGTCGCGTTTCGTCGAGTTCCAATCGGTCTGCGCGGCCTGGAATCGCCACTGCGCTTCCTCCAAAAGTGTGGTGGCGTACCGCGCTGCGCCGGCCTGCTGGGCCGCCGCGAGAGTCTGCTGCGCCTGTAAGAGAGTGTTGAGCTGTCCCTGAGCCCGTGCCTCGTTGGCTGACTGCTGTGCCGCAGCCGGAATCACCGTCAGGAGACAGGTGATGAGGGTTAGGGTTAGTCGTTTCATGGTGAGCGAACGGTGCAAAGGGGGGGCCCGGGAAGGGCTGGGGAGCGAGCTGTTCCTTTTCTCCCTCCCCTTGACAAACCTCCTCCCCGAACCGATAGTTGCCTCTGCCAACTATGTCCGACTTTCACCGATCCCTCTCCGAGCTGCGGCGCATCCTGCAGTTTCGCGACCGCGACCGCATCTGTTGCTACGGCGTCTCCGTCACGCAGTCGCACGTGCTCGATGCCATCGCAGTCAAAGGAGAGCTCTCCCTCAACGATGTGGCGGCTCAGCTCTATGTCGACAAGAGCACGGCCAGCCGCAGCGTGAAGGTGCTGGAGGAAAAAGGACTAATCCGGCGGCGGCGGGATGCCGGGGACGCACGCGCGATCGTGCTCGAGCTCACAGCCGCCGGACAGAAGGTGCAGGAAAAGATCGAGGAGGAGTGCAAGGACGAAGAGCGGCAACTGCTGAACGGCTTCGATCCTGCCGCACGCCGCGCGATCACTGAGTTCGTCCGCCGCCTCACCGCAGCCGCTTCGTGCGGCGTCGAAACGACCGGAGGTAGCTGCTGCCGCATCGACTGATTTTTTTGTGAGTATCTGTTGCTAGTGCCAACTAAAAGGAGAAGATCATGAATACGTCCGAGATCCACGAAACCGTCCGCAACCACTACGCCCGCGCCGCGCAAGGTGCCGGCTGCTGCTCGACGTCCGCCGCACCGCAGTCGGAAGCCTGCGGCACCAAGTACTACGACGAAAAAGAAATCCTCTCCCTCGGCTGCGGCAATCCGCACGCCCTCCTCGAGCTCAAAGAAGGCGAAGTTGTCCTCGACCTCGGCTCCGGCGCCGGTCTCGACGTCATCCTCTCCGCGCGCCGCGTCGGGTCGACCGGCAAAGCGTATGGTCTGGACATGACGGACGAGATGCTCGCACTCGCGCGCCGCAACGCGCAGGAAGCGGGCGTCGCGAACGTCGAGTTCCTCCGCGGCAACATCGAGAACATCCCGCTGCCGAACGAAACGGTGGACGTGGTGATCTCGAATTGCGTGATCAATCTCTCGCCGGACAAAGATCGCGTTCTCGCCGAAGCGTTCCGCGTGCTCAAGCCGGGCGGCCGCTTCGCGGTGTACGACATCGTCACCGCCGTGCCGATGAGCGACGAGCTGCGCTCGCAGGCGGACGCGTGGTGCGGCTGCGTCTCCGGCGCGATGACGACCGACGAATACGCGTCACGCCTGAAGAACGCCGGCTTCCGCGACGTGAACGTCGACGTCACGCACAAGTTCGAAGACGAGACGCTGAAGGCGAAGACGGAAGTGCAGTCCGCGTTCGTCCGCGCCACGAAGTAATCGCGTGTCATCCTGAGCAACGTCGAAGGATCTTCCAGCGAAGTTCGTGGGAAGGTCCTTCGCCGTCTTCGCGGCTTCAGGATGACACTACGGCGCTGGTTACCCGCCGAGGTAGGCTTTTTTGATGCGATCGCTGGCGAGCAGCGCTTTCGTCGAATCGGTGAGGATGATGCGGCCGGTCTCCATCACGTAGCCGCGATGCGCGGTCACCAGCGCCATGTGCGCGTTCTGTTCGACGAGCAGGATGGTCGTGCCTTCCGCGTTGATCTCGCGAATGACGCGAAAGATGGTCTGCACCATCTGCGGCGCGAGGCCGAGCGACGGCTCATCGAGCAACAGCACCACGGGCTTGGCCATCAGCGCGCGCGAGATGGCCAGCATCTGCTGCTCGCCGCCCGAGAGCGTTCCGGCGTTTTGTTTGAACCGCTCTTTTAACACCGGGAAGAGCGAGAAGATGCGCTCGTATTCTGCTTTCTGGATCTTCCCTTTGCGCAGATACGCGCCGAGCTCCAGGTTGTCTTCGACGGTCAGGTTCGCGAAGATGCCGCGCCCTTCCGGCACGTGCGAAATGCCGCGCGCGGTGATGATGTGCGGCGCCACGCCGCTGATGTCTTCGCCTTTGAAGGAGACGCTCCCCTTCTTCGGTTTGAGCAGACCGGAGATCGTGCGCAGCGTGGTGGTCTTGCCCGCGCCGTTCGCGCCAATGAGCGTGACGATCTCGCCCTGCTCGACGTCGAGATCGATGCCGTGCAGCGCGGGGATCGTGCCGTACGCCACTTCGATGCCGCGGATCGCGAGAATCGTGCTCACGCCGTCTCCGCTCCTGCCGGCTCGCCGAGGTAGGCTTCGATGACTTTCGTGTTGGCGCGAATCGCTTCGGGCGTGCCTTCGGCGATGGTCTTGCCGAAGTTC
Organism: Thermoanaerobaculia bacterium; assembly: GCA_035688915.1. Lineage (GTDB taxonomy): Bacteria > Acidobacteriota > Thermoanaerobaculia > Gp7-AA8 > Gp7-AA8 > DASSMK01. The sequence continues at coordinate 4,056 of DASSMK010000128.1, forward strand.
AGCACGACGATGCGCTCGCAGATGCCCATCACCAGTTCCATGTTGTGCTCGATGAGGAGAACCGCCACTTTGAAGCGGTCGCGGATCTCGTGGATCTTCTCCATAAGCCGCAGCGTTTCGCCGGTGTTCAGGCCCGCCGCCGGTTCGTCGAGCAGCAACAGCTTCGGACGCGCCGCGAGCGCTCGCGCAATCTCGAGGCGGCGCTGGTCGCCGTACGGGAGGTTCTTGGCGAGATAGTCCGCGCGGCCGCGCAGCTCGAAGATGTCGAGCAGCTTCAGCGCCTCCACTTCCGCTTCCTCTTCCGCTTCATGAAAGCGGTTGGTGTGCAGCACCGCGGAAGTGCCGGAGTACTTGTAGTGGATATGGCCGCCGATCTTCACGTTCTCAAGCACGGTGAGATCTTTGAAGAGGCGGATGTTCTGGAACGTGCGCGCGACGCCGAGGCTGGTGATCTGGTACGGCTTCATCGCCCGCGTCGACGTTCCGCCGATCGTGATCTCTCCCTCGGTCGGCTTGTACACGCCCGTGAGCATGTTGAAGATCGTGGTCTTGCCGGCGCCGTTCGGACCGATCAGGCCGAGGAGCTCGTGCGGCTGGATCGTGAGATTGAAATCCGACACGGCGGTCAGGCCGCCGAAGCGGATCGTCACGGATTGCGCCTGAAGAAGAGCGTCGCTGGCCATGGCTAGGTCACCGGAGGAGCGGCGTCGCGGTTCAACTTGTCGTTCGAATCGCCGTCATCGCGCGATTCGGTAGGGATGCGATCCTTGCGCTTCGGGAGAAATGACCAGAGCTCGCGGCGTCCGAGCAGACCCTGCGGACGCGTGAGCATCAGCACGATGAGCAGGATCGAGTAGATGACCATGCGCGGGTCGCGACCGCCCGGCATGATCTCTTTCACCGACCGCAACGCCTCGGGCAGAATCGTGATCACGATCGCGCCGATGATGGAGCCGGTGATGGAGCCGAGGCCGCCGAGGACGATCATCACGACGACTTCGAACGACTTGATGAATGTGAACATCGTCGGGTTGAGATACGCGGGCGTGTAGTGCGCGAAGAGACCGCCGGCCATGCCGGCGAGCGCGGAGCCGATCACGAACGCTTTCACCTTGTAGCGCGTGGTGTCGACGCCCATCGATTCGGCGGCGATTTCGTCTTCACGCACAGCGAGAAACGCGCGGCCGACGGAGGAGTTGACCATGCGCCGCGAGATGATCACGGTGCCGACGCAGAAGAAGAAGACCCAGAAGAAATTGCTCCACGGCGGGATGCCGGAGAAGCCGCGCGCGGCGCCGATCGGCTCGATGTTGAGGATCAGCACGCGAATGATCTCGCCGAAGCCGAGCGTGACGATGGCGAGGTAATCACCGCGCAATCGCAACGACGGCAACCCGACGACGTAGCCCGCCAGCGCGGCGAATGCGCCGCCGGCGAGGATGGCCACGATCAGCAAAACGTTCTGGAGCAGCTGCGCCTGCGAGCTGTTCTCCGGAAACTTCGCCACATACGGCGCGAAGTAATAGAAGGTGAGATACGCGGACGAATACGCGCCGACGGCCATGAAGCCGGCGTGGCCGAGGGAGAACTGGCCGGCGTGGCCGTTGATGATGTTGAGCGAAACTGCGAGCGTGATGTTGATGCCGATCAGCACGAGGATGCGGTTGTAGTACTGCATCGACGGCATGTAGACCGTGGCATACGCAATGGCCCACCACGCGCCGACGATGACCGCGATGACGACGGCGAGAAAGACGATGTCGCGGAGCCACCAGCGGCGCATCATCGCGAAGCTCCGCTTCGCTCTGAGAGCGAATTGAGAATTGAGAATTGAGAATTGAGAATTGGCGACGACGACGCGCGACGCGGAGAGCGTGCGGACGCACAATTCTCAATTCTCAATTCTGCATTCTCAATTCTGCGCACGCAGTCAGACTTTCTCCGCCTGGTACTTTCCGAACAAACCGCTCGGACGGAAGAGCAGGATGATGATGAGGATGACGAAGGCGATGGCGTCGCGGTAGTTGGAGAAGCTGCTGCCGCCGACGAAGGATTCGACGATGCCGATGATGATGCCGCCGACGACGGCGCCGGGGACGTTGCCGATGCCGCCCAGGACTGCGGCGACGAAGGCTTTCAGGCCGGGCATGATGCCCATCAGCGGATCGATCTTCGGATAGGAAAGGCCGAAGAGGATGCCGGCCACCGCGGCGAGCATCGAGCCGATCACGAACGTCGTCGAGACGATGCGATTGACCGGGATGCCCATCAGCGCGGCGGTCTCGAAGCTGAACGAAACGGCGCGCATCGCGCGGCCGAATTTCGTGCCGTAGACGATGTACTGCAGCAGGGCCATGAAGGCGATGGCGACGCCGAGGACGATGAACTGGTAGTTCGTCGTGGTGACTCCGCCGAAGTTCCAGATCTTCTTTTCGACCAGCGTGGGGAAGAACTTCGGATCGGGACCGAAGACGAACTGGCCGCCGTATTCGAGCAGGAACGACACGCCGATCGCAGTGATCAGAGAGGCGATGCGCGGCGCGTTGCGCAGCGGGCGATACGCGACGCGCTCGTTGATGAAGCCGAGCAGGCCGCAGATCAGCATCGAGAGGATCATCACCATCGCGGCGGTGAGCGGCGTGGCGGGAGTGTCGTGTCCGGCCAGTTTTTGCGCGAAGAATCCGCCGGCGTAGAAGCCGACGAACGAGCCGATCATGAAGATGTCGCCGTGGGCGAAGTTGATCAGCTTCAGGATGCCGTACACCATCGTGTAGCCGAGCGCGATCAGCGCATAGATCGAGCCCGCGGCGATGCCGTTCAGCAGGTTCTGTAGAAGAGTCTGCATTCAGGAGAGATGACGCAAAAAAAGGTCCGGCGAAAACTACTCGCCGGACCCGTCGTTGTAAAGCGAAAAAAGCGTGACGCTTACTGCGTACGACCGGAGGTGACGGTGGTGTCGGTCTTGGTCGTATCGGTGGCCGCCGGAGCGCCCGCGGCCGGAGCCGCCGCTGCCGGCGCGCTGGCGCCGCCCGGGAGGATCGTGTCGCGCAGCGCGAGCTGCCCGTTCTTGATCTCGACGATGACGAGCTTCTTGCCGGCCGGGTTGCGATCGGGGCCGACGGTGATGTCGCCGGTCACGCCGGGGAAGTTCTTCGTCTGCGAGATGGCGTCGCGGATCGAGGAGCCGTCGGTCTTACCGGCGCGCTTCAGCGAGTCGGCGAGCACTTTCGCGCTGTCGTAGCCGAGGGCGGCGAGCGCGTCGGGCGTCTGGCCGAAACGGTCTTTGTACTTCTGCACGAAGTCGCGGACGCGCGGGTCCGGATCGCCGGCGAAGTAGTGGTTCGAATAGAAGCAGCCTTCGAGCGCTTTGCCGCCGATCTCGATGAGCTTCGGCGATTCCCAGCCGTCGCCGCCGACGAGCGGCTGCGTCATGCCGAGGTCGCGCGCCTGGATGGCGATCTGACCGATGTCGGTGTAGTAGCCGGGAACGAAGAGGATCTGCGGATTGGCGGACTTCACGGACGTGAGCTGCGACTTGAAATCGCTGTCGCCGTTCGCGTAGCTGGCGCGCGCGACGATCTGGCCGCCGAGCTGCTGGAACTTCGCTTCGAAGACTTTGGCCAGGCCGGTCGAGTAGTCGCTCTTCACGTCGACGAGCACCGCGGCGCGCTTGACGTTCAGGCGCTGCGCGGCGAAGACGGCGAGCTGCTCGCCCTGGTAGTCGTCGATGAAGCACATGCGGAAGATGTAGTCGCCCTTCTTCGTGACTTCGGCGTTGGTCGAAGACGGCGTGATCATCGGGACTTTGTTGGACTGGCAGATCGGCGCGGCGGCGATGGACGCGGACGACGCGACTTCGCCGAGGACGGCCACGACGCTGTTCTGCGAGATCAGTTTGGTGACGGCGTTGGCCGCTTCTTCCTGCTTCGACTGATCGTCTTCGGTGAGCACTTTGATCTGGCGGCCGTTCACGCCGCCGCCGGAGTTCACTTCATCGACGGCCAGGAGAATGCCGTTGTGCGTGGACTGGCCGAACGTGGCCTGCGGGCCGGTGAGCGAGCCGTACTCGCCGACGAGAATCTCGCCGCCGGTGGACGCCGCGGCGCCGCTCGCGCCTCCTTCCGGCTTCGGCGGGCAGCCGAAGAGCGCGAGGGAAAGGACGGCGGTACTGAGAATCAGCAATTTCTTGCGCATGTTTTCATTCCTCTTCTAGGTGTGCGGGCGGATTGTATCCGACGACGTGGGGCCTCCGGCGGCTGGGGCCACGGCCCCAGACCCCGTTGGTTGGCCTAGCCTCCGCCGACAGTGCCGTGCGAATTGGAACTGAGTGTCGGCGGAGGCTACGCCAACCAATTGGGTCCGGGGCCAATGGCCCCGGCCGCCGGAGGCCTCCCGTCGTCGGCTACAAATTCACCCACACGCTCTTGGTCTGCGTGTATTTTTCGAGCGCGTCGCGGCCCTGATCGCGGCCGAAGCCCGATTCCTTGAAGCCGCCGAACGGCAGCGCGGGATCGTAGAGGTTGTACGTGTTCACCCAGACCGTGCCCGCTTTCAGCGCGCGCGCGACGCGATGCGCTTTCGTCACGTCTTTCGTCCAGACCGCGGCGGCAAGTCCGTACACGGTGCCGTTGCCTTTGGCGATCGCGTCTTCGGCATCCTTGAAGCGAATGGTGGCCAGCACTGGGCCGAAGATCTCTTCGCGCGCGATGCGATGCTCCGGCTGCACGTCGTCGAAGATGGTCGGCTTGATGAAGTAGCCCTTGCCGGTGCCGATGTCGGCGCGTTCGCCGCCGGTGACAAGCTTCGCCCCTTCGCTTTTGCCTGCTTCAATGTACGAGAGCACGCTCTCCATCTGCTCTTTGGAGACGATCGCGCCGAGGCGGGTTTTGGGATGGAGAGGATCGCCGGCAACCATTTTCGCGGCGCGCTCGCTCACCTTCGCCAGCAGTTCATCGTGCGCCGCTTCTTCGACGAGCAGACGCGAACCGGCGGCGCAGACTTCGCCTTTGCCGTAGAAGATCGCATTGAGCGCGCCGCGCGCGGCGGCGTCGAGATCGGAATCGGCGAAGACGATGTTCGGCGATTTGCCGCCCAGCTCCAGCGCCACTTTCTTCAGCGATTTCGCGGCGCGCGCCATGATGCCGCGGCCGACTTCGGCCGAGCCGGTGAAGGCGATCGCGTCGACGCCGGGATGATCGACGATGGCGTTGCCGACCACGCTGCCGCGTCCCGGCACGACGTTCAACACGCCCGCGGGCAAGCCGCACTCTTTCGCGTATTCAGCGAACTTCAGCAGCGAGAGCGACGTGTTCGACGCCGGCTTGATGACGACGGTGTTGCCGCATGCGAGCGCCGGCGCGATCTTCCACACCGCGAGCATGAGCGGGAAGTTCCACGGCGTGATGGCGCCGACCACGCCGACCGGTTCGCGCAGCGTGTAGGTGAAGGCGTTGTCGGCGACAGGGATCGTTTCGCCGGTGACTTTGCCCGACCAGCCGGCGAAGTAGTAGAGACACTCGGCGGCGGCAGGCGTGTCGACGAACTGCGATTCGAAGATCGGCTTGCCGTTGTCGAGCGTCTCGATGCGGCCGATCTCGTCGGCGCGCGTGGAGAGCATGTCCGCGAGGCGCCACATGACCTTGGCGCGATCGCGCGGCTTCATCTTCTGCCACTCCGAGCCGGGCTCCATCTGCGCGCGCGCGGCTTTCACCGCGGCGTCGATGTCCTCGACTCCCGCCGAAGCCACATCCGCGATCTTTTCTTCGGTGGCCGGATTGGTGGTGGCGAACGTCTCGCCGGAACGGGCGTCGACGAATTCACCGTTGATGAAGAGTTGGCTGGGAATGGCGCTCATGGGCGCGCATGCTAGCGCAAACGTTGGAGCGGCGGGCGCCCTCGCCCGCCGAGAACGGAAACGGCGGGAGAGGCGCCCGCCGCTCCAACTGTGTCGCTACGCCAAAGCTTCTTCGCGATACGGCACCACGTCGAACCCGCTCTCGTACATCTCGTGGATCCGCTCCATCTCCGCGTCGTTCAGCGGCGCGTGCTCGGAGGCGGCGGCGAACTCCTCGATCTGCTCGGTGTTGTAGATGTTCGGCAGCGCCGAGAGGATCGACGGATGCGCATAGAGCCAGAGCAGCGCGAGCTGCCCCATCGTCACGCCGCGTTCGTCCGCGAGCGGCTGCAGCTTCTCGATCTTCTGCAGTCCTTCGAACAGCCACGACTTCGGGCGATGCGAGCGATGGTCGCTTTCGTCGAACGTCGTCTCCTTCGTGTACTTCCCTTCCAACATGCCGGAGGAGTGCGTGACGCGGATGAGGAACTGCGGGCCCGGGTCGACTTTCCACGCGCGGAAGGAGCGATCGAAATGCGGCGTCGTTTCGCAGATGCGTTTGTTCGTCGTCGCTTCCATCGCGCCGGCCACTGCCGGATACGACGCGCCTTTCGCCGCGGCGAGCATGAACTCGCGGCCGGGATCCTGCTCGATGATGTTGTAGATCATCTGCGTCACGGGCGCGCGGCGCACGGCGGCGGCGTAGATCCCTTCGTCGCGCCAGCCGATGGCAGGCCCGAGCGACGGGCCGTACGAGCGAATCTTCCCTTCGCTCTTCAGCGCTTCCAGCGTCTCCCAATGCTCGTCGGTCATCAGCACGTCCACGCGCGGGTTGTGCGGCTGGTAGATCGCGACGTGATCGGTGCCGAGGCGTTTCAAGGACTGTTCGAGGGCGAAGCGGATGAACTTCGGCGACATGTCCTGCGGCAGCTCGCGCTGGCCGCGCGGGCGCTCGGGATTGTTGTAAAAGTCGTAGCCGAACTTCGTGCCGACGATCAGATCTGGATGCTCTTTCAGCAGCGGCGCGAGCACCGATTCGCCGCGGCCGTTCCCGTACGCGTCGGCGGTGTCGATGTAGTTGATGCCGCGATCGATGGCGGCGCTCATGATGCGGCGCGCTTCGTCGTCGGTGTACGTGCCCCACCAGCCGGTGGTGACGGTCCAGGTGCCGAAGCCGAGCTCGGAGACGGAGAGATCAGTGTCGTGGAGTTTGCGATAGCGCATGGTTAGCGGCCGGAGAACTCCGGCTTCCTCTTCTCATTGTACGCAGCGAGACCTTCCTTCGCGTCTTCGCTCTGGAAAAGCTGCTGCTGCAGTTCGCGCTCGAGCGCGAGACCGTTTTCGATCGGCACTTCCCAGCCGCTCTGCACCGCGCGCTTGATGCGGCCCACAGCCTTCGATGCTTTGTTCGGCGGGCAGAAGCTCTTCGCGAATTCGAAGACGCGCTCCCACCAACCTTCCGCCGGCCAGAGGTAGTTGATCACGCCCAGCTCGGCGCCTTTTTCGAAATCGTGCAGCGCGCCTTCGATCATCAGCTCGATCGATTTCGATTTGCCGACGAGCCGCGAAAGACGCTGCGTGCCGCCCGTTCCCGGCAGGACGCCCAGCGCCACTTCCGGCAATCCCCACTTGCCGCCGCCCTGTTTCGCGACGCGAATGTCCGCGGCCATGGCGATCTCGAAACCGCCGCCGACGGTGTGACCGTTCATCGCCGCGATGACGAGCTTCGGCGTCTGCTCGAGCCGGTTCATCGTCTCGTTCGCATGCAGACAGAAGTAGTACTTGAACTGCGGCGTCACTTCCTGAAGCATCCGGATGTTCGCGCCCGCGGAGAAAAACTTCTCCCCCGCTCCGCGGATGACGATGACGTGCACGTTGTCATCCATGCGCGCGCGCAGGATGCAGTCATCGAGCGCGCGATTCATTTCGTACGTGTAAGTGTTGGCGGGCGGATCGTTCAATTCGAAGATCGCCACGCCTTGTTCGACGCGGTATTCGACGAGAGCCATGGCGGCGGATTGTATGTTGTTGGCGAGTGAGTAGTGGTTAGTGGTTAGTGATTAGTGATTAGACGGCGACCGCCACGGCCGCGCTCGAGCGTGACGGCGCGCCGCGCGCAGCGCGGCTCTAATCACTAATCACTAACCACTAACCGCTCGTCCCGTCACTTGCCGTCGCCGAACGAAATCCCCAGCGCCAGCGCCGTCTGCACCATCTGTCCCGCCGGATCCACGTACTTGAGCCGCGACACTGCGTCGCGAATCGGCACGGCCACGATCTCATCGCCGCGCAGCGCCACCATCTGGCCGAACTTCTTGTCGTGCACGAGGTCCGCGGCTGCACTGCCGAATCGGCTGGAGAGAATGCGGTCGAATGGAATGGGCGAGCCGCCGCGCTGGGTGTGGCCGAGGACGGTGACGCGGATTTCGAGATCGATGTTCGCTTGGATGTCGGCCGCCACTTGATACGCCACACCGCCGAGGCGGCGCGTGGCTTTGTCGAGATAGCTTTCTTCGCCGCCGCGCCGCTTCGCCCCTTCCGCCACCACGATGATGTCGAACCGCGATCCCTCGGTCTGCCGCTCGCGAATGGAGCGGACGATCTCCGCCGGATCGTATGGAATCTCGGGGATGAGGATGATGTCCGCGCCGCCGGCGATGCCTGCGTGCAATGCGATCCAGCCGGCGTTGCGGCCCATCACTTCGAGGATCATGACGCGGTCGTGACTCTCCGCGGTCGTGTGCAGGCGATCGACGGCGTCCGTCGCTACGGCAACGGCGGTGTGAAAGCCGAATGTGTAATCGGTCGCGGCGAGATCGTTGTCGATCGTCTTCGGCACCGCCACCATCGGAATGCCCATGTCGCAGAGCCGCTGCGCGATCTTGAGCGTGCCGTCGCCGCCGATGGCGATGATGGCGTCGATGCCGAGGCGGTGGATGTTGGCGACGACTTCGGCGGAGCGGTCGATGCAGCTGCCGTCAGGAGCGGGATATTCGAACGGATTGCCGCGATTGGTCGTGCGCAGCAGCGTGCCGCCTTTGGGGAGAATGCCGCGGATCACTTCGGGCGTCAGCGGCACGACCGCGTCGGTCAAAAGCCCTTCGAAACCGAATTGAATCCCGAGAACCTCGACGCTTTTGTCGCGCGTCAAACTGCGGACCGCCGCACGAATCACGGCGTTCAGCCCCGGACAGTCACCACCACCAGTAAGGATTCCGACTCGTTGGATGCTCATCGGCGGGAATGTATGCAAAAGGAGTGATTAGGGGTTAGTGATTAGTGATTAGGTGGCGCGCGCCGAGGCGCGCTGGAGCGGCCGGGTGGGCAGCGGCAAGCGGCCGCGCTCATCGCTCCTGGCCGCTAACCGCTGGCCGCTCGCGCGCGCCTCCGGCGCGCGCTGGCACCCCTGTTGCTCAATCCGTCAGTGTCTGGGCTCCTCGCGGAGCCCCCTAAACTGGAGGACTTTGATGAACATCATTGGATGGATTCTCTTTGGTCTGGTGGTCGGCGCGATCGCGAAATTCTTGATGCCGGGACGCGACCCGGGTGGCTGGATCGTCACCATTCTTCTGGGCATCGCAGGCTCCTTCGTCGGCGGCTTCCTGGCCACGACGCTGATGGGCCGCGATCAGCAATCCGCCGGCTGGATCGGCTCGATCATCGGCGCGATGGCGTTGCTCTTCATCTACCGTCTCATCGTCGGCCGCCGCAGAGTCGTCTGACGCTCATAACAGACCCCATCCTGGTGAAACGGCGGGCTCACACCCGCCGTTTTCGTTTTTACCGCATAATCGTTCAACGAAACGTAACGCCCACTCGCGGAACATTCGCCGTCGCTCTCCGTCTCAATCATCGACGGGAATGTGGACTTACCCGCTGGCACTTACGATGCACGGGCCCCACGGACACGACCTCTCGTTCCGGCCTCGGGTCGGCCGGCGTCATCCACTTGGATCCAAATCCATTACGCAAGGCCTTCACCAGGAGGAGTCAACAACCCTATGAATTCATCCACCAAGCGCATCCTTTCGATGATCGCGATCGTCATCGCTTCGGTCGCCTTCGGAGTTCTCATCACCGCCGATCTCGGCCTGATGCGGAAGTCGATCGCGCAAACCTCGACCAGCATGGCGCCGCGCACGAACGTGGCCGCCGTTCCCTCGGTCACGATCCCCTCGTTCGCCGACGTGGCCTCGCGCGTCATGCCGGCCGTCGTCTCCATCCGCTCGACCGAGATCGTGCACACCAGCGATCTGCGCCGCCGCGGCTCGGGCGGCATCGATCCGTTCGAATTCTTCTTCCCCAATCCGCAGAATCCGCGCGGCGGACGTGGCGGTGACGGCGGCGAAGAAGACGACGAACAGCGCCAGCAGAGCGGCGGCTCGGGCTTCATCATCTCGCCCGACGGCTACATCCTGACGAACAACCACGTCATCGAAGGCGCGAGCAAAATCGAAGTGCACTACGGCGCCGACGAAAACGGCAACGGCGGCCGCACCACCCCGGGCCGCGTGATCGGCCGCGACGCCGCCACCGACCTCGCCCTCATCAAGATCGACGTCGATCAGCAGCTCCAGTCTCTCAGCCTCGGCGACTCCGAGCGCATCCGCAAAGGCGACTGGGCCATTGCCATCGGCCACCCGTTCCAGTTCGAGAACACACTCACCGTCGGCGTCATCTCCGCGAAAGGCCGCTCCCTCGGCCTGAGCGAGCAGACGCGCTCGTTCGAAAACTTCATCCAGACCGACGCCGCGATCAACTTCGGCAACTCCGGCGGCCCGCTGCTCAACATCGCCGGTGAAGTGGTCGGCATCAACACCGCCATCCGCGGCGGCGCGCAGGGCCTCGGCTTCGCGACGCCGATCAACACCGCCAAGCTCCTCCTCCCGCAGCTCAAGCAGGGCAAGGTCGTGCGCGGCTACCTCGGCATGCAGATCACCGACGTGACCGAAGAGATTCGCGAAGCGTTCGGCCTGCAGGAAGCGCGCGGCGCACTCGTGCAGCGCGTCGAAGAAGGCGCTCCGGCCGCGAAGGCGGGCATCCAGCACGGCGACGTGATCGTTGACATCGACGGCCGCCAGATCCGCAACAACCGCGAGCTGATCGACTACATCTCGTACCTCCCGGTCGGCACGAACGTTAAGATCACGGTCGTTCGCAACGGCCAGCGCCAGACCGTCACCGCGAAAACCGCCGAGCGTCCGCTCGACGGCGACACGGAGAACGAGGAAGAGACGCCGGCCGAAACGGAGCCGGTGCGCAACAAGCTCGGCATGTCGGTCACGAACATCACGCAGCAGTCGCGCGCGATGTACGGCATCGACAACGACATGACCGGCATCGTGGTGACGAGCGTGAAGAACGTTTCGGCCGCGGGCGAAGCGAACATCTCCGAAGGCGACGTGATCAGCGAAGTGCAGGGCCAGAAGATCACGACCGTCGAGCAGTTCCGCTCGATCATCGACAAGGCGAAGAGCGGCGCACGCATCCGCATGTACGTGACGACGCCGGGCCGCGGCGGCGCGCAGCCGTTCTCCGGCTATCGCATCGTGCAGGTTCCGTAAGAGTCATTCATCGCAACGAACATCGAACGGCGGGGTTTGCCCCGCCGTTCTTTTTTTGCGCGCACACTACAATCGCGCCCCGTGACCGACTCCGACTTCATGCAACGCGCGCTCGAGCTGGCGGAAGAGGGCCGCTACTCCACCTCGCCCAATCCGATGGTGGGCTGCGTGATCGTGCGCGACGGCAACGTCATCGGCGAAGGCTTTCACCGCCGCGCCGGCGAGCCGCATGCGGAGATCGAGGCGCTGCGCGCGGCCAGCGATGCGCGCGGCGCCACGATGTACGTGACGCTCGAACCGTGCTCGCATCACGGCCGCACCGGACCTTGTGCCGATGCGGTGATCGCCGCCGGAATCGCGCGCGTGGTGATCGCCATGCTCGATCCGAATGAAGTCGTGAACGGCGGCGGCGTGGAACGACTGCGCGCCGCGGGCATCGAGGTGACGACCGGCATTTGCGAAGCGGCAGCGCGGCGGATGAATGAGCGCTTCGTCTACGCGATCACGCAGAAGCTGCCGTTCGTGCTGCTGAAGGCGGCGATGACGCTGGATGCGAAGCTGGCCACGGTGACGCGCGAATCGCAGTGGATCACCGGCGACGCGGCGCGCGAACGGAGCCTGATGCTGCGCGAGGAGTACGACGCGATCCTGGTCGGCAGCGGCACGGTCACCGTCGACAATCCGCGCCTGACGCGGCGAATGAATCGCGCGGGCGGCATCACGCCATGGACGCGCGTCGTCCTCGACGGCGACGGCAATCTCCCGCCGCACGCGCAGCTGCTGAGCGACGGCGGCAAGACGATCGTTTTCACCAGCGCGCCGGAACGGCTCACCGCACGCGACGACGTAGAGCTCGTCCGCGTCGAAGGCCGCGTCGATCTCGAACGCGTCCTCGGCGAGCTGCACGCGCGCGGCATTCAATCGGTGATCGCCGAAGGCGGCGCCGTCGTGCACGCGGAACTGATCCGCCGCTCGCTGTGGCAGAAGATGATGGTGTTCATCGCGCCGCTGGTGGTGGGAGGCGCGGACGCGCCGTCGATCTTTTCGGGTGAGCCAGTGTCGCGATTGACAGACGCCTACCGCTTCCGCTTTGATCGCGCCGAGTTCGTGGGGCCGGATTTGATGATCACGGGGTATCCGGGGTAGTCGTAGAGTCATCGAGTCTCAGAGTCTCAGAGGAGGCTCGGGAACCTCGGCGACTCACTCTGCGACTCGAAGACTCTGC
>DASSMK010000129.1:0-14219 GCA_035688915.1 Thermoanaerobaculia bacterium
GGCGGGGCTTGCCCCGCCGACGAAAAATCCCGCGGGGCAAGCCCCGCCGCTCCAACGACTCCGCGTGCGCTATGCTTCGCCCGTCATGAGCGAAGAGCCCGAATACTTCATCTGTCTGCAGTGTGAGACGCCCACGTATCAGTTCGAGTTCACGAACGGAAAGCTCGGCACGATCGTCTGCGGTACGTGCGGGAACGACGATCCGACCGACTTCATGACCGAAGCCGAACTGGAAGAGCAGGCGTGAAAGTTCCAGTGATCATCGGCATCGCCGGCGGGACCGGTTCGGGCAAAACCACCGTGGCACGCTCGATTTACGACGGCGTGGGCAAAGACCGCATCGAGTGGATCTCGCACGACTCCTACTACCGCAACTTCGACGGCCTCACGCCCGAGCAGCGGCACAACATCAACTTCGATCACCCGGACTCGCTCGAAACCGAGTTGCTGGTGCGCCATCTCGACGTGCTGGCCAAAGGCTCGTCGGTCGAAGTGCCGCTCTACGACTTTACGACGCATTCGCGCAAAGCGGAGACGACTCGCGTGGAAGCGCGCAAAGTCATCATCGTGGAAGGCATCCTCGTGCTCGCGGAGCCGGAGCTGCGCAAGCGCATCGACATGAAGATCTTCGTCGACACGCCGGCCGACATCCGCTTCGTGAGGCGCCTGATGCGCGACATCAAGAGCCGCGGCCGCAGCGTCGAGTCCGTCATCGAACAGTACGTCTCCACCGTCCGCCCGATGCATGAGGAGTTCGTGGAGCCGTCCAAGCGCCACGCCGACCTCATCATTCCGGAAGGCGGCGAGAACCAGGTGGCGCTGGATGCCATCATTTCCAGGGTGGAGCACCTGCTTTCGTAGCCGGTCAGCCGTTCAGCCATTCAGCTGTTCAGGCGGCAAGTGGTTTCGCCTGAATAGCTTAACAGCTGAATAGCTGAATAGCTGTCTCGTTGGGAATCAGAAACCGCTCGCTCCGGTTTCGCTTTCCGATCCGAGGTACGACGGGCTGGAGCAATTGACCGCTCTGGCTGGCGAACCTAAAATGGGCGCCGTCCCCACAGGGGAAGACCCAACGCGATCCAGCTCAAGCCGAAGGGGGGGAATCGGAGACCATGCCTCTCGTCCACGTCAAAGAAGACGAAACGTTCGAGAACGCGCTACGCCGTTTCAAGCGTAAGTGCGAGAAGTCGGGGATCCTCTCCGAGCTGAAGAAGCGCCAGCACTACGAAAAGCCGAGCACCAAGCGGAAGCGCAAAGCGATCGCTGCCCGGAAGAAAGTGTTGCGCAAGCTCGCGGAAGAGCGCCGCGCCGGTTACTGATTCTGTCGTTCTGACATTGTTTGACGGCCCGCGTTCTCGCGGGCCGTTTTCTTTTTTGCGCCTGACGTATGACCTCCACGCCCACTGAATCGCTGCACACCATCGAGCTCGATCGCGTCCTGACGCTCATCGCCATGGAGGCCAAGAGCGAGCCTGGCAAAAGCGTCATCGCGCGCCGCCGCCCGCTCTCCTCCATCGAAGCGTGCGAACGCGCACAGGCCGAGCTCGCGGAGATGGTTCGCTTCTTTCACACCGACGGGCTCCTGCCGCTGGCCGGGCTCGCGGACGTCGCGCCGCTCTTCAACCGCGAAACCGTCTTCGACCTCGAAGAGTCGTGGCACATCGTCCGCTCTGTCCGCGCCACGCAAGCCATGCGCGAAGCGCTCGTCCGCACCGACACCTTTCCGCGTCTCGCCGCAATCGCGAAGAACATCCCCGATCTGCACGAGCTGATCGCGAAGACGAACAAGTACTTCACGCGCGACGGCAAGCTGCGCGAAGACGCTTCGCCCGAATTGCGCGCGATCCGCAACAAGGTGCAGCAGAAGCGCGGCGCCATCCAGCGCGTGCTCACCGACATCATGAATCGCAGCAGCGAAGCGATTCAGGATGCGCTCATCGTGCAGCGCGGCGATCGCTATTGCATCCCGGTGCGCAGCGATCATCGCAATGCGGTGACCGGCATCCTGCACGAGCGCTCCAGCTCCGGCGCCTCGTTCTTCATCGAGCCGATGCAGGCCATCGAGCTGAATAACGACCTCGCCGATCTGCTCATTCAGGAGCGCGAAGAGATCGCGCGCATCGTGCGCTACATCTCGCAGGCGCTGTACGAAAGCGTCGACGACATCGCGCATGCCGTCGCCATCGCGGGCGAGCTCGATGCGTTGCAGGCGTGCGCGATTTTTCACGACACCGTGCGCGCGTCGCGTCCCGATTTTTCGCGCGACCGTCAGCTGCACATCATCGAAGGACGCCATCCGCTGCTCGACGAACGACTGGCCGAAGCGCGGCAGGAAGCATTCGGCGAAGAGCCGGCCGATCGCAAAGTCATCCCGCTCACCATCGATCTCGACGCGACGTCACCGGCGCTCGTCATTTCCGGTCCAAACGCCGGCGGCAAGACCGTCGCGTTGAAAACGGCGGGACTGCTCGTCGCCATGGGCATGAGCGGACTTCCGGTTCCGGCGGCCGAAGGGACGGTGCTGCCTTGCGTGGACGCGTTGCATGTGCTGATCGGCGACGACCAGAGCGTGCTCGAACATCTCTCCACGTTTTCCGCGTACCTCGTGCGCTTGAAGCGAATCCTTTCACGTGCGAATGTCGATTCGCTCGTGCTGCTCGATGAGTTGGGCTCCGGGACCGATCCGGAGGAAGGCTCCGCGCTCGCCGCGGCGATCATCGAGCATCTGCTCGAGCTGCGCGCGCTGACGATCGTGACGACGCATCTCTCCGCGCTGAAGAGCTTCGCGGTGAACGACACGCGCATCGTGAATGCGTCAATGGAATTCGATGCGGACACGCTCACGCCGACGTATCGGATGATCAGCGGCATCCCGGGACGCAGCCGCGCCATCGAAGTGGCGAAGATGATCGGCCTGCCCTCCTCCATCATCGCCTCCGCCCGCGAACGACTCGGCGAACGCTACGGCGAAACCGATCACCTGCTGGCGACGCTGCAGAAGCGGATGAGCGAGATCGTGACGCAGCAGGAGGAACTGGCCGCGTCGCGCAAAGAGCTCGATGCCGAACGGCGCGCGGCGGCGACGGCGAAAGAGCAGCTCGATCGCGAACGCGCGCGCGTCGGCTCTTCGTATCGTGAAGAGCTGGAGCGATTGCGCGACGATGTGGCGCGGCAGCTTTCGAACGAAATCAAATCGCTGCGCGAGCTGGATCGCGCGGCACGCTCCAGCGTCAATGCGAACGAAGTGCTGCAGACCATCACCAAGTCGGTCGACAAGGCGATGGAGTTCATCCCCGCCGAGCAGCGCGAAGTGCGCAAAGGCGAAAAGGCGGAGCATCGCAAGTTCAAAGTGACGGGCATCGTCGAATCGTTGAACGACGGCAAGGCTGTGCTGAACGTGAATGGCCGCAAGATGACGGTGGACGTGCGCGATCTCGCGCCGGTTGGTGGAGCGGCGGGCGCCCCCGCCCGCCGGGATTCCGACCGAAAGCCGGCGGGCGAAGGCGCCCGCCGCTCCAACGTCCGCGCGAGCAGCACTTCCAGCGCGGACACTGTCGCGCCGATTGCAGCCGAGCTGAATCTCATCGGCCAGCGTGTCGACGATGCCTTGGAAGAGTCGGATCGCTTCCTCGATCGCGCGTTGCTGGAAGGAAAGCAGGCCGTGCGCATCATCCACGGCTTCGGCACCGGCACGCTGCGCAAGGCGGTGCGCGATTACCTGCGCAAACACCCGGCCGTGAAATCGTGGCGCCCGGGCGACGACAATGAAGGCGGCGACGGCGCCACCGTAGCAGTCCTCGGCGACTAACGAGTCGTCAAGTCGTAGAGTCTCAGAGTCGCAGAGGAGTTGACCGCTGCGGCGCTCACAACTCTGCGACTCGACGACTCGGAGACTCTGCGACTCACAACACATGGCCTTCACAGACCTCAACGACATGGTGATCTCGCAGGTGCGGCAGACCGCCGACATCGTCGATTTCGTGTCGCAGGTCACGCCGCTCAAGCTCGCCGGCAAGAGCTACAAAGGCCTCTGCCCGTTTCATCGCGAAAAGTCGCCGTCCTTTCACGTCGATCGCGACAAAGGACTCTTCTACTGCTTCGGCTGCGGCACGGGCGGCGACGTTTTCAAGTTCCTCACGCTGACGGAGCGCTTCACGTTTCCCGAAGCGGTCGAGCACGTGGCGGCGCGCTACGGCATCGAGTTGCCGAAGAAGCGAAAGACCTCGCGCGAGAACGACAAGGACGATTTGCTCGACGCGATCGACGATGCGTCCGAGGCGTTTCATCAGGCGCTGGAGTGGAAGCCGAACGCGGCCGACGAATACCTTAAAAATCGCGGCGTCGGCGAAGACATCATCAAAAAGTACGGCTTCGGCTTCGCCCCCGAGTCATGGGACTACCTCCTCCGCCGCCTCGGCCAGAAGCATGGCGAGAAGAAGCTCGAGGCGGTTGGCCTGATCACGCCGCGGAAGGAAAAGAGCGGCTACTACGATCGCTTCCGCAACCGGCTGATGATTCCGATTCACTCCGAGACCGGCGCGCTGGTCGGCTTCGGCGGGCGCTCACTCGACGGAAGCGAGCCGAAGTACCTCAACTCGCCCGAGTCCGAGCTCTTCAACAAATCGCGGCTGCTCTACAACCT
Organism: Thermoanaerobaculia bacterium; assembly: GCA_035688915.1. Taxonomy (GTDB): domain Bacteria; phylum Acidobacteriota; class Thermoanaerobaculia; order Gp7-AA8; family Gp7-AA8; genus DASSMK01. Next base: position 4,643 of record DASSMK010000129.1, read on the forward strand.
GCATCGGACGAAAGACGCGATGCGGCGCCACGATCGCGCCATCCTGGTCGAAGGTTACTTCGACGCCATCGCCATCGATCACGCCGGCATCCCGGGTGTGGTTGCGTCGATGGGCACGTCACTCACCGCGGGTCAGGCGTCGCTGCTGCGCCGCTTCACGCGCCGCGTCGTCATCGCGTACGACGGTGACAACGCCGGCCGCGCAGCCACGCTGCGCGCGGCGCAGGTGCTCCTCTCCGCGGGGCTCCACGTCGAAGCGCTCGATCTCCTCGGCGAAAAGGACCCTGACTCGCTCGTCCAGAAGCACGGTTCCGATCGCTTCCTCGACGTGCTCAGTCATTCGCTGGACATCTTCGACTTCGCGCTGAAGGAATGGGCGGCGGACGCGTCTTCGCTCAGCGGGCGCGAGAAGTCGGAGCGCGTCGAGAACTTCATGCCGCTGCTCTCGGCGGTCACCGACGCGGTCGTGCGCAACGAAGCGGCGCAGCGGATCGCAGACGCCTTTCAGCTCCAGTTCGAGACCGTCTGGTCGAAAGTGCGCGGAAAAGCCACGTTGCCGACGACCACGGAGCGAACGGTACGGCGGGAGATCGGAGCGGGAGAGAAATTCGTGCTCGCGGCGGCGCTTCAGGGGAAGCTTCCGCGCGAACAGCGGGACCGTCTTTCGGAGGAACTTTTCGAAGACGGACCGTGCCGGATGATCTTTTCGCTAATAAAAAATGACCTCCAAAGCGGAACCCCTATTGATTTCAGCGAAATCGGGACCCATCTTAGGGGCGAGACCGAGGTTGCGCTGCTGGCCGAGCTCGGGCTCACGGAAGATATTGACGACGACTCCCTCCACCGAATCGACGAGATCCTCCGCCCCATGGAGAGGAATTACCTCTCTCGCCGGATGCAGCAGATACAACGAGAAATGCTGGAGCACTCGAATGACGAGCAGCGTGTGGCCAGGCTCTACCGGGAAAAGGTCGAGCTCTCGCGTATGTTGCACGCTTTGAAATAATTATCGTCCTCAAATCATTACGCGAGTGTCTACTTTGGACGATACTTCGGCGGGTTTGTCAACAGATATTTTTTGACGTCCCCGCTGAGGTCTCGTTCGAGGCCCACGAGTGCCGAACAGGTTGCGGACAGCTGCCCATCAGAGGAGCCGAACGACATGACGACACGCCTGCGCACTGCGAATCTCGAACAGGAATCCAACTTTGAAGATGAGGGGGTTGGCGAGTTGAGTGTCGAAGAAAAATATGCGGAAGTAAAGCAGCTCATCGCAATCGGCAAAGAAAAGGGCTTCCTGCTTTACGACGAGATCTACGAGGTGTTGCCGGAGGAGATCACCTCTCTGCCGGAAGAGCTCGATGAGATCTACATCCGCTTCAACGATCTCGGGATCGATGTAGTCGAAGACGCTGAGAAGCCGCTTCAGGCTTCGCCCAAGGGCATCGTCACGATCGACGGCACGATCGAAGAGAAGGAAATGGATCAGCGCGAGGAGGTCCAGCAGGACATCATCGCGGCCTCCAGCGGCATCGTCGACAAAACGAACGACCCCGTGCGCATGTATCTACGCGAGATGGGCACCGTCAAACTGCTCGATCGCCAGGGCGAAGTCGATATCGCCAAGCGCATCGAAAAAGGCGAGCGTCGCGTCTTCAAAGCGCTCTCCGCGAACCGCATCATCCGCGAAGAGATCCTCCGGATCTACGAAGCGGCCAAGAAAGATGCGCGCGTGATCAAAGAGACGATCGATCTGGCCATGCCGGATGACGACGGCTCGACGATCACCGCGGACGAGAACGGCGAGCCGAAGCTGCCCGCCGCGGCGGCGAACAAAATCCAGGAGATCATGACGATCTTCGAGGGCATCGCCAAGCTCGACAAGAAGATCAAAGACGGTCTCGTCAAACTGGCCGACAACAAGAAGATGTCGGACCGGACCATCGCCACGACTCTCAAGACGATCGATCGTCTCGAACAGGAGCTCGCGGACGAGTTGCAGCGCGTCGATTTCACCCCCCAGACGCGCAACCGCATGATCAACAAGCTCAAGGACATCGACAACGAACTGGCGCAGGCCGTGTCGATGATCCGCAAGGACGAGCAGGCGCTGAAGCGCGAGAAGGACAAGATCCGTCGCGACTTCTACCGCCGCCGTCTGCAGAAGTATCAGGAGAAGCTCGAGGAGCTCGAGAACTTCTACGGCGTGACGCACGAGGATCTGCGCAAGACCATCCGCGAGATCCGCGCCGGCGAGGAAGAAGCCGATCAGGCCAAGCAGGAGCTGATCGTCGCCAACCTTCGCCTGGTGGTGTCGATCGCCAAGAAGTACACAAACCGCGGGCTGCAGTTCCTCGACCTCATTCAGGAAGGCAACATCGGCCTGATGAAGGCGGTCGAGAAGTTCGAGTACCGCCGCGGCTACAAGTTCTCCACGTACGCCACGTGGTGGATTCGCCAGGCCATCACTCGTGCCATCGCCGACCAGGCGCGCACGATCCGCATCCCGGTGCACATGATCGAAACGATCAACAAGCTGACGCGCACGTCCCGCGCGCTCGTGCAGGAGCTCGGCCGCGAACCGCAGGCCGAGGAGATTGCCGAGCGGATGGATATGCCGGTGGCGAAGGTTCGCAAGATCATGAAGATCGCGCAGGAGCCGATCTCTCTCGAAACGCCGATCGGCGAAGAGGAAGATTCGCACCTGGGAGATTTCATCGAGGATCGCATGGTCATCTCCCCCATCGATCATGTCATCGTCTCGAACCTCAAAGAGCAGACGCAGAAGGTGCTGCGCACGCTCACGCCGCGCGAAGAGCAGGTGCTCAAGATGCGCTTCGGTGTGGGCGACGGCGCCGAGCACACGCTCGAAGAGGTGGGCCGTTCGTTCAATGTCACGCGCGAACGGATCCGCCAGATCGAGTCGAAGGCGCTGCGCAAGCTCCGCCACCCCAGCCGTTCCAAGAAGCTGCGTCCGTTCCTCGACGCAACGTGCTAGGACGAATCCCGTTCTTCACCCGAAAGGCGGCCGCAAGGCCGCCTTTCTCGTTTTGTTAGAATCCCGCGCCGGTGCCCAACGTGAAGCTGACCCTCGCCGCTGTTCTCGTGCTCGCCGCGGTTCCGCTCGCCGCAAAGACGCCTTCCGCGCCGCCTGCTGTCACGAAGCCATATCACCTCGAGCTCGAAGCGACGCCGGCCGCGGTCTTCCCGTACCTCTCCAAGTTCGGCAAGATCGATCTGCACGTCTACAACGGCGGCGTGCGCGCGGAGACGCTCTGGCTGAACAGCTTCTCCCGCAACGGCGCCCCCGCCGTCACCGTCGCCAACCCCCTCGGCCGAATGTACGTGGAGATGCCCATCCGCGACATAGCACCGACGCTGACCAAGCTCGCCGGCGAAGGCGCCATCGAGCGCAAAACGACGACGAAGCTCGCGGGCACGCTCCAGGGAACGGTGAAGGGCGTCACCGCGACGCGCTATCGCCTGTCGTACGGGCCGTCCGCGTACATCGATTACTGGACGACCAGCACCGTCGCGCCGAACCCGCAGCTGCAGACCATCGTCGATCAGCTTCTGCGCGGCATCTCACCCGGTACCGCGGAGATCGCACGCAAGATCCCCGGCACGCCGCTCTACGTGGAGCTGAACTTCCGCCGCTTCAAGAAAGTGCCGCTGCTGCGGCTGAAGAGGCTGACGTTCGCGAAGGACGACGAGGACGACGCGCTGACCCTCGGACCGATCTACGTGCGCGCGTCGTTGCTGGAAGCGATCTGGAAGTAGTTCGCCTCTTCGCGATGCCGACGAAAGTCACGATCGACGACGGCCTCCTCGATGAGGCGCAGCGCGTCAGCGGCCATCGCACCAGGAAGGCGACGGTGACCGCAGCGCTCGAGGAGTACATCGAGCGCAGAAAGCAGGCTCACATTCTCAACCTGTTCGGGACAGTGGAGTTCGATCCAAGTTACGACTACGAGAAACAGCGCGATAAACGGTGAAGGTGCTTATTGACACTCGATTTGGTGTCGCTTCGCCGAAGAAGTCGAAGGAGCGGCCGCACTTCGAGCGCGTTCGCGATCATTTCCGCGCCTTCCCCGACACCGCACTCGAGACAGCGGATTACGAAGAGGCCGCGGAGTTCTTCAATCGTTGTCGCGCGAAGGGCATTCAGGGCTCGAACACGGACTTCCTGATCTGCGCCGTCGCAATTCGTCGCGACTTTTCCATCCTGACGACGGACGACGACTTGAGCCACTTTGCCCGCGTGCTGCCGATCCTGCGGTACGAGGTCGCCGGGAAGTAGGCGGACGCCCGTCACCGAGCGCCCGCCCATCATTTTCTAAGAATCTACTGCGAAGAGCTCGTGTCGCTCGTGTCCGTCGACTCCGCGGTGTCGGTTGCCGACGTATCCGTGGCAGCGGCCGTGTCAGTCGCGGCAGCGGCGGCAGGCGGCTGGTTGCCGGCGGTGGTGAACTCGGCGGTCTTGCGATCCTTTTCGGCGCCCGAGGCGTCGAGCAGGACGACTTCCAGCTGATACTTGCCGTTCGGCCAGCCCGCGGTCGGCGCGGTGAAGTCGAAGTTCGCGGTGTTCATGCCGCCCGGCAGATTCAGCGACGTTTCCAGACCCGGGATCGGGCCGTTCTGCTGGCCCGGGACGTCCACGACCACGAGGCGTCCCATGATCTTGCCGTCTTTCGGCGGGTTGTCGATGTTGGCGACGGCGTACAGCGTGTCGCGCGCGTCGAACGTCGTGACGGCGTCAGTGGCGTCCTTGGTCTTCCCCATCTTCACGTCGTGAATGGCGGGCGGGCCGGAATTGCACGCTCCCACCATCACCAGCAACATCGCCATCGCGACAGCAATCGATACACGTTTACCCATTTGGAGTTTTCTCACTTTCATTTTTAGACATTCGGACCGCCTGCATCATACGCGGCGTTCGCCCTGAAGCGCAGATCGGTTTACGCCGCGGCCTGAACCTTCATCCCTTCGAGGTCGGCGAGCAGCGCGCCGGCGTCGGCGTAGCGATCCTTCGGATCTTTCGCCAGACAGCGCATGATGATCGCGTTGAGCTCGCGGCCGATGTCAGGACGGACGTCGATGGGCGGTTTCGCTTTTTCGGTCACGTGCGCGGTGAGCACGCCCATGAGCGAGCCTGCCTCGAACGGTCTGTGTCCGACGAGCATCTCGTACATCAGCACGCCCATGGAGTAGACGTCGCTGCGCGCGTCGAGCTGCCTGCCCTGCACCTGCTCGGGACTCATGTAGTGCGGCGTACCGACGATGAGGCCTGCCTGCGTGACGCCTTCCGGCGCTTCGGCCATACGCGCGATGCCGAAATCCATCAGCTTCACTTCGCCCTTCGCGTCGATGAGGACGTTCTGCGGCTTGATGTCGCGATGAATGATGCCCTGCTCGTGAGCCGCTTGCAGCCCGCGCGAGATCTGCCGCGTGATGCCCACCGTGGCGCGCGGCGCCATCTGCCGGTGCGGCGCTTCATCCTGCAACTCGTTGAGCGTGTAGCCGCGCACGAACTCCATGCTGATGAAGTAAACGCCTTCCGCTTCGCCGTAGTCGTAGGTGCGCAGCACGTTCCGATGCGTGATCTTGCGCGCCAGCCGGATCTCGCGCTTGAAGCGCTCCAGATCTTCCGGCGACTTCGTCATGACATCGCCCGGCAGCGTCTTGATCGCGACTGTCTCGTCGAGCTGCGTGTCGGTGGCACGATAGACGACGCCCATGCCGCCGCGTCCGAGAACCTGTTCGATGCGATAACGATTAGCGAAGTAATGGTTGGGCGGAAAGTCCGCCTGCGCGCCGCCAGCCGGTGCGGTGACGCCGGGCGCGGTCGAATCCATTTTGATCGTGGCCATCGAAGACGTGGCGCCGCCGATCGAACGCATCAGGCCTGTGGTCACACTCACGAGCGGCAGCGAGGCCACAGGCAATGCCTGCTGCAGCCATTCGAGACGCACTTCTTTGCGCTGGGAAGTGGAGAGCACTTCGCCGCCCGCTGCCTGCGCCGTCTCGTACGAAACGTATGCGTAGCCGGTGGGCGCGTGCCACGCGCAGACGAGCGCCAGCAACGGCGCGTTGCCAACGATGGCCACGCCGCTCTCGCGCGCCAGCTCGACCGAGCCGGTCACGAAATCGCCCGTGGCGATGCCGACGCCGATCGACATCGGCGGATTCGTATTCGTCGCCAGCTCTTCGTTGATCGCGCGTGCGGCGCGGATGGCGTGGATGATCCCGCGCTCGCCGCGGAAGACGGAGACGATCTGGTGGCCGACGATCTCGCGCACCTCGCCGTCCTGCCGCTGCACTTCTTTTTCCTGCACGCGCATCGCGCGCTCGACGGTCTCGATCACGTTCGCGGCATCGCCTTCGCCGACCGTGGCCGGAAGTCCGCGCAGGTCAGTGACCAGCACCGTCCCTTCCTCGAGCTTGGCCGGTTTGGACGCGCGCACCGCGAGGCTCTGCACTTCGGCCGTGCGGTTGGCCATCTGCGCGTAGAGCTCTTCGAGCTCCGCCTTGTCGCGCAGGGAGTTCATCATCTTGGCGAAGGAGCGGCCGAGGATGCCCACTTCGTCGGTGCGATCGATTTCGGGATGGACGCTGTAATCGCCGGCGGTGACGGCCTGCGCGATGCCGGCGAGTTGCTCGATCGGCCGCGTCACGCGCTTGGCGATGAACCACGTCAGGATGAACGCGAGCAGCAGCGCGCCACCGCCACCGGCGAGCAGTGCGTTCTCGATCTCTCGGAATGGCGCCAGCTCGCGGTCGAGCGAACGAAGAAAAATCGCGGCGCCGGCGACGTCGGTGCCGGAGAGCAGCGGCTCGCCGGTCATGATCCATTTGGCGCGATCGATGTCGAGGCGCGACGGCGGCAGCGGCTTCGCGCTCTTCAGAATGTTGCCCACGCCGGCCATCTGCGCCATCCCGACGCTCGGCGAGTTCGCGGAGCGTGCGGCGATGTTCTGGCTCGCTTTGGCGACGAAGACGACGCCGGCGTTCGTGGCGTCGGAGATGCGATTGGCGAAGCCATCGTCGAGAGCGACGGCGTTGAGGAGGTAGCCGATGCGCACTCGCGGCTGTCCCGCGCCGATCGGCGCGACGGCGGCGTGATAGAGCTGGCCGCCGAGGGAGAAGATGCCGGAGGTGGATTCGAGACTCTGTTCGTCGACGATCTTGCGGACCAGCGGCGAACGTTCGTAGAGATCTTCGCGCGTCGGCGTGGTCACGGCGGGTTGGTCGGTGCGCGCGACGATGCGGCCTTCATCATCGAGCAGCATCACCAAGCTGCTGCCGAAGGAGGCGCGGCGCTGTTCGAGCTGGTCGACGATCGAGACGACGTCGATGTTCGCAGGCGGCGCCGGTGCGGCAGGATCGACCGGCAGCGTGCTCGCGGCGGATTCGGACGGCGTGCCGGCGAGAGCGGTCTGGATGTAGGCGGCGAACGATGCGTCGTAACCGAGGAGCTCGGTGGGGAGCGCGAGACGCGCAAGGCGTTGTTTCTCGAGCTCGCGGAAGAGTTTCGCGGCGCCTTGGATCGACGCGTTGACGGTTTGGCTGGCGACGCGATTGGCGCGCTCGATGGTGATGCCGACGGCCACGCCGACGACGATGACGATCAAGATGGCCGTGAGGCCGAAGAGCTTCCAGACCAGCGGGAAGCGCGGACGCTCGACTACGTACGATTTCTTTTCGAGAACTTCGCGTTCACCGGAGACCGTGAGATTGTCGAGCGTCTGTGCGGTCACTCATCCTCCAGCGATGCGGCGATTAGCTTCTCACGATCAGTAGTCTTTGGTGCTCGGCTTCTGGTACGGCTTCCCTTCCTTGTTCGAGTGCTGCTGCGCGCGGAAGTTGCGGCTGTCGAGCGTGAGGAGAGTCGAGCCTTTGACGCCGCTCGCGGCGATTTCGACGTCGGAGCTGGTCTGGCCGCTCTGCTCGTTCCAGGCGACGACACGGTAGCGTCCGGCGGGGACATCGAACGAGTAGTTGCCGTTGGCGTCGGTGAAGCCGTAGTACGGCGTAGGCATCACGTGCACCACGGCCGACATGTTCGGGTGGACGTTGCAGTAGATGTTTACGACGCCGGGCGTCTCGAACTTTTCGGTTTTACCGGCGCCCTTACGGTAGAGGCCGAGATCGAACGTGTTGCCGGGGCTGAGCGAAAAGAGATTGTGCGAGATGGGGTCTTCGTTCGGGAACGCGATGGTCGAGCCTGCCGGCACGGCTACGACGTGAGGGACGAAGGTCTTGCTGCGCGTAGCCATCTGGAACGCACCCGCGGGACGCTTCGGCGCTTTGGCGTCGAGCGGCTCGAGCCAGACGAGTGTTTCGTTGACCACGGGCTTCTGGCCGCGCTTGGTCAGGAACATCACTTTGCCGTTCAGCGTGGCGGCGCTCAGGTCGCCGGCGAGAGCGAGAAAGGCGCTCGCGGCGAGGAGGAAAATGCGTTTCATTGAAGTTTCTCCGGGGATCGCGAAGTGTAGCACAGGGGTTTGTGCGTCGGCACGCTGGTTGAAGCAGGAATGTCGTGAGAATTTTTGATTGCGATTTCGAACAAAAATCGTATCCTATTAACCATGCACTCCAGGGAGAACGAGCGGGCGGGCTGCAATAATCAGCCGCGCTGGCTGTTTCCCTAGCTATACGATTTTGTGCGGCAAATGGCCGCATGCTCTTTACAAACAGATCACAAGTTCCCGCTCCACCCCTCCACCACGGGGTGAGACGGAGCGGTCGATCCGGTCCACGGCAGACGCGAGGTGGGTCATGACACGTGACGTGACGCTGGCAGTGGGGCCGCCGGAAATTCATGGGGAGGAGGTACATAATTTCGCATGGATTGTTCCAATACACCTAAGGGGGCTACTTCGTAGCACCCACCCCGAGGGCGCCCGTAAAAACGGCGCCCTTTTTGTTTCTGTGCACCTTCTTTTTGAAACGGGCGGGGCTCGTCCCCGCCGTTTTGCATTTCTGGCGCAGCGCGCCAGCCCGGGCTCAGTCCAGCCGCGGCACTAGCGGACGGCCGTCTTCGCTGAGCGGCAGCGGCGGCGCATCCACTCCGAGAATCGAGCGCAGCCGTTCGCGCAGCGCTTCGACGGAAGGGAAATCGATCTCGACGATTTCGTGCAGCGCCTGCACGTCAGCCACGCGCAGACGGCTCGGCTTACGGCCGAGGCATGCGTTCGTCTTGCAGCGCGACGTGCAGTATTTGCGGGTCGCTCGCGTCTTCGGGAACGTCGTTCCACACCAGGAACAGATGCCCATCACCCAACCTCCCCTTCCCCGTTTTCCCCGACGAACCGTTGATCAACGTTTCGCGTTTTGCCTCGCGCATCGAGCGTGATCCCGGCGCACAATCCCGCCGAATCCGCCGTTAGCGTTGATCAACGCTTTATAGCACACGTTCGTGTGCATCGCGCGTTTGGTGCCCCGGGCCGGACTTGAACCGGCACGCCACTTTCGCGGCAGCGGATTTTAAGTCCGCAGCGTCTACCATTCCGCCACCAGGGCTGGGTGTGTCCAATGATACGACGACGGGGGGCCTCCGGCGGCCGGGGCCATTGGC
>DASSMK010000130.1:0-15344 GCA_035688915.1 Thermoanaerobaculia bacterium
GAGCAGCGGTGCTGCGTCAGAAATTCGCGCTGCTCCGCCGTCTCCACACCTTCCGCGACCGTCTTCAATCGCAAGCTGTGCGCGAGCGCGACCACCGCGCCGACCACTGCCGCCGCGTTCTCGTCGTTCGTCACATTGCCGACGAACTGCCGATCCACTTTCACCGTGTCGATCGGAAAACGCGTCAGATAGAGAAGCGACGAATAGCCGGTGCCGAAATCGTCGACGGCCAGCGACACGCCCATCTCCTTTAACTCGCGCAGCGTAGCCAGCGTCGCTTCCGCGTTCTGCATGGCCACGCTCTCGGTGATCTCGAACTCCAGGCGATGCGGATCGATGCCGGTCTCGCGCACGATGTCGCGGATGGAGTCGATCAGCTCCGGCTCCTGCAACTGCCGCGCGGAAAGATTCACCGCCACGCGCAGATCGCGTCTGGTGGCGGCGCGCAGACGCTGCAGATCGACGCACGCCTGGCGTAGCACCCATTCACCCATCGGCACGATCAAGCCGCTGTGCTCCGCGAGCGTGATGAACGCATCGGGCAGCAGCAGTCCGCGCGACGGATGCATCCAGCGGATCAGCGCTTCGACGCCGACCATCTCCAGCGTCTTCGCATCGAGCAGCGGCTGGTAATGCATCAAGAGCTCGCCGCGGCTCAACGCATTGCGCAGATCGGATTCGAGCGCGATCTTCAGCGCGTGCTCTTCGCGCATGGCGGGCGTGAAGTGCTGCACGCGGCTGCGCCCGAGCTCTTTCGCGCGATGCATGGCGTGCTCCGCGTTGCGCACGAGCGCGGCGGAGTTGTCGCCATCCCACGGCGAAATGGAAATGCCGATGGTTGCGGAGACGTGAATCTGATTCGCGTTCAGCGACAGCGGGATGTTCAACGCGTCGAGGATCCGACGCGCGGTGCGCTTCGCGTCGTCGATGCCGTCCACGCCCGTCAGGAAGACCGCGAACTCGTCACCCGCCAAACGCGCCACGTTGTCTTCGTCGCCCGCGATCGAACGGAGCATGCTCGCCGCGACCTGCAGCGCGTTATCGCCCAGCGCGTGGCCGAACGTGTCGTTCAACACCTTGAAGTGATCGAGGTCGATGAACAGCACCGCCACGCGCTCGCCCGTGCCGTTGCGCGCGATGCGCGAGAGCACTGCCGCCAGACGCTCCTGAAAGAAAATGCGATTGGGGAGACCGGTCAGCGGATCGTGCCGCGAGCCGTAGCGCACGCGCTGCTCGAACTTCGTGCGATTGGTGACGTCGCGGTCGGAGCCGCGGTAGCCGGTGAGCGTTCCGTTCGCGTCGATGATCGGCACCGCGCTCGATTCGACGAAGCATTCGCTGCCGTCGCGATGCTTGAGGCGCTGCACGAGATCGGTCCAGCCGGCGCGCGCGGAGACGAGCCGGCCGAAGAACTGCCGCACTTTTTCCTGCGACTCGGGGAAGTAGAGATCGAACAGCGGCTTGCCGACGATCTCCGCCGCCTTGTAGCCGATCATCCGCTCCACCGCCGCACTGCAATACGTCAGCTTCCCCTCGGGATCGATCTCGAAGACCCAGTCATCCACGCCGCCCGGCTGTTCGCCCTGGCGCAACGCCTGATCGGCGCGGCGGCGGCTCGTCACGTCGCGATAGTTCAGTACCAACGCTGACACGCCCGGCTCCTCGAGCATGTTTGCGGCGATGCCCTGCAGCCAGCGCCATTCGCCGCTTTTCATCCGCGCACGCGCTTCGAACATCACCGTCGCGCCGGGACGCGCGAGCAATTCGCGGCGCAGCTCTTCGAGGCGCGAGACGTCTTCGCGATGGAGCAGTGCGAAACCGTCGCGGCCGAGGAGCTCTTCGTCTTCGTAGCCGAACATGCGGTGGAGAGCGGGGCTGAGATAGATGATGCGGCCGTCGGCGTCGGTGAGGCAGATCGCTTCGTACGAATCGCCGACCAGCGTGCGGTAACGCTGTTTGCTTTCGCGGAGTGCACGCTCGGCGCGCTTGCGCTCCGTCACGTCTTCCGCGACCACGAGTCGCGCGTTCACGGGATCGCCGTGCACGCGTGTGACGGTCGTTTCCACTTCGATGGTCGAACCGTCCTTGCGCTGGTGCAGCCAGCCGCGTTTGCGCGCGGTGGGGAAGCCCGCGTCGACGTAGTAGCTCACCGCCTGCTCCGCCTCGACCAGCGGATGGAGATCGAACGCGCGCATGGAGCGGAACTCGGCGGAAGTGAAGCCGTAGTGCCGCGTGGCGGCGGCGTTCACGCCGAGAATGGAGAGATCGGTGGCGTCGTACACCCACATCGGTTGCGGGTGCTGGTCAAAGAGATTGCGGTACACCGATTCGGAGATCAGCCGCGAGGCTGGGGCGGTGATGCTCAACTCAGGTTCTTCTCCAACGTGATCGACCTCGCGATTGCGTGACGAATGTTACCGACCGGGCGGTCGGGACCGACGGACGACGCAGAGTAGCGGACCCTGCCGCTCACGGGAAGCCGAAAAAATGGTAATTCGCGACCAATAAGGGCGGCGTTACGGAAAGTTTGCTGCGTCCGCGAATGCTTCATTCGTAGCGCGCGTCGACGAACCACTCCGACGTCGACGCCTGGTAGACGCGATACGTGCCGCCGCGATCGAGCTCCACATCCCAATATTCGTTCGACGCGGGCGTCGCGCTCCACCAGCTTTCCTCGATCTTCCACGGGCCGGAGCAGGTGCGCACGGAGCCGTCGATGTCGCCTTCGCCATGGATGGCGGTGATGCGCGTCGTCCCTTCGTTTTCGCGCGTGATCACTTCCACCGGCAGCGCCGGACGAAAGACGCGCGCGGCCACGACACCGCGGCTCTTGCGCGGCTTCCGTTTCATGTCAGGCGCAGCGGGCGGATCGAACGTGTCGATGGCGTAGCGATCGGGGAGATGTCCGTCGACGGCGACGGGCATGCCCACGCGATCGTCGCCGAGCATCGACACGAGCCGCGCGATGGTCGTGGCGAGTTTCTCCGGCGAGAGCGCGCTCGGTCCGAAGAGCGAGAGCTGCGCGCGGCGCGGCCGATCGGGATGCGCGACGATGGAGAAGCCGGCCACCGGCGCGCCGGGCGGCGTTTTTTCGAGATCGAGCCGCAGCAGCGTGAGCATGGTTTTCACATCGCGCGTCGGTGCGGGCAGATCGATGGCGCGCGAGTGGAAGCCGTCCGGCTCGAGATTCATCGTCAGCTCCAGACGCTTGCACGCGAAGCCCTGGATCTCCAGCCGCTTCGCCAATCGATCGAGCGCGGCGTTGGCGATGAAGAGAAATGGCTCGAGCGCGACGAGCGGCCATTCGAGCTCCATCCCTTCGCGAAACTCCGGCGGCAGCGCGCGCGGGATGAGCGGACGAGGATCGATGCCGCGCGCGGCGTAGTGCAGTTCGCGACCGAGATCGCCGAGGCGGGAGGCGACTTCAGATTCGGGGAGGTTGGCGAGCTCGCCGATCGAGCCGAGTCCCCAGCGGCGCAGCGTGGCCGCGGCGTCGAGCTGCGGACTGAGTCGCGTGAGCGGCAGCGGCGCGAGGAACTCCGCTTCTTTGCCGGGATCGACGACGGTCGGCGATTTCGGCAGCTCCGCGGCGACGCGCGCGGCGAGCTTCGACGCCGCGATACCGCAACGAATCGGCAGCGCGACATCATCGGCTGCGCGAATCGCGGCTTTCGCCAAATCGAGCTCGGAGGCGAAGTGGCGTTCCAGGCCGGTGACGTCGGCGAAGACGACGCCGTCGCCGGCGTCTTCGATGCGCGGCGAGAACGTCTCCGCCACTTCGAGCAGCGCTTCCTGCGCCGTGCGCTCGCATTCGGCGTCGCGGCCGCGCGCGATGAGCTTCGGCAGAATGGCGCGCGCCTGCGTGAGCGTCTGGCCGGCTTGAATACCTTTCGTCCGCGCGCGGCGCGTGGCGGCGATGACGTGCGCGCCGCCGCCGTTGCCTTCGACGATGGCGATCGCGTCATCCTTCAGTTCGGGCTCGCTGCGCAGACGCGCGGCGAGAGGGAAGAGCGGAACGTAGAGGCAGGCCAGTCGCGTCATCGTCGTGGGGTGTTGCCGGTCGTCGCATCCACGCTGTCCGCCATGGCGAAGCGGAGCGTGGCGCGCGTTCCCGCTTTCATGTGGCGATGCTTCTCGAGCCGCACGTCGGTGGTGATGCCGGCCAGGAGGCGCGGCGATCTGCCCTGGCCGATCCAGTGCGTGCGTGTCCGTTCCGCGACGAGCACGGCTTCCGAGGCGGTGCCGGTGACCGGCCACGGCGTGGAGATGAGGAGTGCAGTGCCGTGTGCTTCCGCGGCACGTGCGAGTCTGACCCACGACGCATCCGGCGCGCGCCGTCCCGCTTTGGTGAAGCCGGCCAGGCCGGCGTCGAGCACGATCAGCTGAAAGCCGGTGGCCGCGAGCATCTCCGCGGCCATCACCGCCTGCTTCATGGTTTGCGGCCGTACCCAGAGCACGCGCGGCAGATCGACGCCGTTCTCTTCGGCGAGCTGCGGATCGAAGTGATCGCCGACGTCGATGAGCACGGCTGCTTCGCCCATGCTCGTGGCCGCGGCGAGCGCCGAGAGAACGACCGAAAACCGCCCCGACGCCCGACGTCCTGTCAGCTCCACCATCTTCCCTCGGGGCAGTCCGCCGCCGAGGAGAGTGTCGAGGGCGTCGAGCGTCGTCGGAAGGACGGTATCGCGCCGCTTTCTCTCCAATGCGTGGATCAGCTCCGTCGCGTTCATCAGCTTCGCGGCGACGGTGCCGTCGAGACTGGCCCGGAGCTGACGTAAAGCATTGCAGGGTAAAGACTCCTGCGGCTCGGGGGCGGGCTCCGGAGCGGGGGCCGGAGCCGGCATCATGAAGTCGAAAAGAAGCGCCGACACGACAAGTAACCTAGGCGGTAAGAAGGCGTAAGTCAACGTGGGGAAATCGTGCACGCGGGAGGTGGGGAGGGGATGCGCAGAAGGGCACTTTTGCTTCGCTTGCGCACCCGCGATTCGGCCCATGTGATTGCTGGCAAAGCGATAAGGGTCCCTCTGCTATAATCCGCCGCGTTTCAGGTAACTTTTCCAATGGACGGAAAATCTGACTCGACCACGGTCGAGATATTTGGTCAGGCGTATAACGTTCGTGGGGGGGGAGACCCGAACTATTTAACGGAGCTCGCGCGGTTCGTGGATGCCCGGATGCGGGATGTCGCGTCGCAAGTTGCGACCGTCGATCCGATGAAAATCGCAATTCTGGCCGCCTTGAACATAGCGGACGAGTTTTCTCGATACCGCAAGCAGCGGGAGGATGCCGCTGGAATATGGATCGAGAAAACAGAGGAAATATCAGATCGGCTCAGCGAGGTAATAGGCTGAGCAAGCAATGCAAGTTGCTGTACGTTTCGGAGTCCCTGCAGAGTTCGTGAGGCATGATCTAGCACTTGAACCGTACTTCTTATCTCGGGTAGCTCGCGTCTCGGGTCGCGTGCACACCTTCCTCCCAATCCGGGGAGCTCAGAAGGTAGCCAGAACGGCACGAGTAGGGCGCCCACCTGTCTCGTACAGGTTCAGGTAAGAATCCACCTCACGGCTCAGGCGGGGAACTCCGAAATCCTTCCTCAATCGCTGCGCGTGCCTCCATCGCGGAGGTGCAGTCTTGAACATCCTTGTATCGGTTGTGATCGGCGTCGCAGGCGCCGTGATCCTGGCTCTGCTCTGGGGAATGGTCTACCGCAAGCGCGCCGAGGCGCAGCTGGCGGAGTCGCGCGCCACGGCGGAGCGCATCGTCAATGATGCGAACAAGTCCGCAGCGGCGCGCGTCAAGGAAGCGGATCTCGAAGCGAAAGAAAAGCTTCTGCAGATGCGCTCGGAGTTCGACAAGCAGGCGCAGCAGCGGCGCGACGAGATCAAAGTCGTCGAGCGGCGCCTGCAGCAGAAGGAAGAAGCGCTCGACAAGAAGACGCAGCAGCTCGACAGCCGCATGGGCGAAGTCGAGAAGCGCGATCGTTCGCTGAATGACCGCGAGCGCAAAGTGGAAGCCCGCGAGACGGAGCTCGATGAGCTCATCGAAGGGCAGCGCCACAAGCTCGAACAGGTGGCCGGCCTCACTGTCGAGGAAGCGAAGCGCGAGCTGATCCGCGGCATCGAGAACGAAGCGAAGCTCGATGCGGCGAACATCATCAAGCGCATCGAGTCCGAGGCGACGGAGCTCGGCAATCAGAAAGCGAAGAAGATCCTCGGCATGGCCATTCAGCGCATGGCCTCCGATTACGTCGCCGAGAACACCGTCTCGGTGGTCGATCTCCCGAGCGAAGACATGAAGGGCCGCATCATCGGCCGCGAAGGCCGCAACATCCGCGCGCTCGAGCTGGCCACCGGCGTCGACCTCATCGTCGACGACACGCCGGAAGCGGTCATCCTCTCCGGCTTCGATCCGATCCGCCGCGAGATCGCGCGCATTTCGCTCGAACGCCTGATGCAGGACGGCCGCATTCATCCCGCGCGCATCGAAGAGCTGGTGGAGAAGGTGCGCCAGGAGCTCGATGAGAAGCTGTTCGAGGAAGGGGAGGCCGCGGCGTTCTCGCTCGGCATCACCGATGTTCACCCCGAAGTCCTCAAGCTCCTCGGCCGTCTCCGCTACCGCACGTCATACGGCCAGAACGTGCTCGTGCACTCGCTGGAAGTGGCGCAGCTGGCAGCGCTGATGGCGGTGGAGCTCGGCGTGAACGACACCATCGCCAAGCGCGGCGGCCTGCTGCACGACATCGGCAAAGCGATCGATCGCGAGATGGAAGGCACGCATCTCGAGCTCGGACGGCAGGTGCTCGAAAAGTACGGCGAGAAGCGCGAAGTGATTCACGCCATGGAATGCCATCACGGCGATTACGACCCCACCACGGTCGAAGCGGTGCTCGTCAACGCGGCGGACGCGCTGTCTGCGGCGCGGCCTGGTGCGCGTCGCGAGATTCTCGAAAATTACGTGCACCGACTGGAGCGCCTCGAAGCGATCGCCAACCAAATGGACGGCGTTTCGAAGAGCTTCGCCATTCAGGCCGGGCGTGAGCTTCGCATCATCGTGAACTCCGAAAAGATCACCGACGAGCAGTCGATCTGGCTGTCGAAAGACGTGGCCCGCAAGATCGAATCGGAGCTGCAGTATCCCGGTCAGATCAAGGTGACGGTGATCCGCGAGATGCGCGCGACGGAGTACGCCAAGTAGGAGTGATAGTGATTAGTGATTAGTGGTTAGTTGTTAGTCGCGCTCCGCGCGGCTGCGGCGGCGCTAATCACTAATCACTAACAGCTAATCACTGATGATCAGAGTCCTGTATATCGGCGACGTCGTGGGGCAGCCCGGGCGTCGCGCTCTGCACCAGAAGCTGGAGCATGTCGTCGACCGCGAGCGCATCGATTTCACGATCGTGAACGTCGAGAACGCCGCGGGCGGCTTCGGCGTGACCGAAGCGATCATGCACGAGCTGTCGGATCTGCCGATCAACGCGTACACGTCCGGCAATCACATCTGGGACAAGAAAGACTTCGTCGACAATTACGAGCACTATCCCCACGTGATCCGTCCGGCCAATTACCCGAGCGGCAATGCGGGCAAGGGCAAAGTGATTCGTCAGACGGCCGGCGGCGTGAACGTGGCGGTGCTGCAGTTCATGGGCAACGTCTTCATGCCGCCGATCGACAATCCGTTCCATTGCGCGGACCGCGAACTGGCGGATGTCGATGCGAAGGTGATCATCGTCGACATCCACGGCGAAGCGTCGTCAGAGAAGCAGGCCTTCGGCCGCTATCTCGACGGCCGCGTCTCCGCCGTCCTCGGCACGCACACGCACGTCCCGACCGCCGACGAACGCATCCTCCCGAACGGCACCGCTTACCAGACCGACGTCGGCATGACTGGCGCGTACGACTCCGTGATCGGCTTCCGCCCCGAAGAAGCCCTGCACCGCTTCCTCCTCAACACCCCGCGAAAACTGGAAGTCGCGAAACGCGACATCCGCCTGTCGGGCGCGATGGTGGAGATTGATGAGACGAGTGGGCGGGCTAGCCGGATTGTGCGGATTCATGAACTCGTCGCTGACTGAAGCCGGAATTGAAAATTGAAAATTGAAAATTGAAAATTTAGAGACGAACGTGGCGGCACACGCATTTTCAATTTTCAATTTTCAATTTTCAATTTTTCGCGGCCACGCGCAGCGCCAGAGGCTTGCGTAAATGGCCGAGGCCGCGAAGCTGCAGCTTTCCGTCATCACGCTCGGCCACGTGCATGAAGACGACATCGTGCGGCTCACGCCGTATTTTTCGCGGATCGAGCAGCTCGTGCTCGATGTCGCGCCGCGAGATCGGTTGTCGCAGCATCGCGCGGAATTGAATCGCGCCATCGATGCGGCTACGGCGGATTGGGTGTTGATCGTGCGCGAGCGCGAATCGATCGACGAGGCGCTGGCGAAAGAGATCGCGGAAGCGGCGGTGGCGGCGAAGGCGCGTGGGTTTCGCATCCGCGCGGTGCCGTTCTATGCGGGCGCGGCGCTGCATCTCGATGCGGGTGAAGGCGAAGTGCGGCTGTTTCATCGGCGCAATTACATGCGCTACGCGAACAAAGGGCAGTGGGACGAGCTGACCGTGCAGGGCACGGTGGTGCGGTTGGCGAACGCGCTGCGCTCCGTCACGTTCGAGACGAGCGAAGCGCATCGCGACTATCTCGCCGCGAAAGCGAAGCGGCAGTCATCACTGCGCCGCGTGCTGACATTTCTGTCGTACGCAGTGAGCACACGCGCACGCGACCGCAATACGCTGCGTTATCTCTGGATCGAAGCGGCGTACGACGTGTCGCAATCCGCGCAATAGCCGGCGGGCGATTTCAGGTGGCGAACGCCACGGCCACTTTTCGCTGCGGAATGATGCGCGCGGTGCCGTTGGAACGGAACTGCCGCGGCGACATCCCGTAGCGAATGCGGAATTGCTGTCGGAAGTAGTTCTCCGAATCGAAGCCGCAGCGCCGCGCCACTTGCGAAACGCGGACGTTGCCGCCCTTCAGCAGGCGCGCTGCTTTTTCCAGTCGCTTCTCTTTGAGAAAGTGGCTGAGCAGACGGCCGGTCATTCGATGAAAGCGCCCGGAGATGTACTGCCGCGTATAGCCGAGCTCTTTGGTCACGGCTTCCACGGTGACTTCTTCATCCGCGCGAAGCCGGCGCCTCACGGTCTTGATGAGTGCTCGCAGCAGGCCGTCCATATTGTCTCCTGTGACTGCCGCCCCGTTGAATGACCATCCGACCCGCGATACTCTTCTCGCGGGTCCCAGGGTCATGACCTTAAATTGGATGGCTTCATGATAGCGCAAATCGGGAAAGAGGGCGAAAAGCGTGGCCGAATCGGAGATTTTGAAGAACGCAACGCTGTTCGTTGAATTCGACAGCGACGAGCTCGCTCTCGTCGCGCGCATGCTGCAATCGACGCAGTTCGCGCCCGGCGACGTGATTCTCGAAGAAGGCAACGCCAATCGCGCTTTGCACATTGTGAAGCGCGGACGCATTCGCGTTTCGCGCCGCGTGCACGATCGCGAATTGTCACTGTGCGATCTCGTGGAAGGACAAACGTTCGGCGAGCTGTCGATCATCGAAGACGGCGTCGCTTCCGCTTCATTGAAGGCAGTCACTGACACGGAAGTGTTGTCCATTCCGATGTCGGAACTGGCGGCATTTCTGCGCGAGCATCCCGGCACCGCGGCGAAATTCTGGCGCGAGATCGCACTCGACCTGCGCCGCCGCCTCCTGCAAACGAACGACGTCGTGCGCAGCTATTTCGAAGTGAACCGCGCGCTCATCGACAATCCGACGTTTCGCGAGGCGTACGCGATGTGCAATCGGTGACGGCCCCCGGCGCCCGCCCGCCGGGAGGTGGCGCATAGGCTCATGGGCTCATAGACTCATAGCAGCACGCGCTGCGCGAGAGTGATTCAGTTCGTTGTGAGGCTCGTGCGAAGCCGCGCGCGTTACGACGCCGGGGCTACTATGAGCCCATGAGCCTATGAGCCCATGAGCCTCATCTCGACGGCGCCTACGGCGCCCGCCGCGTCCACCGCTCCGCATCACGCGTCCTGTACTTCGTCATCATCTGCGCGAACGCTGCATCGAGATTGATCTCGAGAGAATTGGCGAGACAGACCAGCACGAAGATCGCGTCGGCGATCTCTTCGCCGACGTCGCCTTTTTCCTCATCCGCTTTCGGCTTCTTGCCGCCGTAGTGGTGCATCAGCGCCCGCGACAGCTCGCCCACTTCCTCGGTCAATCGCGCCAGCATCGGCAGCGGCGCGAAGTAGCCTTCTTCGAATTGCGAGATCCAGTCGTCGACTTCCTTTTGCACCGGCGCGAATGACATGCGTGCATTCTGGCGTGTGCTACGATTTCGAACAATGCGCACCGTGACTCTGGCGCTGCTGTCTCTCGCTCTCGCGGCCACCGCGCTCGCGGACGTGCGCCTGGGCATCAAGAAGGACGGCTCGAAGGTGATCTACAACGTCGGCGGCGGTCCCACCGGACGCGCGGGCGATCTGAAGTGGCTCGCGCGCCAGCACGATCGCCGCACGCGCTACGACGACATCATCGAGCGCTACGCCTCGCGCTACGGCGTCGATCCCGTGCTCGTGCGCGCCGTCATCCAGGTCGAATCGAACTTCAATCCGAACTGCGTCTCGAACAAAGGCGCGCGCGGGCTGATGCAGCTGATGCCCGGCACGGCGAAGCAGTACGGCATCAAGCAGATGCACGATCCGGAAGAGAACATCCGCGGCGGCATCCGCCACCTCGCGTATCTGCTCGACCTCTTCCCGAACGATCTGCATCGCGCGCTGGCCGCATACAACGCGGGCGAGAACGCGGTGCTGAAGTACGGCGGCATTCCGCCGTACGAAGAGACGACGGCGTACGTGAAGCGCGCGCTGACCGTGTACTACGGCAGGCCGTACGGCGAAGGCGCCGTGTCGTTGGCCGGCTCGCGCACGGGAAAGAAGCTGCGCGGCGGTTTGGGCAGCGCGTTCATGCCTCCTGTTGCAGCAGCGCTACTTCCCGGCATGAAGTATCTGGGTACGCGCTGATACAATCGCCCGCGCATGCCTGAGCGTGATCCGGCCGTCGCGCCGCCATTCGATCAGGGCGTTTTCCTCCTGCATTACAACCGCGGCCGTGAAGCGTTCCAGGAAGGACGCTACGCGGAAGCGCGGCGCGAGCTGGAGGCAGCCCAGCGGTTGCGTCCGGACGATGCGGACGTGCTGAATCTTCTCGGGCTGGTTTACTTCAAAACGAATGCGTTCCCCGAGGCGGAGGTGATCTATCGCCGCCTCGCTCGCGAGAATCCGAACGTCTTCATCCTCCACTCCAACCTCGGCCTGATCCTCTTCAAACAGTCCAAGCTCGACGAGGCCGAACAGTTTCTGCTGCGCTCCATCGAGCTCCGCCCGAATTACGCGAAGTCTCATCTCTACCTCGGCCTGCTCTACCGCCAGCGCCGCAAGTACGGCCTGTCGCTGGAACATCTGCGCTTCGCCGGCGCGGACAAACTGGTGCGGGAAGTGGAGACGGAGCTCGCCGCCGCGCAACCGCGATCGTCCACGCTACCTCCGGCGGCTGCGCCTGCGCCCGCGCCAGCAGCCGCACCTGCCGCACCCGCACAAGCACCGCCGCCCGCCCCACCATCAACGCCTGCCGCCGCCGCGCCGCCGCGCGTGATCACACAGAAGATCCCGGCCATCCAGCCGATGACGAATGCGTCGCCCGCCGCGGCCGCCGCGCATCGCACGCAGCCCGGCACGACGCCGACGCCGCAGCCGGAAGCTGCGACGAACGTCGTCGCGGCACCGCAACTGCCGAGCGCCGCGACCACCGCCGCGCGCAAGCTGCAGGATGCGGTCGACGAGCCGCAGCACGTCGAAGCGAAGCGCATCGACGTCGCGCACAAGATCGAAGGCGCGTCGAAGACATTCACGCTGCACGAGAACGGATTCCTGGAGATCAACTTCGCGCGCAACGTGCACGTGAAGCGCGGCACGGTCTCCAGCTACTCCGGCAACCTCAAATTCGTCGCCGAATCCGGCCTCCTCGGCACCACCGCGCAGACTCTCGTCAAAGCAGTGGGGCAGGGCAAGATCTTCGTTTATGAGAAGGGACGCAAGACGTTCCTGCTCGATCTGAACGACGAGTTCATTTACGTCGAAGGAAGCAATCTCCTCGCGCTCGAAGACACGCTCACGTATCGCGTCGAGCCGATCTACGACGCCGCGTATCAGCGCAAGATCGACACGGTGAAGATCTTCGGCAAAGGCTCGCTGGCCATCTCCACATCGATCGAGCCGCTCACGCTGCGCGTCACGCGCGAGTATCCGCTGTCGATCTCATCGAACGCGCTCGTGGCGTGGACCGGCAACGTCATCCCGACGGTCGTCGACGACAAGTCGCTGGAGAACGTGATGATCGAGACGGTGGGCGTGGCCGGATTCAAGATCCGCTTCGAAGGCGACGGCGTCGTCGTGAGCGAGCAGTAGCGCTCAGCCCGCGCCGACCACCTGGAACGCGATCGGGATGATCACGAAGAGCTGAATTCCGTCGAAGATGCCGTGCGCGATCATGCCCGGCACGACGTTCTTCGTGCGCCAGAACGTGATGCCGATGACGATGGAGATGACGCTGACGCCGATGAGCAGCAGCGGTTGTGCGTACGTAAAGTGCGCGAGCGCGAAGAGGATCGTCGAGGCAATGAGGCCGATCTGTTTCTGCAGCCAGGAGCGGAAGAACGCTTCTTCCACCGTAGCGGCGGAGAGCACGATCAGCGCTTTTTTCCAGATCGGCAGCGCGGCCATCCAGCCGATCATCGGCGGCGGCTGCGGCGGCTCGTTGAGCAGACCGATGCCGCGCAGAATCAACGCGACCAGCCCCGCGGCCATGAGCGTGAAGATCCAGCCGCCGAGGCCGACGGATAGGCCGATGGCGGCGGCTTCGGTTTTCGCTTCACGGCGGATGTTCAGGAACTCGCGCATGGACGGCCGTCCCGTGGCGAGCCACCAGCCGACGAGGAAGATCACCAGCACGGCGTGCAGCGAGAAGAGCGAGTAGAACGGCACCTTGGCCAGATCGCGCGCGGTGGTGGGTTTCATCGCCGCGCCGGTGACGAGATAGGCGAGGCCGATCATCAGCACGCCGAGCCAGAGGTAGGCGAACCATTTCGCGCCGCGATTCGGAAAGCGATCGCAACTCAGCAGGCCCACGCGCTCATTGAGGATGACGATGACGAGCCAGACGAGCGCGATCAGCGCGACGGGAAGGTAGGCCGGCATGCGCGACGGAGTTTATCAGGCGGCGGTGCGCGTCACGGTGCGATGCGCCGGACGTCGACGAGATTGTCGTAGAACGTCGCGCCACCGCCGATGTCCGTGACCGCTTGCGAAGTGGTCTGGTTCGCGTTCGTGTTGTCGCTCGTCAGCTTGCCCCACCACACCGACGGCGCGGAGACGACGCCGGGCCGCACGCGATCGGTGATCGTCGCTTCGGCAGTGAACGTGCCGCGGTCGTTGAAGATCGAGACGCGATCGCCGGCGGTGATGCCGCGGCGCTTCGCATCCTCCGCATGAATTTCGAGCGTCGGCTTGCCCGCGGAACGACGCAACGATGCGACGTTGACGAACGTGGAGTTCAGGAACTCGTGCGCAGGCGGCGAGATCAGCGCGAGCGGGAAGCGCCGCGCGAGATCGGGCGAGCGCTCTTCCGATTCATGCGGCGGCACGTACGACGGCAGCGGATCCAATCCCGCCTCGGCAAACCCAAACGATTCGATCTCGATCTTGCCGCTCGGCGTGGCCAGCGGCGTGCCGGGCGTGTACGGCAGGAACGGCTTCGGTAGTTCGAGACGCTTCCAGCCGTGCGTCACGAGCTCGTCGTATTCGATGTTCGCAAGTGGCGCGATGGTTTCGCGAATCAGCTCTTCATCGCTCTGCTGCAACTCCGGATGATCGAGTCCCATCTTCGCCGCGAGGCGGCGGAAGATCTCGGTGTTCGGCAGCGATTCGCCGAGGGGCGCGATGGCCGGCGTGTTGAGGCCGAGGTAGGTGTGGCCGTAGGCCTTGTGCACGTCGGCGTGTTCGAGTTGCGTGGTCGCGGGAAGCAGCACGTCGGCGTAATCGGCGGTGTCGGTCTGGAAGTGTTCGAGCACGACCGTGAACAGATCGTCGCGGCGCAGTCCGGCCAGCACTTTGTCGCGATCGGGCGCGACAGAGGCGGGATTAGAGTTGTAGACGATCATCGCGCGCACCGGCGGATTATTCGTCTCAGTGAGCGCTTCGCCGAGACGGACCATGTTGATGGTGCGGGTGCCGGGGGGAATGAGATCGGCGCGCTCCAGCGGCGCCATGTTGAACGTCTTCGACGTCGACATCTGCGCGCCGCCGCCGGCTTCGAGCCACGCGCCGGTGATTGCGGGAAGGAGTCCGATGGCGCGGATGGCGGAGCCGCCGCCGCCGTGGCGCTGCAGGCCGTAATTGACGCGGATGAAGCTCGGGCTCGTTGTGGCGTAGAGGCGGGCCAGGCGCTCGATCGTTTCGACGGGAAGACGGCAGATCGAGGCGACGCGCTCCGGCGCGTATTGATTGAGCACGCGCTCGCGCAGCTTTTCCCAGCCGAGCGTCATCTGGTCAAGATATTGACGATTCTCCAGGCCGTCGCGGAAGATGACGTGCATCATCGCCAGCGCGAGTGCGGCGTCGGTGCCGGGACGGATGGCGATGTGCTCGTCACATGCGACCGCGGTACGCGTGCGCAGCGGATCGATGCAGATCGTGCGCGCACCGTTCTCTTTCGCTTTGCGCACGAACGGCCAGAGGTGCGGGTTCGACGTGAGCGTGTTCGTGCCCCACAGGATCACGAGCTTCGCGTTCGGAATGGCTTCGGTGTCGGTGCCCATACGCAGCCCGTACGTCGCGGCCCACGCAGTGCCGCCGGCGCTCGCGCAGATGGTGCGGTCGAGCAGCGACGCGCCGATGCGATGGAAGAAGCGCATGGAGAGCGAGTCGCCCTGGATCGTGCCGAGGGTGCCGCCGTACGAGTAGGGCAGGATGGCCTGCGGTCCGTCGGGCGACGCGATGATCTCGTTCAGGCGCGACGCGACGAGCTCCAGCGCCTCATCCCAACTGGCGCGGCGGAACTTTCCTTCGCCCTTCGCGCCCACGCGGATTTGCGGATAGAGCAGGCGATCGGCGTGATAGGTCCGCTCCAGATACTTTGACACTTTCGTGCAGAGAAAGCCGCGCGTGATCGGGTGATCCGGATCGCCGTCGATGCGCGTGGCGCGGCCGTCTTCGACCGTGACGAGCATGAC
>DASSMK010000131.1:0-23421 GCA_035688915.1 Thermoanaerobaculia bacterium
GACAATCCAAACACTGCAACCTAACTTAACAACGTTAAGTAATGGAGGCACGTTTGGGACCGAAAGAACGACGCGAGCGGGAACGGGAGGAAATCCGGACGGCCATTCTCGATGCCGCCCGCGAGCTTTTCGCCAGCGATGGCTACGAAGCGGTCACCATGCGCCGCATCGCCGAGAAGATCGAGTACTCGCCCACCGCGATCTACTTTCATTTCCGCGACAAGGACGCGCTCGTCCGCGCGCTGTGCGACCACGACTTTCTGCAGCTCGCCCAGCAGTTCGCCGAAGTGGCCACCATCGAAGATCCGCTCGAGAAGCTGACGCGCACCGGCATGGCCTACCTCCGCTTCGGCCTCGAATATCCGAATCACTACCGGCTCATGTTCATGACGCCGCATCCGCCGCTCTCACCCGAAGAGAGCGAAGTGAAACACGGCAATCCGGAAGAGGACGCGTACGCCTTCCTCAAGAGCATCGTCGACGAAGCGATCGCCAAAGGGATCTTTCACGAATCGGATGCGGAGCTGGTCTCGCAAATCGTCTGGGCCGGCGTGCACGGTGTGATCTCGCTGCAGATCGCGAAGTGCAACGACGCCTGGATCGACTGGCGCCCGCTCGAGCAACGGTCTGCATTCATGATCCGCACGCTGATCGCCGGCCTGGCGAAGGAGTAATTCATGTCCGTCGATCTCGCCACCAAATCTCTGCTGCACGACAAGCTGCGCTTCTTCATCACCGTCTCCGGCGTCGCCTTCGCCGTGACGCTCGTCTTCGTGCAGGTCGGTCTCTTTCTCGGACTGATGGATAACGCCTCGCTGACCATCAAACAGATCGACGCCGATCTCTGGGTGACGTCGCACAACACGCCGAACGTCGATTTCGCGCACGCGTTTCCGGAGACGTATGTGAAGCGCGTCCGCTCCATCGACGGCGTTTCGCGCGCCGACAATCTGATCGTCTGGTTCATGAACGTGAACCTTCCCACCGGCGCCGTGGAAGGTACCGAGGTTTACGCGCTGGAGAACTTCACGCGCTGGAACTTTCCGTGGAACGTCGTCGAAGGCAATCTCGACAACCTCCGCCGCGGCCCGTACATGATCCTCGACGATTCGGCGAAGAAGCGCTGGGGCGATTTCAAAACCGGCGAGTATCGCGAAGTGCTCGGCCGCCGCCTGCAGATCATCGGACGCAGCGTCGACGCGAAATCGTTCACCACCACGCCGCTCACCTTCATGGATTACCGGATGGCGCAGGCGCTCAACGAAAGCGTGCTGCGCGGCAACACGACGTACATCCTGGTGAAGCTCGCGCCAGGCGCCGACCGCGAAGCGGTGCGCAAAGAGATCCAGCGCCGCCTGCCGTTCAACGACGTCTTCACGCGCGATGAATGGGCGACCCGCTCCCGCAATTACTGGATCGAATCCACCGGCCTCGGACTGAACATGTACATCACCGTCTTCCTCGGCTGCCTGGTCGGCATCGTGGTCGTCGCGCAGACGCTGTACACGTCGACCATGGAGCACATCCGCGAATTCGGCACCGTCAAAGCGATCGGCGGCGGCAACGGCGCGATCTACGCGATCCTCGGCAAACAAGCCACGATCGCCGCGTTGGCCGGCTTCGCACTCGGCGCCTTGCAAGCGTTTCTGCTGCGTCCCGTGATGTCGAAGATCGATTTGAAGCTGATCATCCCCACACCGCTCTTCGTCGCGGTGCTCATCGGCGCCATCGCGCTGTGCCTCTCCGCGGCCATCATCTCGTTCCGCAAAGTGGCGGGGATTGATCCGGCGCTGGTGTTTCGGACTTAGGAGTTCAGGCTCAAAGGCTCACAGGCTCAAAGGCTCAAAGGAGCCCGTTCAGCGCGAGCTTTCGATTGTGCGCCGACAGCCTCAGCCCCGAAAAGAAGAACGTGAACCAACAGGCGAAAAACGCCGCACGCAGCGCAGCCGTTCCACTTTGAGCCTTTGAGCCTGTGAGCCTTTGAGCCTAGAAAGGGAAACCGTCATGCCCATCCTCCAGACCCGTGCTGTCGAAAAACACTTTCAGGAAGGGCGCGAAACGATTGCCGTGCTCAAAGGGATCGACTTCGCGGCCGAGCGCGGCGAGATCGTTTCGCTCGAAGGGCCGTCCGGTTCCGGCAAGACCACGTTCCTTTCGATTCTCGGCTGCATCCTTACGCCGTCTTCGGGTGACGTGATCGTCGACGGCCAGCCGATCGATGAGAAAAATCTCGCCGCGATCCGCAGGCGCTCTTTCGGCTTCGTCTTCCAGCAGTTCAATCTCTTTCCGTCGCTCACCGCGGTGGAGAACGTCGAGTACGCGCTGAACGTGAAAGGGATGCGCGGCCGCGACGCACGCACCGAAGCCGAGCGCGTCATCGACGCCGTCGGCCTCGGCGACCGCAAAAACTTTCTGCCGCGTGATCTCTCGGGCGGCCAGAAGCAGCGCGTGGCCATCGCCCGCGCACTCGCCGGCAGCGCGCCGATTCTTCTCGCCGATGAGCCGACCGCGAATCTCGATTCGGTCGTCGGCACGCAAGTCCTCGAAATGTTCCGCGAGCTCGCCAAGAAGGAAAACCGCGCGCTCGTCATCGTCACGCACGACCCCAAAGTCCGCACCATCGCCGATCGCGTCATCCGCATCGCCGACGGCAAGATCGCCGCGTAGTCACGCGAAGCAACAGGAGCAACGCAAATGAATCGCATCCTCTATCCCGCTCTCGGCGTCCTTCTTCTTCTCGCCACCGTCGCGCAGGTCAACGCCACGCGCGCCACGCACTCCATTCAACCCGCAAAGCAGGCCGAGAAACGCGAAGTGCGCGTCGTCGCCGAAGGGCGCGTCGTCACCTATCCCGGCGCGGAAGTCACCGTCGGCAGCGACATCGGCGGCACGATCGCCACGCTGAGCGTCGATGAAAAAGACAGCGTCCGCAAAGGCGACGTCATCGCCGTGATCAAAGCCGCCGACTCGCGCGCCGCGCTGAACGAAGCGCGCTCGAAAGTCGGCGAAGCCGACGCGGACATCCGCCTCTTCGAGCTGGAAGTGGAGCGCACCGAGCGGCTGTGGCACGAAGACGTCGGCTCGAAGCAGACGTGGGAGAAAGCGCAGCGCGACGTCGAGGCCGCACGCGCGCGCCGCGCCTCAGCCGTCGCCGAAGTGGACCGTCTCGCCGCACTCGTCGACAAGACCGTCATCACCGCGCCGATCGACGGCGTGGTCGTCGCGCGTCACGTGCACGCGGGCGAAACCATCGCTGCCGGCGCCGAAATCATCACCATCGCCGATCTGAAAAAAGTGCGCGTCGAAGCCGAAGTCGATGAATACGACGTCGCCCGCATCCACCTCGGGGCCCCCGTCATCGTGAAGGCAGAAGGCTTCGACCGCGCCTGGCGCGCATCGATCGAAGAGATCCCCGACTCCGTCGTCAACCGCCGCCTGAAGCCGCAGGATCCGTCGAAGCCGATCGACACGCGCGTGCTGCTCGTGAAAGTGGCGTTCGCCGAAGCGGCGCCACTGAAGCTGGGACAGCGCGTGGAGGTGCAGATCGACGCGCGGTGAGTTGAACGCGGCATAGAACCACCTCCGGAATGCGGGCGTTGCGTTATGCTCGTGGCTCCCGCAAATGCCAGGCATCGTCCGAACGCCGCATCGGGCGGCGGCACGCCCGCAGCCGCTCGAGATTCTCAATGAGGTGGCGCGGATTGCCACGCTCGATCTCGAGCTGCGTCCCATGCTGCAGCGCATCACCGACGCGCTGTCGCAGAAGTTCGGCTGGGAGATGGTGGCGCTCGTTTCCGTCGATCACGAACGGCATGTGTTCGTCTGCGAAGCTGTGACTTCGATCGTCGCCACGAGCGTCTACCCGGGCTATTCGCGCGCGCTGAGTTCCGGCGTGGTCGGTGAAGTGGCCACGACGCTCTGCCCGATCCTGATCGACGACGTGCGGCAGCACAGCAACTACGTCGAGACGATGGCCGGCGCGATGTCGGAGCTCTGCGTGCCCGTGCTGCACAAAGGGCAGCTCGTGGCGCTGCTGAACATCGAGAGCCGCCGCGTGGCCGCGTTTCACGATCAGCTGCCGTTGCTGATGACGGTCGCCGATCAGATCGCGGGCGCGATCGCCAGCGCGCGACGCTACGAAGAGCTCAAGCTGCGCGCGCGGCTCATCGAGATGATGTCGGAAGTCTCGCGCGACGCACTCGAAGCGACCGATCTCGACGGCCTGCTGCAGCGCATCGTCACGAACATCCGCGATCGCTTCACGCTCGAATTCGCCGAGATCCTGATGCACGATCACGCGCAGGGCGACTTCATCATCGCCGCGCTTTCCGGCGAGCTGCGTCTCAACAAAGGGATGCACTGGCCCGTCTCGCAAGGGATCATCGGCCGCTGCATCCGCACCGGCCAGACGCAACTCGTGGCCAATGCCGCGACCGATCCGGAGTATGTCTCCGTGAGCGACCGCGTCATGGCCGAACTGGTCGTGCCGATCCGCTATCGCCGCGAAATTCTCGGCGTCCTCAATCTCGAATCGTACGCAGCGGAGTCATTCACGCCGGCGAACGTCGTCGCATTCGAAGCGTTCGCCGATCAAATCGCCGGCGCCATTCATCTCGCCTCCGTGAACGCGCGTCTGGCGGAGACGACTGGCCAGCTCGAACAGAAGACGCGCGATCTCGAAGCGGCGAACCAGCATCTGTCGAAAGCGATCGAGACGCTGCATCACATCTCCACGCACGACGGTCTCACCGGCGTCGCCAACCGCCGCCACTTCGACGAAACGCTGCAGCTCGAATGGCGCCGCGCCGCGCGCACGCAGCGTCCGCTCTCGCTGTTCATTGCAGACATCGATCACTTCAAAGCGCTGAACGATGAAATCGGTCATCAGGCCGGCGACGACTGTCTGCGCCGCGTGGCCACGACGCTGCGCGATCATCTGCACCGCGCTGCCGATCTCGTCGCGCGTTACGGCGGCGAAGAATTCGCGATCCTCCTGCCGGACACCGACGCCGCGAGCAGCGCCGCACTCGCCGAACGGATGCGCGTCGCCGTCGCAGCCACGGACGTGACGGTGAGCATCGGCTGCGCGACGGTCGTGCCGACGAAAGAGGGCGACGCCGGCGATTTGATCAAACGCGCCGACGACGCGCTTTACGAAGCGAAACGCGCCGGCCGCAATCGCGTCGTCGCGTAACGATCACACCGGCGGCTTTTGCCGGTGCCACTCCGTCTTCGACTGAAACAGGTTCGCCGCGGCGAGCACCGCGTTGTCGTCGAAGACGCGGCCGACGAACTGAATGCCCGTGGGTAGCTTCCGCTCCGTGAAACCGGAAGGAACGCTGATCGCCGGGAGGCCGGTGAAATTGCCGATGCCGCCGAGGGGATCGGAGAAGGCGAGATCGGTTTCGAGATTCGTTTCCATCGGCGTGGCCGCGATCGGAAGCGACGCCGCCGCGAGCACGTCCACGCTGTCGAACAGCGCGTCGATCTTCTGCTGGATGATCGTGCGCAGGCGCTGCGCGCGGGTGTAGTCCGCGCCGGAGATGGTCTGGCTCACGTAGCCGCCGATGCGGCTGCCGGGATCGGAAAGCTCGGCCACGCGACCGCTGTCGATGAGCGTGTCGAATGCGCTCGCGCCTTCCACCGAGATCGTCACGCCCGCTGCCATTTCCCACGGACCATCCGGCAACTGCACGTCGACGATCGTCGCGCCTGCGCGGCGCAGCACGTCGAACGCGGCGTCGGTCGTGCGCGCTACGTCCGGCTTCAGCACGTCGGCCGTCCAGGCATTCGTCACGCGGCCGATGCGCAGCTTGCGCGGCTCGCGCGAGTAGCCGAACGCCGCATCCGACGCAGGCAGCGAGTGGCGATCCTTCTCATCGTGCGCGGCGAGCGTGGCGAGGATCAGACCGCAATCGTCCGCGCTGCGCGCCATCGGTCCGATCTTGTCCATCGAATACGACAGCGCCATCGCGCCGCTGCGTCCCACACGGCCGAACGTCGGACGCAAACCGGAGATCCCGCAGTACGCGGACGGGCAGATGATCGAGCCCCACGTCTCCGTGCCGATCGCGAACGCCGCCAATCCCGCCGCCACGATCGCGCCGGAGCCGCTCGACGAGCCGCACGTCCAACACGTTTCGTTCCACGGATTCTTCGCGCCGCCGGTGAGCGACGCGGTGCCGTAGCGATAGCCCATGCCGCCGGCCAGTTCGATCATCGCCGCTTTGCCGAGGAGCACCGCGCCGGCGTCGTGGAGACGGCGGATCACGTTCGCGTCTTCATCGAACGTCTGCGTCGCGTACGGCTTCGCGCCCCACGTGGTCGGATAGCCGCGCACTGCCAGCAGATCCTTCGCGGCATATGGAATCCCATGCAATGGCCCGCGATACTTGCCGGCCGCGATCTCCTGCTCCGCCGCGCGCGCTTCCGCCAGCGCGCGGTCGCGCGTGAGTGTCACGTACGCATTCAGCCGCGCGCCGACCTTCGCGCTGCGATCGAGATACGCCTCGGTCAGTTCGACGGGCGAGAGCTTGCGCGCTTTGATTCGAGACGCGAGCTCGCTCACGGTGAGGTACAGCACCTCTTCGCCGATCACGATTTCTCTCCCCGCTCGTGCGTCACGATCTTCGACGGCCGACGCTTCGTGCTGCGGTACGGACGAAAGATCGTGGCCGGTTCGACTGAGTTGTCGAGCGGATACGCGCGCAACGCTTCGAAGCCGCCCATCGAACCGGTGATGATGCGGCGCAAGTCGGCCTTCTGTTCATCGCTGAAGCGCGAGCCGTACTTGGCCAGGATCCACTGAATGCGCGCTTCCGCTTCTGCCTGCAACGCCGGCGACAACGTTGGAGCGGCGGGCGCCTCGCCCGCCGGTTTTGCAGCGGGAGGGTTTTCAGCGGATGCAACACCCGCCGCACCGCTGCTCAGCAGCGCCAGCGCAGCGGTGATCGTGAAATCGCGTCGCGATACGTTCATTAGCGTCTCCCGCGGCGCGGCGGCCGCGAATGCGCCGCGCGATGCGACGGCTGCGGCGACGGCGCTGGCCGTGAGGGCGGCTGCTGCGTTGGCGAAGGCGGCGACTGCGCCGGAGGTTGCTCGCCATGCCGTCGTCCATTGGCCTGCCGCTCTCCGCCCGCGGCCGGAACGACTTCCACTCCTTCTTCGCCGCGCCGCCCCGCTTCCCCACGCCGCGCCTTCTCCAGCGTCATCAGGAAGCCGAATGCCGGATCCTTGAACTGCAGATGCCGCAGCATCCCCCAATGTTTGCGCACGTAGGCATCGAGGTAATCGAGCACGTGGCCGAGGCTGATGATGCGGCAGGGAGGAACGGGAGCGCCGGGAGGGAACGAGCCGAATGCGATCAGCCGCACCGAATACGCCGGCGGAATCTCCGCGGTGCCGGTGGCGAGGAGCTGCGTCACGATGCGGTCGGTGTCGCCCACTTCGCCGAAGCGGCTCACGACCGCGCGCAGCACGTCGGGATCGCGCACGCCGCTGTTGATGCCGACGCGTCCTTCCTTCACCTCGCCGATGATCATGTCGATCGATTCGGGAGGAATGGCCAGGCCGCTGTCGGTCTCGCTGAAGTCGAGTCCTTTCGGCACGCGACGTCCGCCCATCTGCGGCCCCTCGGTCGGAAAGCGGAACGCCAGAATGTCGATGTCGGTGATGGTGCGGAAGCCGTTACGCCCCGCGCCGGCGATGATCGGGTATTCAGCCGAAGTGAAATAGCCGTTCAGTTGAAGGTATGCCTGCACAAGAGCGACGGCATGATCCATATGCTTGCAGTTTAGCTGACGAGTCGCACGCCGCTACTTCCTCTCCACCGACACGCGCACGCCCATCGCCTCGCCGCTTCCGGTGTCGTCGAACCACGCGCGCGCGTGCGCGTCCTCGAACATCCACGCGCGAAGGAACGACGCCACGATCGCGGCGAAGAGCGGATGGTGCAGATCTTCGCGCGCGGAGAACATGTCGTGATTCACTCCTTCGAGCGTGACCAGGTACTGCCGCTGCGCGTGCGTCGATTCGAACGGAATGCGGCGATGCTTCGGGAACGTGCGATAGATCAGGCTTGTGTCGCACGTGCCCGTGAGATTGAGCACCGGAATGGTGATCGCGTCGTAGCCGCCCGGCGCCACTACGCCATCGAGCCGCGGCATCGAGATTGGCACCGCCACTTTGATGCGCGGATCGACCATCGTCTCGCCCGTCGCCGTGCGCATGCCGGCAAGAGCGAACGCGGTGAACGCGCCGGCGGAGTGACCGACGATCGCGGCGTGCTCGACGTCCGCGTCGCCGCGCTTCTCCAGCTCATCGAGCACGAACGACACATCGAGCGGCCGCGCCACCCAATTCGCTTTCTCCTTCACCGCGCGATAGAGAAAGCGATAGCCGCGCTTCAGCACCGCGCGATCGGTGCCCGCATGCGTCACGTGCACGGTCAGGAAGCCCTGCTGCGCGAGCGCGCGGCCGAGGTAGGCGTACGAATCGCGGTCTTCGCCGATGCCGTGGGAGAAGACCACCACCGGCAGCCGCGACAGCGCACCGGCCGGCGCGTAGATCGTGACCGGCACGTCGCGATTGCGCGCCGCGTCATGCCACACGGCGCGCGATTCCGTCACCTCCGGCGACGCTGCCGCCGGCGCAACGAACGCCACATGCTTCGGCGACAGCTTCGGCAGCGAGGAACAGCAGGCGCCGAGGAGAAGCGCGAGCAGCGCGGCGGCAAGGCGCATCAGTGGCGGACGCTCCGGAGCTTCGGTCTTCGATCGGGCATCACCAGGAACGTGTTGCTCTCCGAGCTGCCGCATGGCGTCGACAGCTGCACGTGATACGCGTGCGGCGCGGTGGTGACGGCGGGCAGATCAAGGTGCGTGCTGCTGCCCGTCGTGACGGTGCTCAGATCTTCGTACAGCGACACGGTCAGCGGGCCGGCGTAGCTGACTTTGAGATCGAGCGACGGCGAGCTCCCGATCGGTGCGCGGATGTCGCCGATCGGTTGCGTGAGCACCGGTTGCAGACAGCCGGAATTGAAGCAGGAAAGCTCGAGCGTGTAATCGCCGATCTCGCCGTTGACCGTGCTCGTAGCCAGCACGTAATACCAGCCCGTCTTCTGCACGATGAAGGTGAGATTGGAGGTGTATGAGTTCGCGGCGATTGACGATTGCAGCAGGCCGCTGTTGTCGTACACGCCCATCACCGGCTGGAAATCGAAGGACGTCATCTTCAGCGTGAACGCGTCGCCGGCGCGGCCGTAGATCCGCCACGATTCGTAGCCGCGCGTGACGTTGTTGAAGATGCAGCTCTCCGGCGAGATCCGGCCGTACGCCACGTTGCCGCACAGCAGCTCCTGCTGCACGCACTCCAATCCACCGGCGGAGCGCGCGCGGCACGTCACGGTGAGCACGTACGCGCCTTGCGCAAATGCGTCGTCCGACGAAACGGCGACGGACCAGGTGCCTGCAGCGATGGTGCGGAATGCCACGACCGCGGCAGAACCGCTGCCGACGGACGGCGGCACTTGCGCGGCGCCGCTCGGCGCATCGACGAACAACGCTGGATTGGTGAGACCGCCCGTGGCGGCGGAGCGGATCGACACTTCGACGTCGCGGTCCGCCGGCATATTCAAAAAGTAAACGTCGTAGCGTTTGCCTTCCGAGTTGGTGCAATCGCCGGATTCGAGCACGCCGTTCGCGACCGCATCGCACGACAGCGTGACGGCCGCGCAGTTGCCGGCATCACCGGCCATGCGCAGCGGCCGCTGCGCAAACGCGCTCGCGGCGATGAAGAGAATGCTGCACGCGAGGAAGCGTCGCACCGCCGTTCTGTTCATAGGGGCCGGTCCTCGCTGCGCTCGCCCTGCTCTTCGGAGCGAGCGCGTTCCAACTCCTCGCGCACCTCTTTCGAGTCGCGTTTCGGCTTCATCGCCTGTTCGTACTCATCGGTACCGCTCTGCAGTTCCTTGTCGTACTCGCTCATGTCGCGCTTCAAAGCCAGCGCAATGCCAGCTACACTGGCGTTGCTCATGTCACTCGAACCGGTAGTGCCCCGCAAGCTGTCCTACGACTGCCTCAAATGCCCGGCCTATTGCTGCAGCTACGACCGCATCATCGTGGAGAACCGCGATCTGGCGCGACTGGCGCGGCACTTCGGTGTCGACCTCGAAACGGCGCGCCGCCGCTTCACGAAAGTGGTCGAAGGCGAGCAGGTCCTCCGCCATCAGAAGGACAAGATCTACGGCACCATCTGCATGTTCATCGACACCAAGACGCGCCGCTGCACCGTGTACGAAGCGCGTCCCGGCGTCTGCCACGAATATCCCGACAAGCCCAAGTGCGGCTACTACGACTTTTTAAAGTGGGAGCGGCGTCATCAGGAAGATGAAGAGTTCATCCCGCTGAAACGGGGGTGAGCTCGCGCTGCTCGCTGTTTAGGCTCAAAGGCTCACAGGCTCAAAGGCTCAGAGCAGCACGCGCTGCGTCAGCGGCAAAATTACGCACAAGCCACAGCCAATCACGAAGACGCTCGCGCTGCGGCCGCTACTTTGAGCCTTTGCGCCTTTGAGCCTTTGCGCCTTTGAGCCTTTGCGCCTTCCAGCGCCTGCGGCGAGCTCAGCGAGCCGCCCGTCTTCACGCCACCGGCAAATCATGAGATGCTCGCGCCGCGGGCGCTACTATGAGCCCATGAGCCTATGAGCCTATGAGCCTGAGGCGAGCTCAGCGAGCCGCCTCGGCACGTAAATAGCTTCGGCCCCGCAGACGTTAGCAGTTTCATGTCCGGTCGCAGATTCGCGGTTCTCCTGACGGCGTACCTCCTGGGGAGCGGTGTCTCCGCATTCGCGCAGGACGCTGCTTCCTCCCCCGACACTCCCGACAATCCATTCGGCGAAGAAGTGGCGGTCAATTACGTGATGATCCCCTTCACCGTCCTCGGCTCGAAGGGCGCGCCGATCATCGATCTGAAATCGAAGGAAGTCTCGCTGCTCGTCGACGGCCGCCCTGTGCCGAGCGACATGTTCGAAGTCTCGATGAACGCGCCGGTGTCGTGGACGATCCTCCTCGACGGCTCCGGCTCGATGGGTCTGGCGGGCAAGATGGATGCGGCGCGTGCCGCGGTCTCGACGCTCATGGCGCACCGCCAGCCCGGCGACGACTTTTCGCTCTACGTCTTCGCGGAAGGGAAAGCGACGGAGATCGTCGAGTTCACCGAAGATCCGCTAAAGATCACGCGTGCGATGAAGAACGTGAAGCCGTGGGGCAAGACGGCGTTCTTCGATGCGCTGGCCGACATGCCGGAGCGCAGCTCGCTCGGCAAGAACCCGACGCGCGCGATCATCCTCCTCTCCGACGGCATCGACAACGCGTCGCATCTGACGCGCGACGCGATCGCGCATCAACTCGAAGACGTGGCCATCCCCATCTACGTACTCGGCCTGCGCGAGCCGGCCGAAGCCAGACCACAAATCGCGGTGAACGAAGAGCTCTCGGACATCGCACTGCTCGAGGAACTGGCCTCGCGCACCGGCGGGAAGCTG
This sequence comes from Thermoanaerobaculia bacterium, assembly GCA_035688915.1. Taxonomy (GTDB): domain Bacteria; phylum Acidobacteriota; class Thermoanaerobaculia; order Gp7-AA8; family Gp7-AA8; genus DASSMK01. The sequence continues at coordinate 11,540 of DASSMK010000131.1, forward strand.
TACCTCGGCAACCAGCCGGATCAACTCGGAACCGCAATGAACGGGATCGAATCCAATCTGCGCGCGCAATACCTCATCGGATTCGCTCCCACCGGCAAAGGGTCGGTCAAATACCGCCGTATTTCCCTCGAGCTCGCGGGACGGGTCCGTTCGGTCCGCGTGCGCTCCGGCTACCGCGGTACGGAGCCACCGGTGCTGAACGCAGCCACTCGCGAGAAACCCAAACGGAACGAAAGGAAGAGAAGTTGATGATGAAGTTGACCAAGGCAGTTTCGGTGACGGCGTTCGCAGCGTTCCTCGGCGGATGCGCCACGTCCAAGTCGGTCGATCAGAAGATCGCCGATTCGCAGGCGCAGACGAATCAGAAGATCGAGTCGGTGGCGGGACAGGTGGAAGACCTGCAGCAGAAGCAGAAGCAGACCGACATCCGTCTCGATGAGCTGAGCCAGAGCGCGCGCGAAGCGCTCCAGCGCGCACAGGAAGCCGGCGTGCTGGCCAAAGGCAAAGTGGTCTTCGAGCAGACGTTCACCGAAGACCGCGTGAAGTTCAAGAGCGACAAGTACGAGCTCGATAACGGCGCGAAAGCCGCGCTCGACGAGTTCGCAACGAAAGTGAAAGGTCTCGGCGAGCAGTACTTCATCGAAGTACAGGGCCACACCGACGACACCGGCTCCTCGCGCTACAACGAGGACCTCGGCCAGCGCCGCGCGGACTCGGTGCGCCGCTATCTCTCGCGCCAGCACCAGCTGCCGCTGAACCGCATGTCGACCATCTCGTACGGCGATACGCTACCGGTCGAGCCGAACAAGACCAAAGCCGGACGCGCTGCAAATCGCCGCGTCGTTCTGGTCGTGCTCGAGTAGTCCGCAGTCACACGCAGCAAGTTGGAGCGGCGGGGCTTGCCCCGCCGTTCTTTTTTTTAGATGTCGAACGTCGCGACGACCGGCGCGTGATCGCTCGTGCCGACTTCGCGCTGCGACGGACACGACACGGCGCGCTTCGCGAGCGACTCGCTGGCGAGCACGTAATCGAGACGCCAGCCGATGTTGCGCTCGCGCATCTGCCGCCACGGCGCCCACCACGAAAAGTAATTGTCGTCGTCGGGATAGAGATCGCGACCGACGTCGGCGAGACCTTGCGCGATGAGCTTCTCGAGCAGCTCGCGCTCGACCGGCAGCTGCCCGATCGATCGCGGCTTGCGCTCTTTCGGATGAACGTCCTGCACCGTGCGCGCGACGTTCATGTCGCCGCAGAGAACGAGCTTCAGACCGCGCGAGCGAATGTCGTCCGCGTACGCAATCAGCTCGTTGTAGAACGCGAGCTTCGCTTCGAAGTCCTTGCCGCCATTCGGAACGTACACGCTGGTGAACAGAGTGTCCCCAATTTGAGCCTGCACGATGCGCGTCTCGTGATCGAAGGAGGGGTGCGTGTACTCGACGTTCTCCGCGAATCCGCGGCGCACGTGCAGACCGACGCCCGAGTAACCACTGGCACCGTGCCAGTAGCACGTATATCCCTCAATCGAACAGCTTTGCGGGATTTGCTCGACCTTCGCTTTGAGCTCCTGCAGACAGATCACGTCCGGCTTTTCCGCGGCCACCCAATTGACGAATTGCTCGTGCCGCGCGCGGATTCCGTTGACGTTCCAGGTGGCAACTTTCATGGTCCGCGGATTGTAAGACGGGCCACTGAAAAACCGTGGAGACATGACCAATGCGTAGACTTGCTGTCCTTTTCGTCCTTCTTCTCACTTCTCTTCCCCTCTTCGCTCAGGATCGCGGCCGCGATGACGACTGGCGCAATCGCCCCGCCGATCGCGACGGCTATCGCCGCCACTCGCGCCGCGCCGCCGACAACGCTTTCGAGATCACTCCGTTCGCCGGTTATCGCTGGGGCGGAACGATCTTCGCCGGCGAGACGCGCCTCTTCCACGTCGACGCGGACGTCGCGCCCAGCGGCGCTTTCGGCGTCGATCTCGCCATTCCGGTCAACGACAACGGTCTGAAGATCGAGCTGATGGCCGATCATCAGGCGTCGCACCTGGAGCGCGAGTCGGGTCTCTTCGATCCGGGCACCAACCTGGCGGACGTCGACGTGACGTACTTCCAGGCGGGCGTGCAGATTCCGTTCGCCCAATCCCGCAACGCCCGTCCCTTCGTCGTCCTCGGCGCCGGCATCGCCAACATCGATCCGCAGGTGACCGGCGTGTCGTCCGAATCGCGCTTCGCCGCGTCGGCCGGCGTGGGCGTGAAGCTGCCGATCACCGACAACGTCGGCTTCAAGATTCTCGGCCGCGGCTTCTACACCGCGCTGGAGAACGATGACGCGGATTGCGTGATCTGCGATTACGTCTACGACCGCAATTTCTATCAGGGCGAAGTGAACGTCGGCGTGACGTTCTCGTTCTAATCGCTCCGCGCGCGTACACTCCCGCGCGTGAATGCAGCCCGAACCATCGCCGCGCTGGCTTATGCCGGCGCGGCGTTTTTCTTTGGCGTGGCGTTGGGCGAGCGCGGCGAGCTCGGATTCGTGCAGACGATCTTCACGATCGCCATTCCGCTCATCACTCTTGTCCTGACCTGGTTCGCACGCCGCGCTCGCGCCGAAGTGCTCGCCGCCGGCACCGCGATGCTGATCGGATTGGTCTCCGGACAACAAGCCTTCGCGCACGCCTTCGCCACCTGCGCGAACGACGCAGCGCCCATCCGCGACGCGGTGATCGACTACCGCACACGCACCGGCGACTACCCGCCGCGCCTCGAATCGCTGCACGCGAAGCTGCCCTGCCGCTGCATCCTGCGCAAAACGATCCTGCACTACGCGCAGAACGAACGCGGATTCCGGCTCTGGTTCACGGACGACGTGACGGTGGGCGTGCCCCGCCCTGCCGCCGCCCCGCCAGGCTCATAGGCTCATAGGCTCATGGGCTCATAGCAGCACACTCGGCGCGAGCGTCATCTGCTCGCATCTGCCGTGTTCCGATGAGCTGCCGAAGCCGCCAATCGCGCGACGTTCCTATGAGCCCATGAGCCTATGAGCCCATGAGCCTCGGCCGCCGTCGGCGGCCACCTACTGCCACCGAAAGATCTTCAACGCAATGGCGTAACTCACCACGCCCCAGATCAGCAGGTTCGCTAGCTGCGGCGCAACCTGCACGATGGAGAGGCCGTCGTTCATCACGCCGCGCAGCGCGTCATTCAATGCGGTGAGCGGCAGCGCGCGGATGAAGGGCTTCGCGGCATCGGGAAAGCGTTCGTACGAGAAGAAGACGCCCGAGCAGAGCCACATCGGCATCATGGTCAGGTTCATCATCCCGCTCACCGCTTCCACCGTCCGCGCGCGCGACGCGACCAGCAGACCGACGCACGCGAACGAGACGCCGCCCACGATGCTGATCAGCGCGAACAGCGCGAGCGAGCCGCGCACGCGCACGTCGAACACCAGCCAGGCGAAGAGCAGCACGACGCCCACCTCGATCACCAGAAAGACGAGCCGCGACACGAATTGCGCGATGAGGTAATCGCTCTTGCGCATCGGCGTGGCCACGAGTCGCTTCAGCAACTTCTTGAGGCGCGCGTTGACGACGGAGAAGCCGACGCCCCACATGCCGGTGCCCATGAGGTTCATGCCCAGGAGGCCTGGGACGAGAAAGTCGACGTAGCGGGAGCCTTGCTCCGCGACGTGCAGCTCTTTCGCCGCGAACACGTTTTTGCGTCCGCTCGCCGACTGCAGCGCGTCATCGACTTCACTGCGCGCGCTGCGCGATTCGGGACGAGTCGCGTCGAAGCGATAGACCGGCTGCGCGCCTTCTTCGACGAGCAGCGAGATCTTGCCGCGACGCAACTCTTCGCGCGCGGCCGCTTCGTTGAGAATGCGCGGCAGCAGCACGGGCGACTTCTGCAACGCGGCGAGCCGCGCCTGCGCATTCGGTCCTGCCGCGATGCCGACCGGAATGCGATCGGGCGGCTTTTCGCGAAACGCAAAGCCCAGCGCCAGCGTGAGCAGCAGCGGAAAGCCGAAGACCCAGAAGATCGCTTCGGTCTCGCGGATGAATTCCTTCAGCCGCGCGATGGTGAGCTCGACGAGCGCCGGCCGCACTTCAGGCATCGCGCAACTCCCTTCCGGTCAGCGCCACGAAGAGATCTTCCAGCGTGGCTTCGTGCGTCGTGAGCGTGCGCAAACGCACGTTGCGCGATTCGATCGCCTCGATCAGCTGCGGCACCGCTTCGGCCAGCGAATCGACGCGCAGCTGCCACGCGTCGCCGCGCTGCGCGCAGCCGTGGAAGCCGCGCAGATTGGCGAACGCTTCCGCTTCCAGCCGCGGCTCGCTCGTGAATTCGATGATGTGCGGCGCTTCGAGCTTCGCGATCAGCGCTTTGGGGGTGCCGAGGGCGATGACGCGGCCGTGATCGACGATGGCGATGCGGTCGCAGAGACGCTCCGCTTCATCCATGTAATGCGTCGTCAGCAGCACCGTGCCGCCGCGCGCGCGGAATCGCGCCACGACGTCCCACAACTGCAGACGGCTTTGCGGATCGAGGCCGGTGGTCGGTTCGTCGAGGAAGAGGATGTCGGGATGCCCGATCAGCGCGCACGCCACCGCGAGCCGCTGCTTCTGCCCGCCGGACAACTTGCCGACGCGCGCGTGACTCTTCTCGTCGAGCGACAGATCGCGCAGCAGTTGCTCTGGCGATTCGCCTTCGCGATAAAACGAGCGAAAGAGCCGCAGCGTCTCCAGCACCGAAAGCTTCTCGCTGAGCTGCGTTTCCTGCAGCGAGATCCCGATGCGCTCGCGCAGCTCGCGCTCCTGCCCCCGCCACGACATGCCGAGAATCTGCACGTCGCCGCCATCGGGCTCGTTCAACCCTTCGAGGATCTCAATGGTGGTCGTCTTCCCCGCACCATTCGGCCCAAGCAACCCAAAGCATTCGCCGCGCTCGACAAACAAATCGAGCCCATCGACGGCCTTCACATCGGGGTAATGCTTCTTCAGGCCCTTGCACGAAATGGCGAGGTCGGCGGCGGCGGTCACGAGGGCGGCACTTTAACCTTTTTCGGGCTCACAGGCGCACAGGCTCAAGGGCTCATAGCGGCGCGCGCTGCGCTAGAATTGGCGTTCCACGCAGGGTCCGTCGCGATCGCGGTGCTTTCTCTCACCACATGCGACTGATGAAGAACTCATTTCGGGAACTCTTTGTGTGGCAGGCGTCTGTCGAACTGGCGACGCTGATGATCGCGCTCGCCGATCGCTTGACGGCTGCGCGACATTTCGCGCTCGCCAATCAGATCGTACGCGCGGCAGTCTCGGTGCCGAGCAACATCGCGGAAGGCGAAGGCCGCCTCACGAATCGCGATCGACGGCACTATCTCGCCCAGGCGCGCGGCTCGCTGTACGAACTTGAAACACAGCTCGAAATCCTCAAGCGCGCGAACATAGAATCCGACATTGAACCGGCACGAACTCTCGCGGCGAAGATCTCGAAGGGCCTCACGAAAATGATCACCTCTCGCGACGAGTCCCTATGAGCCCATGAGCCTATGAGCCCATGAGCCTATGAGCCCATGAGCCTAAAAAAATGCGAGCCATCCTCCTCCCCACCCCCGGCGACGAGTCGCACATGCAGCTCGGCGACACCGCCTCGCCACCCCTCGGCCCCGACGATCTGCGCATCGCTGTGCGCGCCACGTCCGTCAATCGCGCCGATTTGTTGCAGCGGCAGGGGCAGTATCCGCCGCCGGCGGGCGCTTCCGAGATTCTTGGGCTGGAGTGCGCGGGCGTCGTTGCGGAGGTTGGTGCGAATGTGCGCGGGTGGGCGGTGGGGGATCGCGTGATGGCGTTGCTTGCGGGCGGCGGGTATGCGTCCGAGGTGGTGGTGCATGCCGGGTCGGCGATGCGTGTGCCGGAGGCGCTCAGCGATGAGGAAGCGGCGGCGATTCCGGAGGTGTATCTCACCGCGTTTTTGAACATCTTTCTGCTCGCGCGTGCGCAGCGCGGCGAGACGGTGCTCATTCATGGTGGCGGCAGCGGCGTCGGAACCGCGGCGACGACGTTGTGCAAGCTCGCGGGGATGCGCGTGATCGTCACGGCGGGATCGGCGGAAAAGTGCGCGCGCTGCATTGAGCATGGCGCCGACGTCGCCATCAACTATCGCGAGGAAGATTTCGTGGAGAAGGCGCGCGGCGCGAACGTGATTCTCGATCACATCGGCGCGCCGTATCTCGCGCGCGATCTCGAAGCGGTCGCCGTCGATGGTCGCATCGTGATCATCGGCTCGATGGGCGGGCAGCGCTCGACGGAGATCGACGTGGGCAAGCTGCTGATGAAACGCGTGCAGCTGATCGGCTCGACGCTGCGCTCACGCCGCGTCGAAGAGAAAGCGAAGATCGTGCGCGCGTTCGTGGAACGCTTCGGCGACGATCTCGCCGCCGGGCGCATCCATCCGGTCATTCACTCCGTGCTGCCGCTCGAACGCGTCGCCGATGCGCACCGGCTCATGGTCGCCAGCGAGCATTTCGGCAAGATCGTGCTGCGCGTCAGCTAGCGCCGGTCAGAAAATAGAGGCCGCCCCAGATCTTCAAATCGATCAGCACGCCCTCGCTCTTTTTCTTCTGCAGCCACTCGCGCACTTCGGTGAGTCGCACCACATGGACGGTGATGTCTTCGCCGCCGACACCGCCGCCGCTCCCTTCCTTCTTCACGCCGCGCGCGCGATAGAAGCTGACGATCTCCGACGTGATGCCGGGCGACGTCGGTCCCTTCGCCAGGAACTCGACGGACTTGCACGTGTAGCCCGTCTCCTCCTCCAGCTCCTTCTTCGCCGTCTCTTCCGGCGTGGCGTCGTCTTCATCACCGACCAGTCCCGCGGGCCAGTCGATGACTTTCGCATCCACGGGACGCCGCTTCTGTTCCGTGAGAATGACCTCTCGATCCTCAGTCATCGCCACCACCACCACGGCTTCAGTCGCCTTCTTCCGCTCGACGTACTCCCAGTCGTCGCGATCCAGCACGACGATGTGTTTGCCTTCATACACCTGCTTCATCCGGTTCTCCTCAGAAGAGAGTCCCTTGCAAACCTCGTCGCCGGAAGTGCTCCGTCGACATTTCGTGCTTCTCCTGATTGAGGCCGAGGCGGCGGCAGGTGACGTCGAAGATGGCGCCGATCTGCTCGGCAAAGATGCCCTGGCCGCGCCCGCGCACGCCCCACTGCGCGTCGTAGAGTTTGCCGCCGCGCAGGTCGCGGATGCGATTCAGCACCTTGTCCTTGCGATCGGGAAACTGCTCCTCCAGCCACTTCTCGAACAGCGGCGCCACGGCCCACGGCAGGCGCAGCACGACGTAGCCCGCGCCGGTCGCGCCCGCGTCGTGCGCAGCCGCGAGAATCTGCGGCATCTCGTGATCGGTGAGGCCCGGCACCGTCGGCGCGACCATTACGCCCGCCGGGATCCCCGCAGCGGTGAGCTTGCGAATCGCGTCGAGGCGCAGCTCGGGAGAAGACGTGCGCGGCTCCATCACGCGCTGCACGTGCGTATCGAGCGACGTGATGGAGATATAGACGCGCGCGGCGTTGTAGCGCGCCAATTCGGCGAGGTGATCGATGTCGCGCGTCACCAGCGCGTTCTTCGTGATGATGCCGACCGGATTGCGAAAATCGGCCAGCACTTCGAGGCAACCGCGCGTGATCTGCAGCTTCCGTTCGATCGGCTGGTAAGGATCGGTCACGCCACTGATGGCGATGACCTTCGGCTCCCACGACTTCTTGTTCAGCTCTTCGCGCAGCAGCTGCGGCGCGTCTTCCTTCACCAGGATCTTCGTTTCGAAATCGAGGCCGGCGGAAAAGCCGAGGTATTCGTGCGAGGGGCGGGCGTAGCAGTAGATGCAGCCGTGCTCGCAGCCGCGATACGGATTGATGCTTGCGTCGAAGCCGACGTCCGGGCTGTCGTTGGTGGCGATGATGGAGCGTGAGGGATCGCGCAGATAGATCGTCTTCGGCGCGGGGCCGTCGAGCTCGACGTGCGCTTCGTCGTCGACGACGTATTCGAGCGTCTCGAACCGATTCTGCGGGTTCCACGACGCGCCGCGGCCGCGAACCGGTTCTCCGGGGAGGGTCACGAATTCAGCGTAGCGCGCGCGTCAAGTTTCTCTACGCGGTGTAGTTTTTCAGCTTCCGCAACGCCGGCGCGCGCCACGCCGTCACCGCCACCACCAGCAGCGTCATGCATCCGCCGAAGATCACCGACGGCACGATGCCCAGGATGCGCGCCGCCACGCCTGATTCGAAGGCGCCGATCTCGTTCGACGAGCCGATGAAGATCTGGTTGACGGACGAGACGCGGCCGAGGAGATGCTCGGGCGTGCGGGTTTGGAGGAGCGTGGAGCGGATCACGACGCTGACGTTGTCTGCCACGCCGCTGGCGAAGAGGAAAAAGAACGACAGCCAGAACTGCCGCGACAGCGCGAACGAGATCATGCAGACGCCGAAGATGGCCACGCTGGCGAAGAGCGCGAAGCCGCCGCGCTGCAACGGCGGGCGGTGCGCGATCCACATGCCGGTCAGGATGGAGCCGACGGCAGGAGCGGCGCGCAGCACGCCGAGACCTTGCGGTCCGGCCTCGAGGAGTTTCGCGAACGCGGGCAGGAGCGCAGTGGCGCCGCCGAAAAGCACGGCGAAGAGATCGAGCGTCATGGCGCCGAGGAGGACGGGCTCGCGCCAGAGGAAGCGGATGCCGGTGGTGAGGCTTTCGCTGAGCGGAATCTTTTCCTGCGCGGCGGGCCGCTCGTTGTGCGAGATCGCGGCGACGGCGGCGAGCGACAGCGCCATCATCACCACGACGGTCGTGTACGCGGCGGCGGCGCCGGAGAAGCCGTACAGGATGCCGCCCAGCGCGGGACCGACCACCGCCGCGAGCTGCCACGTGCTGCTGCGCCACGCCACGGACGGCGCGTACAACTCGCGCGGCACGATTTCCGCGGACAGCGCGGTCACCGCGGGACGCGTGAAGCTCCGCGCGATGGCGCTGAGCGCGATGATGACGTAGACCGGCCAGATGCGATGCGCGCCCATCGCGTGCGGCGTGAGCGTGAGGATCAGCAGCGCGATGGCGGAGAGCAGCATGCCGAATGTGCCCGCCACGGCGATGCTTCGCCGCGCCGTGCGATCGGCCACATGCCCCGCGTACAACGCCACCGCGATGAACGGCAACGCCTCTGCCAACCCGATCAAACCGAGCGTGAGCGGATCGCGCGTCAGCTCGAACACCTGCCAGCCGATGACGACAATCTGCGCCTCACGCGCCACGGTCAGCGTGGCGTACGACGCGAGCAATTTGCGAAAGTCAGGGATGCGCAGCGGGGCGTACGGGTCGGGCACGGCGGCGGGAGTGTAGCGCGCCGGCCGCGCCCTGCGCGGCCGAGGCTCATGGGCTCATAGGCTCATGGGCTCATAGTAGCCAGCGCGTCCGGAGTGCGTAGATTTTCGCCTGTGGCATGTGCGGGATCTCGCGAGCCGCGCCGCACGCGCTGCTATGAGCCCATGAGCCCATGAGCCTATGAGCCTCGTCCGCCCGCGTGGCCGCGCGATTGACGCGCCCCGCCCCATCCGCGTAGCCTTCGCCGCGTTGCAGCGAGAGGAAAAGTCCGAGCGGAGTCGCCGGGCGGTCCTCGATGCGGCGCTGTATCTTTTTTCGCATCAAGGCTACCGGGGCACGAATGTGCGTGAGATCGCCGAGCGTGCCGGCGTATCCACGGGAAACGTCTATCACCACTTCCCGGACAAGGAATCGCTCTTCCGCGCGCTGATCGACGAATACAGCGCGCTCACCGCCACCAGCCGCTTCCCCTTCATGCGCGTCCTGCAGGAATCGGAGCGCTTTCCTGACAACATCGAGGAGCTCGGCTTCGCGGCGCGCGATTCCATCCGGCAGTTCCGCTCCTATATGTCGCTGGTCTACGTCGACGTCATCGAATTCGGCGGCACGCACATCCAGAAGTTCTACGGCGACATGGCGCAGCGCTTCACGAAATTCATCGAGGAACAGGGCTCGCTCGACGAGATCCGCTCGAAGCTGCGGCCGGAAATCACGCCCACGGCCGCGCTGCTCATGACCTCGCGCCTCTTCTTCAACTACTTCACGCTCGAAGTGCTCTTCGGCGTCAAAGCGCCGTTCGGCAAGGATTCGAACGAGGTGGTGAAGGAGATGGCGGATATTCTCCGCAACGGATTCTGCGCGCGCTGACACGTGACGGCGCGCGTTTCGAGGAGGCTTTTTGAAACTCGCCCTGGCTCTTCTCCTGGCCGCGACGGCCGCATTCGCGCAGCAGCCCGCCCCGCAGCCCAACGACGCTTCCTATACCGACGCCATTCGCAAGTTCACGACGGAGCCACGCTTCATGACGGAGCTGGTCGATCACTTGCCGGCGTCTGCGAACGTGCCCACGCCGCTGCAGGCCAACGGCTACATCGCCGGCGAAGACGGCCACCTTACCTACGCGGAAGACGTCTACAAGTACATGCGCGCGCTGGCCGCGGCCTCGCGGCGCGTGCGCGTCTTCTCCGCCGGCAAGAGTGAAGAAGGGCGCGAGATGATCGTCGTCGCCATCGCGAACGAAGAGACGATCACCAATCTCGATCGCTACCGCGAGATCACGCGCAAGCTCGCCGATCCGCGCAACCTCACCGACGACGAAGCGCGCGCGCTCATCGCGCAAGGGAAGCCGATGTACTGGGCCACCGGCGCGATGCATTCACCGGAAACCGGCAGCCCCGAAATGCTGATGGAGCTCGCCTATCGCCTCGCTGTCGAAGAGACGCCGATGATCCGCGAGATCCGCGACAACATCATCACGCTGATCACGCCGGTGCTCGAAGTGGACGGCCGCGATCGCATGGTCGATCTCTGGAACTACCGCAAAGCGAACCCGAACGTGCCAACGCCGCCGCTCGTTTACTGGGGCCATTACGTCGCGCACGATGACAATCGCGATCAGATGGGACTCGCGCTGGCGATGAGCCGTAACGTCATGCGCGCGTATTTCGATTTTCACCCGCAGGTCGTGCACGACCTGCACGAGTCGGTGCCGTTCATCTACATCTCCACCGGCACCGGTCCGTACAACCCGTCGCTCGATCCGCTGATGATCGACGAGTGGCATCGCATGGCCTACCACGAGGTCGACGAGCTGACGAAGCGCGGCCTGCCGGGGGTCTGGACGCACGGCTTCTACGACGGGTGGGCGCCGAATTACATGTTCTGGGTGGGCATGGGCCACAACACGATCGGCCGTTTCTACGAGACGTTCGGAAATCGCTGGCCGATCACCGAGCGGCGCGTCGTGCGCGGCACGAGCGATCGCACCTGGTTCCGCCCGAATCCGCCGCTGCCCGAGGTGCGCTGGTCGCTGCGCAACAACGTCAACTATCAGCAGTCGGCGCTCCTCTTCGCGCTCGACGACATGGCGCAAAACCGCGAGCGCTCGCTGGAGCGTTTCTGGACGATGGGCAAACGCTCGATCGCCAAGGCGTCGAATGAAGGACCGGCCGCGTGGGTGTTCGACGGTGCGCAGAAGCGGCAGGGACAACTGCACGATCTGCTGTCGCTGCTGCGCATGCACGGCATCGAAGTGAGCGTCGCCGATGAAGCGACGAAGGACGTGCCGAAAGGCTCCTTCGTCGTGCGCATGGATCAGCCTTACTCGCGTCTCGCCGACACGCTGCTCGACACGCAATACGTCCGCGGCTCCGAGCAGGTCTACGACGACACCGGCTGGACCCTCGGCTACCTCAAGAACGTAGCGTTTACGCGCGTGACCACGCCGGACGTGCTGAAGCTGAAGATGCACGCATGGGACGGAACCGTTGGAGCGGCGGGCGCCCTCGCCCGCCGAA
>DASSMK010000132.1:0-13684 GCA_035688915.1 Thermoanaerobaculia bacterium
CGCGAAGCGGGATCGACCGCGCTGCAGGAGCTGGCGTTCACACTGCGCGACGGCATGGAGTACGTCGAATACGCCACGCGCGCGGGCATGGACGTGGACGAGTTCGCACCGCGGCTCTCGTTCTTCTTCAACTCGCACAACGATCTCTTCGAAGAAGTGGCGAAGTTCCGCGCGGCGCGCCGCGTCTGGGCGAAGGTGATGCGCGATCGCTACGGCGCGAAGGATCCCCGCTCGTGGCAGCTCCGCTTCCACACGCAGACCGCCGGCTGTTCGCTCACCGGCCAGCAGCCGTACAACAACATCGTGCGCGTCACGATCCAGGCGCTGGCGGCGGTGTTCGGCGGCACGCAGTCGCTGCACACGAATTCGCTCGACGAAACGCTCGCCCTGCCGACCGAGCAGGCCGCGCGCATCGCGCTGCGCACGCAGCAGATCATCGCGCACGAATCAGGCGTCACGAACACGGTCGATCCGCTTGGCGGCTCGTTCTACATCGAAGAGCTGACCAACCGGATGGAGCAGGGCTGCTTCGAGTACATCGAAAAGATCGACCGCTTCGGCGGCATGGTCGAAGCGATCGAAGCCGGCTTCCCGCAGCGCGAGATCTGGGACGCGTCGTATCAATACCAGCGCTCCGTCGATTCGGCCGAGAAGCTGGTCGTCGGCGTGAACTCGTATCAGCTGGAGAAGGAAGAGCCGTACGAGATCCTCTACATCGACGAATCCGCCGGCACCGAACAGCTCGAGCGCCTGAACCGCATCCGCGCGACGCGCGATCAACAGCGCGTCGCCGACACGCTGCAGGCGCTGCGCAACGCCGCCGCCGACGAGAAGGTGAACACGATGCCGTTCATGATCGACTGCGTGAAGGCGTATGCGACGGTGGGCGAGATCAGCGACGCCCTGCGCGAGGTCTTCGGCACCTACCAGGAACCCGCCCTCTTCTAGCGAATGAATGTTGGAGCGGCGGGCGCCCTCGCCCGCCGTTCTCTCGCTCCAACCCCACGGGCGCCGTCGCCCGTCGCTCCAACGCTCTCGCGAATTGGCGCCGTGTCACCTCCCCGCGTATCATTCACTCCAATCCACGGAGGATGGTCCCTATGCGGCGATCGCTGCTAGTCGTTTCGTTCCTGTTTTTTGCAATCAATGCCTTTGCTGCCGAGCGTTGGATTCCGATCGCCGGTACGGTGAACAATTTCCGCACCGACACCCGCGTCATGAATCCCTCGGCCACGAAGGACATCGAGGTCTCGGCCACGCTGCTCGCCACCGGCAACGGCGACAACTCCGGCCGCGTCAACGGCACGCCCGTGAAGTTCACCGTCAAGAAGCGCGAGATGAAGTTGCTCGATGACGTCGTCGCTTCGCTTTTCGGCACCACCGGCATCGGCGGCATCCTCCTCCGCTCCGAAGACGACTTCCTGGCCACCTCGCGCATCTACGCGACGGTGCCGAACGGTACGCTGGGACAGTTTTCGGTGGCTCCGACGACGGCCGAGGCGTTGACGAAGGGTTCGCTGCTGCAGTTGCAGTCGAGTGCGGCGTTCCGCACCAACATCGGCGCGGTCAACACGAGCAGCAGCCCCGCCACCGTGAAGTGGGTCTTCCACGACAAGACCAGCGCCATCATCGCGCGCGGCGAAACCACCATGCCGCCGTACGCCGTCATCGGACCGACGAACATGGCCTCCACGTTCTTCGTCACGCTGCCGGGCGGCGCGGACATCTCGAACGCGTATGTCAGCTTCACTTCGACGCAGCCGATTTTCGTGTACGGCTCGATCGTCGACAACGGCACGACCGATCAGACCTTCAGCCCCGCGCTGAACGACAGCGGCAGCGATCCCGATCCGGAACCGCCGCCTCCGCCGCCGCCCACGACGAAGAACTTCAACGTCACGCTGCAGAGCTTCGAAATCATCTTCACGCCCGAGCCGACCGATCTGAAGGTGGGGGACAAGGTGAAGCTCACCGTGCACGCGCTGGACAGCACGCACGGCTTCCAGCTCTTCTCGCCGACCGGAACGACGATCGTCCCGAGCTTCTCGTACACCGGAGGCGGCGCGTCGCGTGCCTTCGAATTCACCATCACCGCGCCCGGCACGTACACGTATCTGTGCACGATCTCTACGTGCGGCGTCGGCCACAACGACATGAACGGCACCTTCTCCGCGTCGAATTAATCACTACGATCTAAACGAACGGCGGACGCGTTTGCGTCCGCCGTTCTTGTTTACACGATTTCCTATGCCCACGTCCCGTTTCATCTTCTTCTTCGCCGCGCTGTTTCTCGCGATCACCACAGAAGCGGCGACACTCTCTACAACTCCCGTCCGGACGATTCCTGTGCGGCGCTGGTTCGCACAATCGGCGCCTTATGCGTTCGACGGCACATACGAATTCATCGGCACGTCCGACGGCTTGTGGCGCAGCGTGCGAATCAGCGATCCGGCGCAGCCGCTCGAGCGCGTCGCCTTTCCGGGAGAACAGATCCTCGCGCTCGCAGTGCACGGCGGCAAGCTGTACGTCGGTAAAGCGCCGACGCTGAACGCGACGAACACAGAGCACACGTTCGTCGTCACGGACGATCATGGCGCGACGTTCACGCCGCGCGACGCCGGTCTGCGCGATTGTTCGCTCGACTGCGGCTACATCCTCGTGAACAGCGTCGAATTCGATGACGAGCGTCTCTTCATCGAAGCGGGCGGCAATCTCCTCGTGTCGCATGACGACGGCGTGACTTGGAAGAATCTCTTCCCGACGGATCGCACCACGCCCGCGGTTCGCAATTGTCCATTGCAATTCGAAATCGTGGCAAACCGCGCGCTCGTCGGCGGTGAATGTCCGCTCGACGTCGGCTGGATCGGCGCAGGCGTGCTCGCCGCGGGCGATCACGAATGGACGACCGAGCCGCGCCGCCTCAACGTCCCAGGGATGCAGAATCGCAACGTGCAGTTCATCGCGTTGCAGCGGGGCAGCATCTTCGCGGCCGTCGAAGGTGGTCTGCTGCGCAGCGACGATCTCGGGGAGAGCTATCGATGGGTCTCGCGATTCGACTTCAGCTCCTCGCAGTATCCGTATATGAAGCAATTCGTCGCTTCAACGGCCGATCCGCACGTCATGCTCGCCGGCGGTTTCGACAAACCGCACGACGTGCTCTATGCAATGCTCTCCACCGACGGCGGCGAGCATTGGCAGGACGTCTCCCGATTTCTCTCGCCAACACTGCACAGCAGCGTCTATCTGCTCGCCGAAGATCGCGACGGACATCTGCTCGCCGGCGTGCAGCGCGAAGATCGCCTGGAGCTCTTCACCATCGACGTTGTACCAGCCACAATGCGCCGCCGCGCCGCCGGTCATTGATAGGCGCAGAATCTGCTACACTCGATCGCGAGCTGGGGGTGTCGTGTAGGGGATGCAGCTTCTTGAATTTGCTCGGAGCCGGCGTGGCGGGGAACTGATTGGCGTCGTCGTTTTGGCGATGGGCCTCAGCCTCGGTCTCGCACTCGTCACCTACCATCCGAACGACTCCTCCGCGTTCTTCACCTCCACCAACACCACCATCGCCAACGCCATCGGCTATTACGGCGCGACACTGGCGTGGGTCTTCGTCGGCTTCTTCGGCTTCGCCAGTCTTCTCTTTCCCGCCGTGCTGCTGCTCGCCGGCTGGAATCGTTTGTGGGGCCGCGAGATCGAGTACTTTCACACGAAGGTCATCGGTCTCACGATCCTGGCCATCGCCACGCCGCCGCTGTTCGATCTCGCCATCGGCAAGGTCTGGATCCGCGGTTCGCTCATCCCCTCCGGCGGTTACCTCGGCCAGGAAATCAATCGCGCCGTCAGCGGCAATCTCAATCACGGCGGCGCCGCGATCGCGCTCATCACCGCCATCCTGATCGGCCTTTTGCTCGCGACGCGCATCAGCCTCGCCAACGTTTTCCTCGCACTGCACCAGCGCCTCTCCGCCCTCGGCCGCACGCTGTCGCTGACGTGGGCGCGCTTCTCCGAGCGTCGCCGCAAAGAGAAGATGAAAGGCGCGATCGTCCGCAAGCATCTCGACAAGGTCGAGCTGCAGCAGGCTGCTCCCACGCCGCTGCGTCTCGTCGCGCCGCTGCCGGATGACGGCTCACGACTCGACAGCCCGATTGTGCGCGAAGTGAAAGGGCCGGGACGCTTCCAGATCCGCAAGGTGACGAAAGCCGATCTGCGCAAAGCGGCCGAGGAGTTGTCGAAGCCGGATGCGAATCCGTTCGAGATGTACACGCGCGAAGACGTTGGAGCGGCGGGCGCCCCCGCGCGCCGCCCTGAACCGACCGTCCAGGCGAAGCCGCCGAAGCCGGCAGGCGAGGGCGCCCGCCGCTCCAACGTCAGCGCGCCGAAACCGGTGGTGATCGAACCGGACATCGATCCTGATTTCGAAGATCCGCTCTTCGAGGACATCGACGACGTGCCGCTCGCGCCGCCGCGCTCGATCGAGCGTCCGCTCCCGCAGGTGCCGCGTCCGGCGATGCGCAAACCGAAAGAGCCGGTGCGTCGCGAGATCAAGCTCACGCACGATGCATTGCCGCCCGTCGATCTGCTCACCGAAGGACCGAAGCAGGGACAGATCAACGACGAGGTGCACAAGAAGTTCCTCGAGATCGGCCACCTCATCGAAGAGCGCTGCCGCGAATTTTCGGTAGAAGGGGAGGTTACGGCCTATCACCCCGGCCCCGTGGTCACCACATTCGAATTCAAGCCCTCCGCCGGTGTGAAGTACGCGAAGGTCGTGAACCTCGGCGACGATCTCGCGCTCGCGCTGAAAGCGGAATCGATCCGCATCGAGCGCATCTCCGGCTCGTCGACCGTCGGCATCGAAGTGCCGAACAAGAAGCGCGAGCTGATCACGCTGCGCGACATCATCGATACCGAGGCGTTTACGGCGTCGTCATCGCTGCTGACGCTGGCGCTCGGGAAAGACATTCACGGCGAAGCGGTCGTCACCGATCTCGCCAAGATGCCGCATCTGCTCGTCGCAGGCGCGACCGGCGCGGGCAAGTCGGTCGGTCTCAACTCGATGATCCTCTCGCTGCTGTACAAAACGCTGCCGTCGCAGCTGCGGATGCTGATGATCGACCCGAAGATGGTCGAACTGAAGATCTACGAGGACATCCCGCACCTCATCCATCCGATCATCACCGATCCGAAGCTCGCGTCGACGGCGCTGATCTGGGCGGTGAACGAGATGGAGAACCGCTACCGCTGCCTCGCGGAATGCGGCGTGCGCAACATCGATCAGTACAACATGCTGCTGAAGGATGTGGACGGCTATCGCCGCGCCATGAAGATGCCGGAAGGCGATCCAGTGAAGGTGCCGGACGCGCTGCAGTACATCATCGTGATCATCGACGAATTCGCCGACCTGATGATGGTCGCGTCGAAGGACGTCGAAGATTCGGTGACGCGCCTCGCGCAGAAAGCGCGCGCGGTGGGCATTCATCTCATCATCGCCACGCAGCGTCCGTCCGTCGACGTCATCACGGGCGTGATCAAAGCGAACCTGCCGTCGCGCATCAGCTACCAGGTGGCGTCGCGCATCGACTCGCGCACCATTCTCGACACGCAAGGCGCCGAAAAGCTCCTCGGCAACGGCGACATGCTCTTCCTCCCGCCGGGCACCGCGCGCATCCGCCGCCTGCACGGCGCGTACGTGTCGGAAAAAGAGATCACGCAGATCGTCGATTACGTGAAGAAGAATCAGGGCGAGCCGAAGTACCTCGAGGAGATCACCAAACCGATCGAGGAAAAGAGCGGCGCGGACGGCATCGAGTACCTCGACGATCCGAAATACGACGAGGCCGTGCGCGTCGTGCTCACGACGGGCCAAGCCAGCGCGTCCTACCTGCAGCGCCGCCTCAAGCTCGGCTACTCGCGCGCGGCGCGCCTGATCGAGATCATGGAAGCAAACGGCGTGGTCGGCCCAAGCCAGGGCTCGAAGCCGCGCGAGATTCTCGTGCGCGCCGACGATTACCCGCCGGCCAGCGGGCAGACGATTTAGCGCGCCTCTCGCGCTCGCGCTATCGTTGCGTCATGCCTGCCCGTGGCCGCCCCCGCCGCACCGAATCCGACGCCGAGATCCTCGACGCCGCGCGCGAGTTACTGCGCACACGCCGCTACGGCGCCATCACGCTGGACGAAATCGGGCGTGCCGCGGGCGTGGCGAAGACGACCATCTATCGCAGATGGTCATCGAAAGCGGCGCTGGTTGCGGAGGTCGTGAAGCGCGAGTTGCACGCCGCTGCCGACCTCACGCGCGGCGACCTCGCGCCGATCATCGCTTCGCTCATCGGCGAGGCGCAGGAGAACGACGAGACTCGTGCGATCGTGCGCGAGTTGATCGCGCCTTATCGCGATGCTATTGCCGATCGTGAGTGGGTGCGGTTGCTCGTGGAGTGATCGACAAGCTCACTGCGCATTGTCACTTCTTCCGGCGACGCTCTTCACGCCGACAATTCCAACCCGAACCGAGCAAGGCAGCCGCGAGAGAATAACCAATGATTGATGGACTTTCAGACGAGGAGCTGGAGCTGATTGATGCGCGCACCAATGCGGCCACGCCCGGTCCATGGCTACCATGCTTTGAAGGCCGTGACCATACGAGCGGCGATACTTTTATTCGGACGCCGATGCATGACCTTTATATTAATTCCGAGGAATACATTGGTGGCGGAGGTCACTTCGGCGCCGATCTCGACTTCATCGCACACGCAAGGGAGGATGTTCCTCGGCTGTTGCTGGAGATTCGTCGCCTTAAGTCGGTCATCGGAAGCCGCGCCGCAGACCCAAACAAATAAGCAACGAGCTGTTCGCCTGCATCACAACGAAGCTGGCAAAACGATTACGAATCACAAAGCGAGCGCTAAGTGTTGGGCGGGTCAGCTCCGCCGATACCGAGACGCGGCAGCGGCGCAATGAATTACCCATCTGCAATAACGGTCGACGAACGGACAGCACTCGAAGACGTAATGTGCACGGTCCGCTGATCGATCACCGCTCCACTTCGCGACGACTCCGTCGAAGTCTTCGCTTGGACTGGCGGTTTACGGTGGCGAACGTTTTTGGTGGTCGCGCATCCCAAGTCGCTTGCAGGGACAACTCAGGAAAGATCTCTTTCGCGAAAAACCTCATTGGCACATAACAGCGGTTGCCGTCGGCGGTGCATCGCCCTTGTGACTCTCAAGATGTTGCGGCTGACGCCGAAGCCTGAGAACACCAGAAAGGCGCCAATTCACTGCAGAACGCACGTTGGCAGTAAGCTTCTTCTCGGACAGATCAGACGCAACGACTGACTGTCGTGTATCGCACGGCTACTGCCGATCGCGAGTCGATCCGTCCGCTCGTCGAGTAGCCCCAGCCTGCTCCGCAAATCGCACAAACACCTCATACGGCTGACACCCGCTCATCCCGACATTGCCGAGAATGAACGTAGGGATGCCTTCTACGCCGATGGCGTTCGCTTCTTCGCGCATGGCGTCCACACGCGCGAGATAACGCGGGTCCGTGCGTGAGCGCGTGACCGCGTCGGCCGACAGGCCGGCGTCGCGCGCGATCAGCGCGAGGTCGGTGTCGTCTTCGAGATCGAGGCCGTCGCGCCAGTGGGCTTCCATGGCGCGCTCGCGATACTCGGTCAGGCGGCCTTCCTCGCGCGCAACCTCGGCCAGTGCGAGAGCGCGGCGGGTGTTGGGGATGCGGTCGCGCGAGTGGAAGTTCTCGATCCCGAATTGCGCTGCGAAGCGCGTCATGTAGGTGTCCATGCCGGCGAGGCGCTCGGGTGGGAAGAGCTCATCGAGGCGCATGCCGCCGGGCGGCGTTTCGGGGTGCAGCTCGAAGCCGCGCCAGTCGAGCTCGAGATCGTATTCGTTCAACAGTCTGACCAGACTGCTCCGCTCTGCGATGTAGCAGAACGGTCAGACGAAGTCGGAGTAGAGGCGGAGGATCATCGTCCTCCGCCCCTGCAAGAATCAGTGCCGGCCGTGATGGCCGCCGCCGGAGTGACCGCCACCGCGATGGCCGCCGTAATGACCGCCGCGATAGCTGCCGCCGCGGTAGTAGCGGCCGCCGAAGCCGAGGCTCAGCGAGAAGCGCGGCATGTACCAGTACGGGTCATAGAAGGGATCCCAGTACGAGTACGACGGATAGTACGGCGGCGCCACGACCACGGTCGTGCTGCGCGACGGACGCTCCGCCACGTCTTCCTTGCGATTCGGATCGCGGTCGTTGCGCACGTCCGCTTCATCGAGCATCACTTTGATCACCGTGCGCGGCACCTGCGCGTCGGCGAGATCGATGATGTCATCGGCCGACAGATCGAAGCGCTGATCGCTCTTCTGCACGAACGCGATGATGGTGTCTTCCGCGACGCCCGCTTTGGTCATCTTGATCACGTCGTCAACGATGGTGCGGTTGGCGGCGAAGAGCGGCACGGCGAGAAAAGTGGAGAGGAGAACTGCTGCTAAGTAGGCCGATCGTTTCAATGGACGTCCCCTTCCGGGAGGAAATGAGCTGCTGCCGGAACGCATGCGGTCTGCACGCCAACAGAAGTGCCTGCTTTTTGGCGTAAACGCGGCAGCAGCTCTCCTCTGGCGGTGACAGTGTGTCATCACCGCCGGACACGAGAAGCCGTCAGTGCAGCACGATCTGTTCGATGAGGTCGAGCGCGCGCGGATCGCCTGTCTGCGTCAGCCAGAACATCGCCTTCTTCCGCACGTTCGGGCTCTTGTGATTCTTGACGAGGTCGATGAGCATCGGCACCGAGCGCTCCGGCGGGAGCTGCGAGATCGCGAACACCGCCTTCTCGCGCACGTCGTCATCCGGATCTTCATCGACGGCGCGCCGCAATTCGGACGCCGCTTTCTCGCCCGCCTTCTGGCCGAGCCAGAAAAGCGCCTTCTCGCGCACTTCGCTGCTCTTGTGATGGCGCGCGAAGTCGATCAGCGATCCCATCGCGCCGCTCGCGGATGATTGCGAAAGCGAGAACACCGCCTTGTCGAGCAGCGACTCGTCATCGTTCGAGCGGATGAATTTCGTCAGGTACTGGTAGCCACGTTCGCCGCCGCGCTGGCCGATCCAGAAGATGGCCTGCTCGCGCACGTCTTCGTCGCGACGGCTGTCCGCGATTTTCTCCAGCCGCGGCTCGACGCTGGAGCCGGCGTGCTGCGCCATCGCCGTGATGATGCCGCGCGAGTCGGCATCGGCGCGGTCGATTTGCTCCTCGAGCAGATCGAGGCTGCTCTCCGGATCGACGTTCTGCATCCACACCAGCGTGCCGTCTTTGCGTGAGATGTCGCAGCTGCCGTCGAACATGCGGATCTTCTCGATCGTTCCGCCGTTCACGCGCGCGGCGAGCGTCATCGTCCCGCTGCCCGGTTCGTCGTTGATGCTGAAGCCCTGCTGGTCGTCGCCCCAGCCGCAGCAGGAGCCGCGGTGATTCCAGCCGCCGCTGCAGATCTTCACATCCGTGGCGGTCGGGACTTTCCACGCCACCCATTTTGCATTCGGCAGCGTCAGTCGCGGCGCCGCGCTCATCACCACGGTCGTCGCGGCGAGAAGGACGAGAAGAGGGAGAAAAAGAATCGCTTTCCGTTTCATGGCTCTAGTCCTCATTCAGGATCTGCAGCATGTAATCGACGGCGTCCTGGTCACCCATGATCGAAAGCTTCTGGATGATCTCGCGCTTCAGCTGATGGTTCGTTTCCTTCTTGGAGAGGTCGATGAGCGCGCGCGAGTTGTTCTGCAGGAACAGCGCTTCGATCACCGCGTTCTTCACCTCCGCGTTCGATTCGCTGGCGTACAGGGACAGCAGCGTCTTCGCGGTCGCGCCGCCCATCAGGCCGAGGCGGCGGATCGCTTCGGCGCGCAGCTCGGGATCTTTTTCGTTGCGTGCGAGCTCGCCGATCTTGACCATGTCGCCGGCGATGAACAGCGCTTCCAGCGCGGTCTTGCGCACGTCGCGCGAGCTCTCGCCGGAGTACATCGCGTACAGCTCCTGCCGCGCGCCCATGACGCCGAGGAGGTGAATCGCTTCCTTGCGGATCTCGGGATCCTTTTCGGTTTTCGCGGCCGCGACGACGCGCGCGCGGTCGCCGCTGATCATGAAGGCGCGCAGCACCTCCTTCTTCACTTCGTCGGAGGCGGCGGAGGAGTAGAGCTCGGAGAGGAGCTGGCTATTGCGCTCGCCGCCGGCGACGCCGAGGTAGCGGACGGCTTCTTTCTGGAGCGAGGGGTTGGCGGTGCCGCGAGCGATGGAGGCGATGAGCTGCTGGCCGCGGCCGGAATCGCTCTGGCTGAGGATGAAGAGCGCCTGCTCCTTCATCTTGCGCGAGGCTTTGCTGCTGTTGAGGATCTTCTCGAGCAGCGGATAGGCGCGCTCCGGATCGCTGTTCATCAGCGAGCGGATGGCCATCACTTTCAGCTCGTCGTCGTCGACGTGCTCGGGGGCGATGTGCTCGCCGCGCGACTGGCGCACTTCGAGATCGAGCGCGTTCGCATCATTGAGCCAGCGGCTCTTCGGATAGCTCTTCTTCAGCGCGGACACGGTCTGCAGCGCTTCGCTGCGGCGGCCGAGCTTCGCGAGCGCGTACGCGGTCCAGTACAGCGCGCCGTCCGCGCGGCTGCCTTTCATTTCGACGACGGCGCTGAACTTGTCGATGGCTTCGTCCCAATCTTCGTCGTTGATGGCGTCGGTGCCGTCTTCATAGAGCTCGCTCTCGCGGCCTTTCTTGGAAGACGAGGTATCGGGATCGGGCTCCGTCTCCGCGTACGCGAAGAGCGTGGCGGCGCTGCCGTGCAGCAGAAGCACCGCCAGAAAAACGGCCAGCAGTTGTTTGATCTTCATGGTGATCCTCTCAGATGTTCGTGTTGGACTGCGGGATGGGCGAGGTCTCGCGCACACCGGCGCGCACGACGCGGAGCTTGAACACCAGCCCGCGGCTCTCGATGCGCTTTTGAATCTTGCGCAGCTCGTCACTGCTGATGTCGTCCGGCGCGTGGGCGAGTTGGAGCAGCACCGGCTCGAGCTCGGAGAGGAGTGTGGCCACTTGCTCTTCTCCACGTTCTTTGGCGGTGGTGCGATAGAGACGGTTGCTGACGAGCAGACTTTCGGCGCGCGCGCGCTCGCTGCGAAGGTCGGTGCCGTCGGCAGGATTGAGGTTCGCGAGCTCGACGAGCACGCGTTCGGATTCGTCAAAGTGGTCGCTGACCACGACCATGAGGATGCGGTCGCGCGGCGTTTCGGCCGGCGCGGCGGTGGTCGTCTTCACCGGTTGTGCAGCGGTCGCCGGAGCGGTGCTCGTCGCGGCGACTTCGATCTTCCCGTTGCGCGGCTTCCAGACGATGCCGGTGCAGACGCCGAGCGTGGCCACGGCGGCGACGGAGGCCCAGGCTAGCCAGCGCGAGACGCGCGGGCGGCGCTTCTCGCCGCGCAGACGCCATTGCAGGCGGCTCCAGACGCGCGCCTCGTAGTCGTCGCCGGGGTCGGGGGTTGCGGATGGTGTGACCTGGTCGAGCACGGTGGCGATCGAGGCGAGCTCGTTGCGGCATGCCTCGCAGGAACCGAGGTGTGCGCGCGCGCCGGCGGCGGCCGGGTCGTCGTAATAGGCGAGGATGAGGTCTTCGTGTTCGAGGTGCTTCATACGAGTGATCCCGTGTAGGGCTGCAGGTGTTCGCGGAGCTTCCGCACCGCGCGGAAGATGGTGTTTTTGGTGGCGTTGAGGCGCGTGCCGAGGATCTGGCCGATCTCTTCGAGCGGGACGCCTTCGAAGTGGCGGAGGACGAACGCGGTGCGCTCGTTGCCGGAGAGTTGCGTGAGCGCCGCGTCGATGGCGCGCTGGACTTCGGCCGCGTGCGCGGTGCGTTCAGGCGACGCGCCTTCGCCGGAGAAGCGCGTCAGGTCATCGACGGCGGTGAGCGGTGCTTCGCGGCGGCGGCGCGATTCGATGAGATCGAGCGAGCAGTTGACGGCGATGCGGTACAGCCAGGTGGCCACGCCGGCGCGGCCGTCGTACGTCTCGATGCGGCGATAGGCGCGGAGAAACGCTTCCTGCACGACGTCGTCGGCGTCGGCGGTGTTGCCGGTGATCCGCCAGGCAATGCCAAAGAGCGCCCGCGAGTGCCGCGCGACGAGTTGCTGGAACGCATCCTCGTCGCCGGAGCGCACCCTTTGCACCAATTCGACGTCGTTCGGGTCCATTCGAGGCCATTAGACCGCGCCGGGCGCGAAATGGTTAGGTGGGGGGACCGGGGTAGGCTCAGAGGCTCATAGGCTCATAGGCTCAGAGGGGGTGTTGCGCGAGTCGGGGTGTGGGGCGCAGGTGGGTTTGTGGCTTTATGATCGGCTGGCGCAGTGTCCACGCCTTTTGTCAGCGTTCTCGTGCCCGTCTTTAATGGCGAGCGCTTTCTCGATGAGGCCGTCGCGAGCGTTCTCCGTCAGGACTTTGCCGATTTCGAGCTGCTCGTTGTCGATGACGGTTCCACCGACCGCACGCCTGAGTTGCTGCGCGCGTGGTGCGAGCGGGATGGGCGGGTGGTGGTCGTCACGGCTCCGCGGAATCTCGGGATCTCCGCCGCTTCGAATCTGGGGCTGCGGCAGGCGCGTGGCACGTATGTAGCGCGGCTCGACAGCGACGACGTGATGATGCCGGGCCGCTTGGCGGCGCAGGCGGCGCTGCTCGATGCGCGGCCGGACGTGGTGATGGTTTCGTCGGCGTACGAAGTGATCGACGAAGCGGGCCGCGTCCTCGGCGCCGGCCGCAGCGAAGAGGCGCATGAAGTCGTGCAGCATCTTCTCGGCTTCTACAACAGCGCGGGTGGCAACGGCCGCGCGATGTACCGGCGCGACGCTTTACTGCGCGCTCGCGGCTATCGCGAGGAGTACAGCATCTCCGTCGACTACGACCTCGCGGTGCGCTTACTCCGCCTCGGCCGTTTCGCAACGCTGCCGATGCTCGGCATCCAGCAGCGCGAGCACGGTGCGCAAAGCACGAATCGCTTTCGCGATCGCAAACGTGAGGTCTGGAGCGCGATCATGCGCGACGCGCTGACGCAGACGTTGCAGCGCGAAGTGACGCCGCAGGAGATCGACGCGCTGATCACGGTGTGGCGGATCGACGGCGCGCTGGGTATGGCGTCGATCGCGAATCACGTCATGCGCGAAGCGTACGCGCGCTTTTGCAGCGAGCACGCGGCGAAGGAACATCGCGCCGCGATCCGGCGTCGCACCGCGAATCAATGGGTCGACGGCGCGCGCTTCTTCTGGAGCCACGGCCAGCGCGCGGAAGCGGCGCGCTACGCGTGGTTCGCCGTACGTTGGCATCCCGCCGTCGCATGGCAACGCCTCGGCGCCCGCGCGCTGCCGTATCTAGCGCGTCACGCCCGACACGAGCGCACCTAGCGCCGCCACGCCCGCGGTCACGAACAGCGTCGTCTGCACGCCATGCTGCAGCGCGTCCGCGCCACCGCGCGAGAGGATGGTCGTGAACACCGCGCCCGCCAATCCGACGCCGAGGACCATGCCCACGTTGCGCGCGCTGGCGAGCACGCCGGAGGCGATGCCTTGCCGGTGCCGCGGCGCCGCGCCCATCAGCGCGCTGTTGTTCGGCGACGTGAAGAGACCGACGCCGACGCCGATCACCGCCAGGCCGAGGGCGAT
>DASSMK010000133.1:0-35075 GCA_035688915.1 Thermoanaerobaculia bacterium
GCCCCGCCGTTCCTTTTTTGTGACGCCCGGCGGGGCAAGCCCCGCCGCTCCAAAGATTTTCGCTACGCTTTCTTTACTCTGCGCGAAATTGCTTTCGCCTGCAGGAAGAGGCCGAGGTAATCGCGGCCGCCGGCTTTGGAATCGGTGCCGGACATGTTGAAGCCGCCGAACGGATGCACGCCCACGAGCGCGCCCGTGCACTTGCGATTGAGATAGAGATTGCCGACGAAGAACTCTTCGCGCGCACGCTCGAGCTTCTCTTCGTTGTCGGTGAAGACAGCGCCGGTGAGACCGAACTCCGTGTTGTTCGCGATGCGCAGCGCGTCATCGAAATCGTTCGCTTTGATCACCGCGAGCACCGGGCCGAAGATCTCTTCCTGCGCGATCGTCGAATCGGCAGGGACCGGTCCGATCACCGTCGGCTCGATGAAGAAACCGTTCGTCGTGTCGACGTTGCCGCCCGCGAGCAGCTCGCCGTCGCGCTTCCCCTTCTCGATGTACTCCTTGATCGTGCGCATGGCCTTCTCGTTCACGACCGGGCCGATCTGCGCGTCCGCCGTAGAAGGGTCGCCCATCTTCAGCGCCTTCGTCTTCGCCACGATCATCGGCACGATCTCGTCGTAGATCGCGGCGTCGATGATGACGCGCGAGCACGCCGAGCACTTCTGCCCCTGGAACCCGAACGCCGACGCCACCACGGCGCCCGCCGCTTCGTCGAGATTCGCGGTCTCGCGATCGACGATGATCGCGTCCTTGCCGCCCATCTCCGCGACCACGCGCTTGATCCAGAGCTGGCCTTTGTGCACTTTCGCCGCTTCCGCGTTGATGTGCAGGCCGACTTCCTTCGATCCGGTGAAGGAGATGAAGCGGATGCGCGGGCTCATGATCAGCGGATCGCCGACTTCCGCGCCTGCGCCGCTGACGAAGTTCGCCACGCCCGCCGGCATCCCTGCCTCTTCAAGCAGCGCGAAGAAGCGGTACGCGATCCACGGCGCGTCGGACGACGGCTTGAGGATCACGCAGTTGCCCGACACGATCGCGGCCGTGGTCATGCCCGCCATGATCGCCAGCGGGAAGTTCCACGGCGGGATTACCGCGCCGACGCCCAGCGGGATGTAGACGAGCGCGTTGTCTTCCGATTCGATCTTCGTGATCGGCTGCTCGCCGCCGTAGCGGTACGCCTCACGCGCGTAGAACTCGAGGAAGTCGATCGCTTCGGCGGTATCCGCGTCCGCTTCCGCCCACGTCTTGCCGACTTCGAGAATCATCGTCGCGGAGAACTCATGCTTCCGCTCGCGCAACAGCGCCGCCGCGCGCACGAGCAAGCCCGCGCGAGTGTCGACATCCGCACGCTTCCACGTCGCGAACGCGTTCCACGCCGCGTCGAGCGCCTGTTCGACGTGCGCTTTGCTCCCCTTCTGGAACTTGCCGAGGAGCTGGTCTTTTTTGGCGGGGTTGATGGAGTCGAAGGTTTTGAGGCCGGTGATTCGTTCGCCGCCGATGACCAGCGGGTATTCGCGTCCGAGCTCACCTGCGACGGTCGCGAGCGCGAGCTCCATCGCTGCTTTGTTCTCGTTGGTCGAGAAGTCGGTCAGCGCTTCGTTCTTGAATTCAGGGAGCGACATCTGATTGCATCCTTTCGGGAAGGTTGAATGCCGAGGACGCCTCGGCGGGCTTGTTGCTAACTGCCAGGCGGGATGGCTATGTACTTCAAAACACTCACTGGAGCAACCGCGTTCGCCGTCGTGCTCTTTGCGGCCGGCTGTTCCGTGCCGTTGCCGTGGCGCAATGAGCCCGTCGGCGAAGAAGTGAACCTCGCCTTCAGGATTGAGAACAATCTCCTATTTCTGCCGACGTTGCGGCTCGACAACCGCGCCGGACGTTTCTTCCTGGCCACGGCCGCGCCGAATACGGTCATCGACCCGGCCTTCGGCCTTGCGCAAAGCGGGCCGCATCTCGCGGCGATCAGCGAAAAGCAGTCGCTGCCGCTCACGCCGTCGTTTCTCGATTTGCGCGGCACCGGCGACGCCATGCTCGGCGCCGACGTCTGGGGCCGCCACGCCATCACCATCGATTACTTCAGCGGCCTCGTCACGTATCAACGCGCGGGCATTCATCGCGATGGTCTGACGATGTTCCGCTTCCGCGACCAACCGGAGCTGAGCGTGCGCGTGGACGGCCGCGACGTGCTCGCGGTCATCGATACGACCAGCCCGGACACGCTCGTCCTGCCGCACAGCACTGCCGGCCGCGGCACCGCACACATCGTCATCGCCAACCAAGACCTCGGCACGACCGACGTGCAGTACGCGAACGTTGCACGAGCACGCATCGGCAACCGCTTGCTGTCGAAGTTCCTGGTGACGATTGACTACGGCGCGCGGGTAGTGGGTGTGTGGCGGGATCCGCGGATTCGCGCGGCGGCTCCCGCCGCCGGCTCATAGGCTCATGGGCTCATGGGCTCATAGGCTCATAGGCTCATAGCAGCATGCGCTGCGCGACGTGCACATCCACGCACTTGCCTAGCAGCACGGCATCTCCGCGCGGCCGGCTCTCGCGCAGCATGCGCTGCTATGAGCCCATGAGCCTCGCGCGAGCAGCGCGAGCGCGCCGCCGCGTACAATGCCCCCGATGCGCCGCCTCACCCTCGTTCTCGCGCTTCTCGCCGCCACTTCGCTGCACGCGCAGACGAAGGCACCGACCTTCACCGGCTTTCTTTCGCTGCGCGGGGTGAACGGCAGCGGGCCGGAGTCGTGGATCGCCGGTGGCTTTGGGCGGATGGAAGTCGGCGCGGATCGCACGGAGCTGCTCGCGACGGCGCAGGTCGGCGCGGATTGGGAGCCGGTGCAGTGGTTCGATGTGCACGTGAGCGGCATCGCGCGGCGCGAGCCTTCCGACTATGAAGGCAAAGCCGCGGGATTGATCGACGCGTACGCCGATCTGCGCGCCGTCTTCACGAATGATCAGATCCAGTTGCGCGCGGGACAGTTCTTCCTCCCCACCTCGCGCGAGAACAAAGGCGATCTCTGGACGTCTCCGTACACGATCAGCTTCTCGGCGATCAACTCGTGGATCGGCGAAGAAGTGCGGCCTGTCGGCGCCGATCTCGAGTGGAAGCACACCACCGGGCCGGGCCACGTCATCACCGCCGCGGCGAGTGCGTTCCGCAACAACGACACGATGGGAACGCTGCTCGCGTGGCGCGGCTGGTCGGTTGGCAATCGGCTCACCGTCTACAACGAAGAGCTGCCGCTGCCGCCGCTCGCCACGTTGCCGCGCTGGTTTCCCAAGCAGCGCGACGGCACGATCCCGTTCGAATCGGATCTCGACGGCCACACCGGCTGGTCCGCGCGCGTGCGCTACTCGCTGCCGGAGCGCGCGAACATTCAGGTCATGCGCCTCGACAACGGCGGCGACAAAGGCCTGTATCGCAGCGAATATTCGTGGGACACGAAGTTCACGCTCGTCAGCGCGGAGCTCGGAAACACCGACAAAGCGATTCTCGCCGCCGAGTACATCACCGGCAAGACGGCGATGGGATGGACCGCGCCGAACTGGGTCATCGACGACTTCGATGCGTGGTATCTGCTCGCCTCGCAGAAGCTCGGCCGCTTCCGCTGGTCCGCGCGTTACGAGGAGTTCGCGGTCGACGAGTATTCGCGCGGCAAAGGCAGCGAAGACGGCCAGTCCTGGACCATCACCGGGATGTACGAGCTCACGCCGTCGCTGCGCGGCGCCGCGGAGTTCACGCAGGTTTCGGGCAACAAGGAATCAGCGCGCGAAGCGGGATTCAGCCCGTCTACTGATGGCCGGAATTGGTCGCTCGAGCTGCGCTACCGCTTCTAACGTTTCCCACGCGTTCAGCAACCGTTCACGATTTCGGTGCTACCGTTCTGAACCGTGGAGCCGCGATATCCGACCATCGCCCGCGCATCCGGCAATGAACGGCTCCTCATCGTCGCGCCTCATATGGACGACGAAGCGATCGGCGCCGGCGGCTACGCGCTCGATGCCGTCGCGTCAGGCGCCGAAGTCTCGCTGCTGTTTTTGACGGCGGGGGATTGCGCGCGATTCGCGGCGCAGATTCTTCATCGCACCATCGTTCCCACGTCGACTCAGTTCCTGTCCGTCGGCAGAACGCGCATCGCCGAAGCGCATGAAGTCGCGCGCTCCCTCGGCGTTCCGCGCGACCGCTGCTTCGTCCTCGGCTATCCCGATCAAGGACTCGCGAACATCCTGCGCACGCCGACGGAAGTGGTGCGCTCCATGTCGACAGGACGCGATCGCATCCCCTACTCCGACGCCGTCTCGCCCGGCGCGCGGCACACGCTCCAGAACGTGATGAGCGATCTGCAGCGCGTTCTCGAGATCACGCGGCCGACCACGGTCATCGCGCCGGTGTCGTTCGACATCCATCCCGATCATCGCGCCGGCGCGGAGCTGATCGATCTCGCCATCGATGCCCTCGACTGGAACCCGCAGCGCCTCGGCTACCTCATTCATTCGAGCCGCTACAAGTCCGTCGTCTCGCTGCACGACCACGTGCTGCTGCCGCCGGCGCATTTGCGGTCGCACACGTGGGCCACATATCCGCTCACCGCGACCGTGCAGGCGCAGAAAGACGCCATGCTGCAGATCTACCGCAGCCAGCGTCCGTACGTCTATCTGCTGCGCAACGCGTTCGTGCGGCCGAACGAATTGTTCTTCGTCTACCAGAGTGAGCTCGTGGCGGTCGGGCAACCGGCTGCGTCTTTTGCATGCGCGCCGCTTTCGCCTGCCTCCTCCTCGCACTGACCTGCGCTCCCGATCGCGCCACGACCGGCAGTTCCGCGCCGCAGCAGACGTCGCCGACTTCTCGAGCCGCGACCGATTACGACATCGTGATTCGCGGCGGCGACGTGATCGACGGCACCGGCGCCGCTCGCGTGCGCACAGACGTCGGCATTCGCGGCGACGCCATCGCCACCATCGGCGATCTCTCCAAAGCATCGGCAGCCACAACGATCGACGCCCGCGGCAAGATCGTCGCCCCCGGCTTCATCGATCTCCTCGGCAATTCGCAGTCGGCAGTGCTCATCGATCCGAAGCTCGAAGGCAAAGTGCGGCAGGGCGTGACTACGGAAGTAACCGGAGAAGGCCATTCGCCGGGACCGATCGATGAGGCGATGGCGGCGGAGATGGAGCGCACCAAGCCCGCCGGCTGGCCCGCCGTCTCCTGGCGCTCCCTCGGCGATTTCATGCGCGTTGTGGAGAAGCGCGGCAGCGCGCTGAATTTCGCGTTCTACATCGGCGCGGCGAATCCGCGCGAGATGGTGCTCGGCCACGCCGATCGCGCGCCGAATGCGGAAGAGCAGCAGCGGATGAATGCGATCGTGGCGCAAGCGAAACGTGAAGGCGCGGTCGGTCTGGCCAGTGCGCTGATCTATCCGCCGGGACGCTTCGCGACGACGAGCGAGCTGACGTCGATGGCGCACGTGGCCGGCTCGTACTGGACGCACCTGCGCAACGAATCGAGTCGCATCGATTCGGCGATCGATGAAGCGCTGCAGATCGGACGCGACGCGCACGTGCCGGTGAACATCTTTCACCTCAAGATCGGCGGGCAGGAGAACTGGGGCGGGATGAAGCGCGTGGTGGCGAAGATCAACGCGGCGCGCGCGAAAGGTGCTGACGTCGCGTCGTGCATCTACCCGTACACAGCGACATCGACTGATCTCACGTCGATCGTGCCGGCGTCCGCGCTCGAAGGCGGCTACGCGGCCTTCGTGGCGCGGCTGAAGGATCCGGCGACACGCGCGACGATCACGCAGGCGATGCGCGCGGGGCGTTTGGCGAACAACGGCGCGTCGACGGTGATGGTGCGCGGCGCGGGACGGCTCGATCAACTCGCGGCGCAGAATCATGTCGATGCGGCGGAGATGGCGGCGCGGCTGTTCGAGCGCGGCAACCGCTCGCCGATCGCGATCTTCTTTTCGCTGTCGGAAGCCGATGTGAAGGCGGCGCTCGTGCAGCCGTGGGTGGCGGTGTGCTCCGATTCGGGCGCGGTCGTCGATCGCAGCGAAGGCGCGCACCCGCGGGCGTACGGCACGTTCTCGCGCATCCTCCGCTACGTGCGCGAAGAGAAGCTGCTCACGCTCGAAGAAGCGGTGCGCAAGATGACGTCGCTGGCGGCCTCGCGCGCTTTTCTGCGCGATCGCGGAACGCTGCGCGCGGGCATGCGCGCGGACGTGGTGGTCTTCGACGAGAAGACAGTCGCCGACGTCTCCACGTACGAAGACCCGCATCACTTTTCAATCGGCGTCGACGAGGTGATCGTCAACGGCAAGCCGGTGCTGCGCGACGGCAAGATGACCGGCGCGCTGCCCGGGCGCATGCTGCGCGTCAGTGGCGAGTGACGGCGAACATCGCGTACGCGATCGTGAACATCATCAGCGCGCCCTGTGCGAGGAACGTGAAGCCGTAGCCGACCGCACCGCGGACCCACGGCAGTTTCTCGCCGCGCTCGTAGAAGCGCTTCATCGCCAGCGACATGTAGATCACGCCGATGATGACGCTTGCGGTGGTCAGCGCGGTCGATGCGGGCCCGGTCAATCCCGTGTAGTAGCGCAGCGGCAGCGTGATGATCTGCACGAGGTAGGTGAACGAGAAAAAGTGCGCGGCGAAAACGAAGTGCTCCACGAGATGACGCTGGCGATAGAGCAGGGACAGGAACGCGCCGGCCAGCACGACTTCGATGAGCTCGAGCAGCTTGATGGTGTGGCTCCACTTCTCGTTGAGCTGCTCGCGGTACTCGTCGGTCGTCATGTGCTTCATCGCCGCCACGTCTTCGAGTGAACCGGTGATCTCCGGCTTGGCCTTCTCGATGTTCTGGACGCGGAAGACCGAGGTGCTGGGCAGGAGGGCGAGGAAGAGGAACTGCAGGGCGAAGATGACCAGGAACAGGCGCAGCGGACCGATGGCGCGCGAGCGGCGGCCGCCAAAGTAATCGGCGGTGAGCTGCCCCGGCTTCGTCATCAGGAGACGCAGCGTCGTGAAGAGTTTCGAATCGACGTGCAGGATCTCGTGCGTCAGCTCATGCACGAAATGGCTCATGGACAGGTCGTGATGATCGGGCTGTTTCTCGCCGCAGTGCGCGCAGTATTTCGCGACCGTCGCGGAGTCACAGTTCGGACAATGCCCCGCGGCGGGAGTGTCGGAATGATGCGTGGACGACGCAGACGGAGTATCGACGACGAAAGTGGTCAAAGGGGTCCCCGAAAAAAGTTAGTTGAAGTCGCGAAAGTGTACCAGATCAACGCCGCACGGCGCGGCGTTTGGCCGTGGCGGCGGCAACCGGTCCGCGCAGATAGTTGTCGAGAAAGTCGTCGACCATCTGTTCGTACTTGGGCTCGTCGAACGCCCGGCCGCCGTGATCGCCGTTCGGGATGAGCGCGAGCCGCGAATCGACGCCTGCCGCAACGAGCGCGGCGTGCAGCATGACGCTCTGCTGGTACGGCACCAGGCAATCGAGCATCCCCTGCATGATCAGGAACGGCGGATCGTCGCGCGTGATGTACGTCATCGGACTGGCGGTGGCCGTCTTCTCCTTGCACTCCTGGATCGGACAGCCGATGAGCAGCGACGGCGGCATGTACGCGGCGTTGCCGTCGAGCGGGATGCACGGCAGCTTCTGCGATTCGATCTTCAGCAGATCGGTCGGGCCGTAGAAATCGACGACCACTTTCACGCGACTGGAAAACTGCGCGTTGCCGAGCTCCATCCCTTCCACGCTGCTGACGCCGCCGCTGGTGCCGAGAACAGAGGCGAGATGTCCGCCGGCGGAGGCGCCGAAGACGCCGATGCGATTCGCATCGAGGTGATACCGCGCCGCATTCGCGCGCAGCCACCGCACCGCGGCCTTGCAGTCTTCGATCTGCGCGGGCCAGACATGCTCCGGCGCGAGCCGATAGTCGATGCTCGCCACCGCATACCCGCGCGTCGCCTGACGCAAAGCAGGACCGCCCGTGCGATCGCCGCTGATCCACGCGCCGCTGTGCAGATAGACGATGACGGGATGCGGTCCAGGCCCGTCCGGAATGCGGAGATCGAGATACAACCGCTCACCGCCGGGACTGGCGTATTCAATGTTCTCGATGGTGGAGAACGTGCCGGCGAACAGAGGCGTAGCGAGCAACGCGAGAATTAGGGCGAGGAACCGGGGCATTGCGCGGGGTAACGTTTGGGGGCGGAGGCGCATTCTGCGCGGGCTTAGGCTCAAAGGCTCACAGGCTCAAAGGCTCAGAGCAGCACACGCGATCCGAGCGCAGCAGTCTTCGCGCATGCCACACCGCGCACACGCGGCGCTTGCACGGCCGGCGCTACTTTGAGCCTGTGAGCCTTTGAGCCTGGGCTCTTACCGCGCGCCTGGAAGGCCGGCGCCGCCGCCCGCCGGCCCAAACTCCAGCGCGATCGACGGCACACCCATCCGCCGCCCCTCCCCTTCCGCGTACGGATAGATGAAGTAATTCAGCGGCTCGAGCGTCTTCGGCGTCAGTTCAAGATCGCGGCCGACGGTGAACTGCACGCGATCGGGATCGAGGTGGCCGAAGAGGTACGCGCGTCTGGCGGGATCGCTCGACTTGGACGCGTCCGACGCGTCGACGGGAACCCACCCTTTGCCGTCCCAGAATTCGGCCCAGCAGTGGTAGCCCTTCACTACGCCGTCCGCGGCCGTCATCGGAAAGCCGATCACGAAACGCGAGGGGATTCCTTTGGCGCGTGCGAGCGAGAGGAAGAGCGAATGAAAGTCGGTGCAGTTGCCCGCGCGGATGTCGCACGCGCGTTCGGTGTCGCCCTGTCCCCACCCCGGAATGGTCTTGTCGTACTTCATTGTGGCGAGGAGATGGTCGTAGATCGCGTGCGCCTGCTCGGTCGGCGTGGTCTTCCCGGCCGTCACCTCGTCCGCGAGCTTGCGCACGCGCGGCGACAGCGTCACCAGGCGATTCGATTTCAACGCGCGCTGCAATTCGGCGCGATTCGCTTTCGTCTCAGCCGGCGTTTCGCCGCGCTCTTCGCCGCGCGTCACGGTGAAGCGAACGCGCGTCGTCAGCTCGCCCGCGGGCGGATTGGCGATCGTGGCGGTCGCGTACTCGTTGCCGTAGACGTCGCGATGGTTCGTCCAGCGATACGGCGAGTCGATGGTCAAGTTATTGACCGTCTGCACGCCGCGCGAAGCCGGCAGCGGCAGCCACACCTTCAGCGATTTCACGCCGGACGGGATGTCGCCGAGCGTGGCGGTGTACGTGGCCGTGGTGGTCTTCGGGCCGGCAGCATAGGCAGAGGCGGTGACGAGCAGCAGCGCGAGGAGACGTTTCATCGGCCGCAGATCATACGCGCAGAAAAATGCCCTTGCGATACAGAACGCTCAGCACGCCCAACCAGAAAAGGACGAACAGCAGCGCCCAAAGCAGCGAGCCGAAGTGTGGCTCGAAGTACGGCTCGAACCATTTCGCGTAGCTCGTCGCCCATACCGATGTGCCGTGAATCTTGATCACCAGAAGCAGCCGCGCCATCACGCCCGAGCCGACGAATGCGACCAGCGGATTCGTCCCGTAGATCACGAACGGCTTCGTCCAGCCGCGCACCTCTTTGATGTCGATCAGCCAGATGCAGCTCGCCAGCAGCAGCATCGCGCAGCCGGCCGTGAAGACGACATACGAGCTCGTCCAGAGATTCTTGTTGATCGGAAAGAACGGATGCCATGCGTAGCCGATGACGATGCCTACGAGTCCCGCCAGCGCGAGCAGCCGCACGCGCCGCTCCTTCACGTACGGCGCCGCGAGAATGCCGGCGAGGGCGGTGGCAATCGCCGGCAGCGTCGACAGCGGT
The DNA here is from genome assembly GCA_035688915.1 of Thermoanaerobaculia bacterium. GTDB lineage: Bacteria > Acidobacteriota > Thermoanaerobaculia > Gp7-AA8 > Gp7-AA8 > DASSMK01. The sequence goes on from DASSMK010000133.1 coordinate 9,868, forward strand.
CCTTCCGGATCCCACGTCTTCGTGCTCGACCAGATGTGATTCTCGCCGATCACCGCGCGATCGACACGCGCGGACATCGTCGCCTCCGGCGGCTCCAGCGGCCCTTGCGCCATGATCGCCCAGTAGCCGAGCAGAATCGCCGCGGCGATGATGGCGATTTGCTTCGCGCTCGCGCGCCACGCGATCAGCGCGGAGATCGCGTAGACGATGCCGATGCGCTGCAGCACGCCGAGAAAGCGCAGATGCTCGAAGCGGTACGCAATGCGCTGCAGCAGCGTCGGATCGGCAACGCCGGCGATCTTGCCCCACCAGTAAAACGGGAACGCATTCACCAGCAGACCGAAAAGCACGATCAGCGCGCCGCGCCGCAGGATGCCTTTCGGCTCTTTGCGCGACAACGCGGTGGTGATGCCGACGATGAAGAGAAAGAACGGGAAGATCAGATCGGTCGGCGTCCAGCCGTGCCACTCCGCGTGCTCGAGCGGCCAGTAGACCGCGTTCCACGTCCCCGGATCGTTCACCAGCAGCATCGCGGCGACAGTCGCGCCGCGGAAGACATCGAGCGAGACGAGGCGGCGTTTCGGTTCAGCCGCCGATTGCACGGTACGCTTTCAGATGCCGCAGCGCGGCCTGCTTCTCGCCGCGCCGCTCGTAGATGCCGGCCAGGTTGTAATGCGCGTCCGCGCTGTCGTCGTCGATCTCGATGGCCTGCTCGTACGCGCCGATGGCATCGGCAGTGCGGCCGAGATCTTCGAGCGCGACGCCGAGATTGAAGGCCGCGGTGGCGTGCTGCGGATCGGCGACGAGCGCCGCACGATAGTGCGGCTCCGCGGCCGCGGGCGCCCCTTCTTCATGCAGCAGGCGGCCGAGGTTCACGTGCGCGTCGGCGTGCTTAGGATCGAGCTTCAGCGCGCGCAGGTAAGCGTCCTTCGCTTGCGCGGTCGACGACACTTCCAACTCGCAAGCCAGCTGGTACCACTCCTCCGCATCGAGATCTTCGCGGCGCCGCGCCTGCAAAATCGGCGTGGTCTTCTTCGCCAGATCAGCGACCGCAAAATCGAAGAGCGACTGGCCCGACTCCGGATTCCACACCGCTTCGCCATCGCGCACGACGACGCGCTCGCCGTCTGCAGCGATGCGCACGCCGGTGAGCGACGCGCCGTGCGGCAGCTGCTCGCGCAATTTCTCGAGCACGCGCAGCACCTTCCGGCGCGGAATCTTCGCCGCATTCAGCTCGCTCGCGGTGCGGAGGATGATCAGATCGTGGAAGCCGAAACGCAGCTCGCCGCGGGCTCCGCGATCCGGCTGCAGAAAGCCCTGCGCCGCGAACGATCGAACCTGCGCCGGCGACAAGCCAAGCATCGCCGACACCTCGCGGACGGAGTAGGACATGCCGGGGAGAGATTGTAGCGGGACGAGTGATTAGTGGTTAGTGGTTAGTGGTTAGTGGTTAGTGATTAGACGGCGCAAGCCACGATCAGCGCGATCTCGCCACTCTAATCACTAATCACTAACCGCTAATCACTCTCACCGCGCCTTCGCCTTACTGGCCGGCTTCGCCACCGCGGCTTCGCGCGGCGCGCGCTGCGCGGGCTTGCGCTTCGCTTCGGTCTTGATCGGCATCTTCGACACCGGCTTGGCCGCCTTCGGCGACGACGGCGCGGACGATGCCCGGCGCGATTCGCCGCTGCTGCGCGAGTCGCGTGTTTCACGCGATTCGCCGAGGCTCTTGCGCAGCGCTTCCATGAGATCGATGACCTGCGCCTTCGGCTCTTCGCCGCGGCCCATGGTGATCTCCTGCCCTTCGATCTTCAGCTGGATCTGCTCGCGCACGCGATCCGAAACCTCATCGCGGTAATTCTCCGGATGAAACTCCTCGGCGGCGCTCATGTTCGCAAGCTGCACCGCCATGGCCAGCTCTTTTTCCTTCACGTCGCTGTCGCCGAGGTCGAGCTCTTCGATGGAGCGGATCTCATTGGCGTAGTACAGCTGCTGCATGACCAGCCCTTTGCCGAGCGGGCGGAGCACGACGAGGTACTGCTTGCCGCGCGCCGAATACTTGGCGAGCGCCCAGCGGCCCGTCTCCCCCAGCGCCTTGCCGAGGAGCGAGTACGCGCGGGCGGCGCCTTTGTCGGGCGCGAGGTAGTACGCCTTCTGGAAGTAGATCGGGTCGATCTGCGTGCTCGGCAGAAATTCGGTGATCTCGATCTGCTGCGTCGCCTTTTCTTCCAGCGCCTTCAGCTCCTCCTCAGAAAACAGCACGTACTGCCCCTTCGAGAACTCGTAGCCCTTGGCGGTTTCGGTGCGGTCGATGGTCCGCTCGTCCTTCGGGCAGAACAGCTGCTGCTGGACGCGGCTGCCGCAATCCTTGTGCAGCATGTTGAACGAGATCTTCTCCGACGTCTCGGCTGCCGAGAAGAGTTTGACCGGGATCGAAACGAGCCCGAAAGCGATCTGACCGTTACCAATGGCACGTGGCATGGAGACTCCTCGAAGTGACTGTTCAAAACCGGGGAGGGAGCGCCGATGTTCCGTTAATGCATGCCCAGGGAGTTGTGCATTCTACAATCGTTAGACGTGAAACGCTACGCTCGCATCTGGTCCGCGGTGAAGAAGATCCCACCCGGCCGCGTCGCCACGTACGGCCAGATCGCGACGCTGGCAGGCTTGGATGGCCACGCGCGGCAGGTCGGCTACGCGCTGCACAACCTCCCCGAAAAAACCGACGTGCCGTGGCACCGCGTGATCAACGCGAAGGGCGAGATCAGCCCGCGCAGCGCCGGCGATTCCCACGAGCTGCAGCGCATGCTGCTCGAAGCGGAAGGCGTCGCGTTCGTCGGCGATAAGGTCGATTTGAAGCGGTTTCGCTGGGAGGCGACCCGGGTAGGCTCAAAGGCTCACAGGCTCAAAGGCTCAAAGTAGCGCGCGCTGCGTGAGACGGCGCATTAACGCTTGGCTCGTGCGCGGACGCGAGAGCTCACGCTCCGCCCGTGCTGCTGTGAGGCTGTGAGCTTTTGAGCCCGTGAGCCTCGACAACGAGCGAGCGGCGCCACTTGCGATAGCCGTCGATCGCGAGCACGAGCAGCACGATGTACAGCACCGCCGTCGGATAGAGATGCCGCTTCACGTACAGCGCGATGGAGATCGCGTTGATGATCGTCCAGAGCGTCCAGTTCTCCAGCCACTTGCGCGCGGTCATGAACTGCGCGACGAGACTGAACGCGAGAATCGAGGCGTCGACGTAAGGCGATGGATTGTCGGTGAAGCGGCGCATCAGGTACGCGCACATGACCGATCCTGCAACTCCGGCTACGAGCAGTGGAGGCCAGGCTCGCCGCGGCGTGCGCGCCACCGGCAGCTCCTGCCGGTTCTCGCCGCCGTGCACCCACTCGTACCAGCCGTAGATCATCAGCGCGAGACAAATGATCTGCAGCAGCGTCTCGCCGTAGAGTTTGGCCTGGTAGAACGTCCAGGTGTAAAGCACCAGCCCGGCAATGCCGCTCGGCCAATACCAGAGGTTCTCGCGCGTCGCGAGCCAGATGCTCCACGCGGTGATGACGGCGGCGATGATTTCGATGGTGCTCACTGCGTTCGCAGTCTCAGAGTCTCACAGTCTCCGAGTCTCAGACGAGAGCTGGTCATATGCAGCCCCTCTGCGACTCGACGACTTGACGACTCTGCGACTTCTTACTTCACCGCGATCGCCCGCGCCTGCTTCACATCCGTGACGCCTTTGAACGCCTTCTCGATCGCGTCCTGCATCAGCGTGCGCATGCCTTGTTGCATGCCGAGCTGGCGCAGCTCGTCGATCGTCGCTTTGCGCTGGATCGCTTTCTTCAGTTCGTCGGTGCCGACCAGCAATTCGTGCACGCCCATGCGGCCTTTGTAGCCGGTGCTGTTGCACTGCGTGCAACCCTTCGGCTTGTAGAGCGTCAGCTCCGGCGAATAGGTGATCCCCGTCGTTGGCCACCAGTCGTAGCCGTACGCTTCGATGATCTCCTCGAACTCTTCCGGCGTGGGGTGGTAACCCTCCTTGCACTTCGGGCAGAGCACGCGGATCAGGCGCTGCGCCATGATGCCGAGGAGCGCGTCGGCGAAGTTGAACGGATCGATGTTCATGTCGAGCAACCGCGTGATCGTTTCCGGCGCGGAGTTCGTGTGCAGCGTCGAGAACACGAGGTGGCCCGTCAGCGACGCTTCGATGCCGATGGCCGCCGTTTCGTGATCGCGCATTTCGCCGACCATGATCACGTCCGGATCGGCGCGCAGGAACGAGCGCATGGCCGCCGCGAAGGTGAAGTCGATCTTCGGCTGCACCTGCACCTGCCGCAGACCCTTCTGCGTGATCTCCACCGGGTCTTCCGCCGTCCAGATCTTCATATCCTCGGTATTAATGAATCCGAGGGCCGAGTGCAGCGTGGTGGTCTTACCGGAACCGGTCGGGCCGACCACGAGCGCAATGCCGTACGGCTTCTGGAGCAGCGTCTTGAACGCGGTGAGATTGCGCTCGGAGAAGCCCATCTTGTCGAGCGGCAGCGGCTTCGACGCGGCGAGGATACGCATCACCACGTCTTCGTTCTGGTTCGCGGTCGGAATCGTGGCGACGCGCAGCTCGATCGTTCCCTTCGAATACTTGAAGCGGATCTTGCCGTCCTGCGGCTTGCGCTTCTCGGAGATGTCGAGCTTGGCCATGATCTTCAGGCGCTGCACGAGCGCGTTGCGGTGCGGCCCGGGGATCTCCATGAACTTCGCGCAGTCGCCGTCGATGCGCAGGCGGATGCCGCACGGATTGCGCGGGCCGTCCGGCTCGATGTGAATGTCCGACGCGCCTTTCGCGTACGCCTCGATGATCAACTGATTGGCGAGCTTCACGATGCCGGAGTCGGTTTCGTCGATCTCCGGCTCGTTCGGACTCTTCTCCTGATCTTCGAGCTCGACGCGCTCGCCTTCACCGAGGGAGTCGAGGATTTTGGCCCAGTCGGCGCTTTCGGCGGTCGAGCCGTCCTGCTGCATCTGCTCGCCGTACGACGCCGCGATGTACGCGAGGATGTCCGTTTTCAGACCGACCAGAAAGTCGTAGCGCGGCGCGAGGTTCATCGCGCGCAGACCGTCGAGACGCGTGAGGTCGTGCGGGTCGTCGACTGCGAGCACGAGCAGGCCCGGACGGCGCTCGACGGGCGCGCAGACGTGCTTCTTCCAGATGTCGGACGAGACGCGTTCTTTCAGATCGTTGGCGATGAGCTGCGTGCCGTCGTAGTTGAAGAACGGCGTCGAGTAGAACTGCGACAGCGAGCGGCCCAGCTCTTCCTTCGGCACGTTGTGATCTTCGATCAGCACCTTCTCGATGTTGATGTTGTTGACGCGCGCGGTGGAGACAGCCTGCTCGATGTCCTTCTCCGAGATGATCCCTTTGTCGACCAGCGCGCCGAACTTCGACGGCTTCGACTGCCGCGCCACTTTGTGCTGGTTGTAGAAGGCGATGCCGAGGATGCGGGCGATTTCTTCGACGCCATCTTCGTCGAGCTGCGTGAACGAAGGGCCGTGGCGTTTGTTGATCAGCTGCACGACTCCGAGCAGGTACTTTTCGAAGAGGATCGGCACGGCCAGGACGGCTTTGGTGCGGAAGCCGGTCTGCTTATCCCAGCGCTGATCGAAGCGGAGATTGGGGTGGTATTTCTGCAGCTCCGCCGCGTCGTAGGCGTCTTTGATGTTGATGGTTTTGCGCGAAAGCGCGGTGAAGCCGGCGATCGACGCGAACGATTTCGGGACGCGGATCTCTTTCGGCGTGTCGCCGACTTTTTGCAGCGAGTAGAGCTCCTGATTCTTCGTGTCGACCGCGTAAATGGTCAGCCGTTCGGCGTCGAGCAGCTCCAGGATGCGATCCTTGAGCGTCATCAGGATGTGCGGGATCGACTCGGCGGCGTTGATCTGATTCGAGATCGCCGTCAGCTTCTTTCGATACTCCAACTCCCGCTCGAGTGAATTCGGGGCGGCCTGCACGGTCATACGCAATCTCCTGAGTCGACGAACCGAACTGAGTCATTGAAGAATAACAGCTTCGACGCGGCCTGCGATTCACGCGCGCGACGGCTGAGGCCGTGACGCTCGCGGAGCGCGCTGCGTATCAGGCACAACATGTCCCGCATCCTCGTCACACTCGTGCTCCTCGCCTCCTCCGTCTCCGCGTTCGCCGATGAATGGCAGCGCGTTCTGATCCCGATCTACTTCAAGGGAGAAGTGGCCGGCGCGTACGGTTCGCGCTGGGTGACCGATCTCTCCGGCTTCAACGCCAGCGGTGCGCACCAGCGCCTCAGCACCAATCCCGCGCGCGTTTGCACGCGTCCGAGCGAGTGCGCCGATTACGTGATGCCCGGCGAATTCATCGACGGCGACCGCTTCATCTTCACTGACCGTCCCGGCGAAGGACGATTGGCGTACGTGATGACGGCCATTCAGGGCGTCGATCTCGAAGACAAACTGCGCCTCACGCTGCACGTGCGCGATCTCTCGCGCGAAGCGGAAAGCCACGGCGTGCAGGTGCCGGTGATCACCGAGAAGGACACGTTCAGCGCCGGCTGGAGTTTCGGTCTGCCGAACGTGCCGATGGGCGCGAACTACCGCCAGAAACTGCGCCTGTACGACTTCGACGGCGAGCTCGGACACACCGTGACGGTGCAGTTCTGGCGCACCTACACCATCATCGGCAACGACTCGCAGCTCCTCGCCACGCGCACCGTGACTCTCGGCAACGCCACCGACGCCGCGAATCCCTATCCGGGCTACCCCGGCTTCGCGCAACTCGATCTCGACACGATGCCGGAGCTGATCGGCCAGGACAGCGTGAGCATCCGCGTCAAACCGGAAAGCGAAGGTCACTTCTGGGGATTTGTGACGGTGACGAACAACGAGACGCAGCGGGTGACGACGATCGCGCCGTGACCCGCCCGCCGGCCGCCCCCGGGGATAGGCTCAAAGGCTCATAGGCTCATAGGCTCAAAGTAGCGCGTTCCTGCCGAGAGACGCGGGCACTGCGTTTCAGCGCGCCGTTGCTGCCGAGAGCCGCGGCCTCTGCGTTTCAGCTCACGGCAAAAGCGCGCAGGCGGCTCTCGCGCAGCGGGTGCTGCTTTGAGCCTGTGAGCCTGTGAGCCTGTGAGCCTTTGAGCCCACGCCCCCGGCGAAGCCGGCGGGCGGCGCGCGCCCCGCGCGCTAAATCCCGGTCACGCGCACCACTTCCTCGAAGCTCGTCGTCCCCTCCGCCAGTTTGCGCAGTGCGCTTTGGCGGAGGGTGCGCATGCCGCGTTTCACGGCCATGTCTTTGATCTTCAGGAAGTCTTCGCTGCGGTCGATGAGGTCGCGGATGGAGTTGTCGACCGGCAGGATTTCGAAGATGCCGGTGCGGCCGAAGTAGCCCGTGTTGCGGCAGCGATTGCAGCCCGCGCCTTCCTTCACGATGATCCGTTTATCCGGCGGCGCCTGCAGATTCAGCATCGCTGCTTCTTCCACCGTCAGCGGGCGATTGCGTTTGCAGTCGTCGCAAATCTTGCGCACCAGGCGCTGCGCCATCGCGCCGATCAGCGTCGACGAGATGAGGAACGGCTGGATGCCGAGATCGACGAGACGCGTGATCGAAGTCGACGCGTCGTTCGTGTGCAGCGACGAAAACACGAGGTGTCCGGTCAGCGCGGCTTGCACCGCGTTCTGCGCCGTCTCCGCATCGCGAATCTCACCGACCATGATGATGTCGGGATCCTGCCGCAGGATCGTGCGCAGCGCCGACGCGAACGTGATCCCGATCTTCGACTGCACCGAGGTCTGATTGAACTCGTCGTGCACCATTTCGATCGGATCTTCGATCGTGGTGATGTTGATCTCCGGCGACGCCAGCGACTTCAGCGCCGAGTAGAGCGTCACCGTCTTGCCGGAACCGGTGGGACCGGTGACGAGGATGATGCCGTGCGGCCGCTTGATCCAGTCCGCGAACGTGCGCAACTCGTCTTCGTAGAACCCGAGGCCGCCGAGGTCGCGGAGGAGGACGTCGGGATCGAAGATGCGCATGACCACTTTTTCGCCGAACGCCGTCGGCAGTGTCGAAACGCGCAGCTCGATTTCCTTGCCGTCGTGCTCCGTCTTGATGCGGCCGTCCTGCGGGCGGCGCTTCTCGGCGATGTCCATGCGGCACATCGTCTTCAGGCGCGAAGTGATGGCCAGATTCACGAGCTTCGGCACGCGCTGGATCTCGTGCAGCACGCCGTCGATGCGGAAGCGGATCAGCGCCTGCTCGCGCTTCGGCTCGACGTGAATGTCGGACGCGCGCGAGTCGTACGCATGCTGCAAAAGAAAGTCGACCGCGTTGACGATGTGCTGGTCGCTCGTCTCGATCTCGGCGCCCGACTTCAGCTTCACGTACTGCTCGAGATTCGAGAGATCGATGGCGCCTTTGGAGAGATCGCGCTCCGCCTTCGTCACCGAAGCGCGGAAGCCGTACTGCTCGTTGATCACGCCCATCACGTCCGATTCGGACGCGACCACCAGCTCCATCTCCTGCTTGGCCATGGAGCGATACGTCTCGAGCGCGAGCGTGTCGAACGGATTGACCACTGCGACGATCAGCTTTCCGTCGCGCACCGCCACCGGCACCATCTTGTTCTTCCGCGCGAATGGCCGCGAGATCTTCGACTCGATCATCTCCACGTCGAGCTTCAGCGGATCGATCTTGAAGAACGGCACGTGCGCGTCTTCCGCGACGAGGCGCGCGAGCAGAAAGTCGTCGATGCGCGTGCCGTTGCCCGAGGCGTCGGTGAGGTTCATGCCCGCCACGGCGCGGAACGGCGAGAGATCGTCGTCGACGCGCAACTTCGACCGCGATTGCGTGCGGAACATCTGCCGGTCCAGCGCTTCGATCTCCGCGCGCTGGCGTGCATCGACGAAGCCCGCGTGCAGCAGCAGGTCGCCGAGGTACGTGGCCGTGATCTCACGGGTGGGGCGGGCGGAGACAGGCGCGGTCGTCATGAGAGAGCGCCGATTTTAACGAACTTCCAGCAAAAACCCTTTCAGGTACTCCCCTTCCGGACAGTACAGCGACACCGGATGATCGCTGCCCGCGGTCAACCGCTGCACGAACGAGACACGCCGTCCGGCGTCGAGCGCGGCGGCGAAGATCACTTTCTGAAAGAGGTCGAGCGACATGTGCCCCGAGCAGGAGAACGTCATCATCAGACCGCCCGGCGCGACATGTTTGAGCGCGTAGAGATTGACGTCCTTGTAGCCGCGTGCAGCGCGATCGACGTCGCCGCGGCTTTTCGCAAACGCTGGCGGGTCGCAGATGACGAGGTCGTATTGTTCGTGCGTCTGGCGCACCCACTGGAAAACGTCGGCCACGGTGAATTGCGCGTCCGCGCCGTTCATGGCGTGATTCGCGCGCGCCAGTTCGATTGCTTTCGCGGAGATGTCGACGTTTTCCACCGACGCCGCGCCGCCAGCTGCGGCATAGACGCCGAAAGCGCCGGTGTACGAGAAGAGATTCAGCGCGCGACGGCCACTGGCGAGTGAACGCGCGAGCGCGCGGTTGTCGCGCTGATCGAGAAAGAAGCCGGTCTTCTGCCCTTCGTGCGGATCGACGCGAAACTGCAGCCCATTCTCGCGAATGGTCGCGACAGGCTCGCCTTCGCCGATCGTTCGCGCTTCGGTCGTCAGTTGTTCGAGTCCGCGCACCGGCAGATCGTTCTTGAAGTAGATCAGCCGCGGAGACAGCTCACGCTGCAGCGCATCGGCGATCACATCTTCGAGCAGCGCCACGCCGCGATTGGCGATCTCGACGACGAGCAGATCGTCATAGCGATCGACGACGAGACTGGAGAGATCATCACCTTCGGCGTGCACGATGCGCGCGGCGTTCGTCCCCTCATCGAACAGCGGACGCCGTCGCGCCACGGCCGCGGCGATGCGCGCGCGCAGCAACTGTTCGGTCAGTTCTTCTTCGCCGAACGTCAGCGCGCGCAAGCGAATCTGCGAATGCTTTGAATAGAAGCCCGACGCGAGCCGCGCGCCTTCCGTGTCGACGAGATCGGCGATCGCCGCGTCTTCCGGTCCGCTCTCGCGATGGATCGCGCCGGCGAAGATCCACGGATGGCGATTCGCCACGACGCGCTCCTTGCCGCGCTTCAAAATCAGTCGTCGTCGTGCAGCGGGCGCAAAAAGGTCGTTCATCAATGACTCGCGGCTATAATCCCTCAACGATGACCGCGCGGACGAAACAGTTCCACAGCCAGTGCCAGGAAGAGGTTTACCGGCAGATCAAAACGTACCTGGACGAGCTGGTGGAGGAACACTTCGACGACGCGCAGCACTGCGACTTTTACCTGAAGTACGGTTCGACGGTTCTGGAGATCTCGATCGATCCGTACGAAGGCGACGACGCGGTGATCGAGGTGCTCGCGTTCTGCGTGCAGGGCGTGGAGCCGACGTTCGCTCTGATGGCCGAGCTGCTGCGCCTGAACGCGGAAGTGCCGCTCGGCGCCTTCAGCATGGTCGACCGTGACATTTTCTTCTCCCACTCCTTCCTCGGCCGCCGCCTCCCGCCCGAGCAGCTCATCGCGTCGCTCGACAGCGTAGCCAGCATTTCGGATCTCTACGACGAGCGCCTGGTCGGCAAGTACGGCGGCGAGACGGCTCTGGAGCGGCTGCGCAGCGGCGAGAAGCGCGCCGTCCCTAACGCCCACGCTCAGAACAATTAGGAAGCGGCATCTCGATTGCTGTATCCGACATCGATGATCCGCACACTCGCAACGCTGGCAATCACCAGTCTCCTGGCTGTTGGCTGCACCGGCGGCACGGAAAGCAACGCCGCCGAAGAGAAGGCGCCGCCGCGCACCGCACCGGCCGAACAGCCGAAGGTGGACGCGAAGCAGGTCCTCGATTCGATCAGCCCGGCCATCCCGGTTTACGCGGGCGCCGAATACCGCGACGACCTGACCCGCCGCGACGCCGTCATGATCGAGAACAAATACGGGAAGAACGCCGAGGTCTACACGCTGGCCACGGACGACTCGTTCCCGCAGGTCTATCACTACTACACGACGTACCTCGCCCAGTTCCGCGCCTTCCCGGCGCAGGATACGTATCCGAAAGAGAACCAGAACTGGCGCACGCTGGAAGTGCCTCTCAACGAAGCGATGCAGGACCCGTTCATCCCCGGCGACACACTCGCCGCGGACGGCAAGCAGGTCATCCTGCAGATCGCAGAGACGGAAGCGGAGCCGAAGACAGTGATCCGGTACATCGTGACGCCGCCCGCGGCCGCTGCGCCCGCGCCTGTCGCTACGGCTTCTACCGCGCCGCCCGCTGCGCCGGTAGCGCGGTAGAGTCTCCCAGTCGTAGAGTCTTCGAGTCTCAGAGCCGTAAAGCGTTAAAGTCGCTTAGACTTCTCTGAGACTCTGCGACTCGGAGACTCTGCGACTCCCAATGTTCCGCCGCATCCTCATCCCGACCGACTTCTCCTCCGCGTCTGAATGGGTATTCGACGATGCGGTGAATATTGCCGGTTCCAGCGGCGCGGAATTGCTCATCGTGCACGTGCGGCGCACGTGGGCATCCAGTCCCGATCAGCTGCGCTTCCCCGCCGACTCGTCGCTCTACGATTACGTCGAACAGCAGGAGCTGGAGCGCTTGCGCGAACGCGTGCGCCGCGCCAATGCATCCGTCACGACGCGCCTCATCGTGCGCAAAGCGTCTGACGTCGGCGAAGAGATCGGCCGCGCCGCCGCGGATGAAAAAGCGGATCTGATCGTCATCGCCACGCACGCACGGCATCACGTCGCGCATCTCCTCGTCGGCTCGACGACCATGATCGTCATCGAGAAACCGCCCGCGCCGGTACTGGCCATCCGTTACGGCATCCGCAAACGGGAATCGATCCAACGCATCGTCGTACCCGTCCATCTGCAGCAGACTTCGCACGCCGCGCTGGAACTCGCCGTGCGAGCCGCGCAGGAACTGCATCTGATCATGGTCTGCAAAGACGACGAGAGCGCGAAAGCGGAAACGCATCTGCGCGAGCTCGCCGCACGCTTCAGTGGTCCAACGATCAAGACGTCCGTACTACGCGGCAGCGACATCGAAAAAGAAGTCGTTCGCTACGCCGACAAACAAAACGCGGATGCGATCTTCCTCAACGCCGGCGGCCAGCTGAGCGAAGGAAAACTCGACATCATCCGCAACGCGCCGGTGCCCGTGATGATCGTGCCGTAGCGCGGCTTGGCGAGCTACTGCTATCAAGCTATCGAGCTGCTGAGGCTTTACCGCGCATGCCGCTCTCGCATCGCGAAAGGCGCGGTCGCGACGACGTCACCTCGGAGCCGGAAGTGCCGCACTCGCGACGCCTGAGCTCAGTAGCTCGATAGCTCGATAGCTCAGCCGCGCGTCACCACGACGCCACGAACTCGCTCACACTCCCGAACCGCGCATTCGCATCGCGCGCCATCGCGCGCTGCAACGCCTGCTCGACGCTCGCCGGCACATCCGCAATCCGCTCCCGAATCGACACGAACGTCCCCTCGGTGTGCCCGCGCACAACCGACGCGAGATCCGTGGCGCCAGCCAGCGGATGCTCCCCCGCCAGCAGCTCGTACGCGATGAGCGCCAGGCTGTACTGATCGGCTCGCGCGTCCGCCACCTTCCCGCTCAACACCTCGGGCGCCATGTACATGAGTGTTCCCACAAGGCCGCCGCTCGGCCCCGATTGCACGAGCGTCGCTTCGTCGTCGCCGACCGGCCCCGTCATCTTCGCCAACCCGAAATCGAGCACGCGCGGCATCGCGCGTTGCGCCTGCGGGTCGCGCACGATCATGATGTTCTCCGGCTTCAGATCGCGATGAATGACGCCGGCGCGATGCGCGGTGTCGATCGCTTCCGCCACCGGCTTGAGCATGTCGAGCACCTGCTCCACCGTCTGCGGCCCGTTCTGAATCATCTTCCGCAGCGTCTGCCCGTCGAGGTACTCCATCACCAGATACGCGTGGCCGGAGTGCAGCAGCCCGAAGTCGTGGATCGTGACGATGGCCGGATGCCGCAGCCGCGCCACGATGCGCGCTTCACGCTCGAAGCGCGTGCGCATCGACGAGCTGCCGACGAGATGCGCGAGCAGCACTTTGATCGCCACGGGCCGGTTCAATCGCTTCTGGTTCGCGAGATACACCGAGCCCATGCCGCCGCGGCCGAGGAGCTTCGTGACGATGTACTTTTCCTCGATGATGCGCGGCACGCCGCTTTCGGAGACGAGCGGCGTCTGATCGAATTCGCACATCTCATCATCCGCTTCGTAGCAGCGTCCGCAGACGGGACAAAGCCGCATGGCGTCGCTGATGTGGAGATGCACCGCGCCATGCGACGCCGGGCTGTTTCCCCAGACGAGCGACGGCGACTGCTTCAATCGCGAGTAATCAATCGTCAGCGCCAGCTGCGCGGCGAGCGTGCGCAGCAGCTCGCGATCTTCGCTGCCGTACGGCTCTTCCGATTTGCGTTCGCCGAGGACCATGACGCCGACCAGGCGCGTGTCCATCAGGAGCGGCACGAGGAGATGCGCGTCAACGTCGCGCAACCAGATGCGCTCCGCTTCCGGCAGACGGCGGATCAGCGCGCGCGTCTGGCGACTGTGCACGTCAAGCGGATCGTCACTCGTCGAAAGCAGTGAAGCCAGCGTGCTGTCCGCCGCGAGCAGCGGCGATTCCTCGGGCACATTCCCGCTCACGAAGCCGCGGATCATCGCGCTCCCGTCGATGTCGAGATGCCACAGTGCGATGTGCTGAGGATGCAGCGCGCGATCGACTTCATCGAGCGCGGCGCGCGACAGCGTGAGCATGTCCGAGCCGCCGCGGATCATCGATACAACGTGCAGCAACAACTGCCGTGCGTCGTACTGCTCGCGAAAGAAACGGCGATCCAGCGATTCGAGCAGCCGCTTGCGGTAATGAATCACCAGCACGAGTGGCAGGATGATCAGTACGTACACCGCGGGCGTGCCGGTCAGCAGCTGCGCGAGCGAATCGCGGCGATGCATCCAAAGGTAGCCGGCCAGTCCGACCAGCGGCAGCGACATCAGCGCGATCAGCGTGCTGCGCGCGAGTACGTACTGAATGCTGCGCCGCACCAGCACGCGGATGTTGAACATGCGGTGGCGCACGACCGCGTAGACGTAGATCGCGGAGCCGGCCACGACACCGATCGTGTCGAAGATGCGCCCGAACTGCACCCACGTGTAGCCCATGCCGAGGCGATCGACGATGGAGCCGTAAACAAAAGAGAGTGTGCCGGGCAGCAGGGCGAGGAAGAGCAGTTTCAACCGGCGCCGCGCGTTCACTTCGCTCGCGCGCACGAGCCGCACCGCGAGAATCACCAGCGCAGCGATCAGCAGCAGCGGCGCGAGCGTGTCGTAGATGTCGCTGAGAGGCAGGCGCGCCGGACTCACGCTGCCGTTCGCGCGCTGCATGCCGTTCGCCGCGGTCTCGACGAAGATCGGCCACGCCACGAGATACGGCAGCACCTCGAACCAGCGACGCTTCGCATCCTTGACGCTTGGAAACACGAGCGCGAAATGCAGCAGCGCGCCGAAGAAGAGCGAGATGAAAAACGCATCGGCGAGATAGATCGCCACGCGAAGCGCGTACGGCACACCCGCCACGAGCGCGCCAAATCCTGCCGACTGAAAGAGGAACGTGCCGCCCGACCACGACATCAGCGCCAGCGCCGAAAGCCGCGCGTCTTTGTTCTCGGGACGCAATACGAGCAGCGCGACGCCGAGGCCGAGCATCCAGAAGTTCAGGATGAACGTGAGGTAGCCGGTGATCGACCACAGCACGCGCTCCGTCCCTTCGCTCAACGCTTCACGGCGGACCTGTTCCAGTTCGACGGGCAGCAGATCGACGCTGCGCCGCATGCCGTCGCGCTCGAAGACGACGGTGACCGCGCTGCCCGCACGCACGAAAAAGAGCGGGATCATATGCTTGCCGACGCCGTAGCCGGCGAGCGAGATGACGTGATCGCCGTCGCGCAGGCCGGCGCGATCTGCAGGACTGCCCGGAACGACGTTCGCGACGGTGCCTGTGGCGCGCGCGTAATCGAAACCGATCGCCGGGCGCGTGACCAGATTGATGCAGTCGAGAACGACGATCGTCGTGGCGACGAGCACCAGGAACCAGCAGAACACCACGACGGGGCGCTTCATCACTGAGGGATGGAGCATTGTAGCCGCTATGCTTGCACCATGTTTCAGATCCGCACTGCAGTAGAAGCCGACGTCCCGCTCATCTACGATTTCATCCGCCAGCTCTCCGAATACGAGCGCCTCGGACACTCCGTCGTCGCGACAGAAGAAGGCGTGCGCGAAACGCTGTTCGGCGCGCGCCAGTACGCCGAGGTGTTGATTGCCGAAGAGGACGGAACCGCCGCTGGTTTCGCGCTCTTCTTTCACAATTACTCGACGTTCCTCGCGAAGCCCGGCATCTACCTCGAGGATCTTTTCGTGCGACCGGAAGCGCGCGGCCGCGGCTACGGCAAAGCGCTGCTGGTGCGGCTCGCGCAAATCGCAAAAGAGCGCAATTGCGGCCGCCTGGAATGGGCCGTCCTCGATTGGAACGAGCCCGCCATCGGCTTCTATAAATCCCTCGGCGCCGTTCCGCAGGACGAGTGGACCGTCTATCGCGTGACCGGATCGACGCTGGACGAATTGGCCGGCGCGCGCTGAAACAACGCGCGCGGCCGGACGTACCTCCGGTCATGACCCTGTTCTGGCTCCCGCTCGCGGCGGCAAGCGCGCACATCACCGAGGAATTCGTCTGGCCGGGCGGCTTCGGCAAGTGGTATCGCGGCTATCGCCCGGAGATTGCGCCGAGCATGACCACGCGATTCCTGTTTTGGATCAACGCGGCGCTGCTGTTCGGCTGCTTCGCCGTGGGCGTCGATCAGAAGGCGTCATTCGGCCCGATGTTCTTTCTGGCGATGTGCGCGATGCTGGCGCAGAACGGCGTGTTTCATCTGATCGCGACGCTGCGCGCACGACGCTATTCGCCGGGAGTGGTGACCGGCGTCGTGGCGTATCTGCCGCTCGCCGCGTATGGCTACTGGTTTCTCACAACTCGCGGCAACGTTTCGATCAGCGACGCCATCGTCGCCGCCGCGATCGGCCTCACCTATCCGATCCTGTCGCTGCTGAATCACAAGCGCCGCGCGCGGCACATCGTCGCTGCATGAAGTGAAGCAATGCTATTCTCGCGCTTCGCGTCACGCGCGGGGTTAGCTCAGTGGTAGAGCGTTTCCTTTACACGGAAAGGGCCGGGGGTTCGAATCCCTCACCCCGTACCACGGCGCGAGCGTTCCTCCCGGTTCGGCGTCAGCCGACGACGTGGTACTCGATTGCGTACGATTCGCCCGCCACGGGTGTCCCATTGAACGTGATAGTGATCGTCGTGGTCGTCACGGTATACGTCAACGGCACGGCCAGCTGGTTGCCGCTGTAACGCGCGACTTGCACGAACGGCGCAGTTGGCCAGGCGCCATCTTTATCGATCTTCACGGCGATCGTCGCGTTGGCGGTCTGCCCCGTCCCGGCCGACGAAATGAAGATGCGGCCGCGACTGTCGTCGCCTGATACGCCGGTCACCGACGCCGATGATCCAAAACCGGTGAGCGTGACGTCTGCAGTCGTGATCGCCGTCCCTTCCGAAAGCAGCAGGCGGCGCGTCGATTCGACGCCGTTGAACGAGTCCTCCTGCACGAGGAGTCGCGACGCGTTCTGGTCATCGATGAACGGCACGCTTCCCGACCGGCTGTTGCCTGGTCCGAAGTTCGTCCGACGCGCATCGGAGTCAAGGCGCACATGCGCGGAGGTCGCCCCGGCGAAGGTGCAGTTGCTGATGCTGGCGTCCGCACCCCTCAGGATGATGAAGTTCACACACGTGCCGCTGAATGCCGTTTCCGTGATCTTCAAGCCGGAATGATTGACGTTCACGCCGACCGAGTTGACGTTGATCGCCGTCGTGTTGTCTTCGAAGCGAGAGCCGGCGCAGATGAAAATGTTCGACGGCGGATTGGCGCCGTCCGTGATCAACACGCCGGTGGTGTTCTGGTCGACGAGCATCGACCGAAGGGTAATGCCGCTCGAAGCAGTCGCATCTCCGCTGATCGATACGCCGATGGCGCACAATTGCGCCCAGCACTGATCCAGCACGACACCGTTGGAGCCGGCTGAGGACGCGCCGTTCGAGTCGAGTTTAAAACCGGTCGAGGTGCCCGTTTTGCCGTTCCCGGCCACCAGAACATGTTCGTAGCGGTTGAAGTAGGAGCCGTTGTGGATGCCGACGCCGCTGAAGCTCGCGATGCGAATGTTGCGGAAGGCTACAAAGTTCTTCGCGCGCGTATCGATCGCATCGACGAGCACAGAGTTGCCGTTGATGTAGTAGTTCTGATCGGCGACGTTGTATTCGTTGCTGGTGTCGTCAAAGTCAAATAGCGGAGCGCTTGACGGAATCGCGTTCAGCACGAGAAATTCGGTGCCGTACGTTCCACTACCCCACAGCGATACGCCGCGGGGCCGGCTGATCTTCGCACTGAGGCCGATCTGTCCCGGCGGAGCGATGACGATTCCGCCTTGGCCGCTCGCCAGGACGGCATCGTTCAGCGCCTGCTGGAGTTCCGTTGTGTAATCCGAACCATCACCCACGACGTTGTACGGCGAATCGGAGAGATCGATGATCGTAGTCATGAATCAAACGTAGATCCGCTGTCGCGCCGGCGCCGGTCTCTTCATCGGACTGTTTCCATTTCATGACCCATCGGCTACGCGTCCTAGTAGACCGCTCGTCAGGCTGCCTCGCCCTCCGTGGCCGCTCGGCGCGCCACCCTCTGTCGGCGCGACCTCACCGTATCGCTGCAACGAGCCGCTGCGATAGACTCGCGCCCGCTGATGATTCGCCTCCTGCGACCCGCTTCCCGCATCCTGCTCCTCGATGATGACCCATCGATCCAACGCCTCGTTTCGACGCTCCTCAAGCGCGACGGGCACCGCGTCGACGTGGTCAGCAGCGGCTCGCAAGCTCTCGAAAAACTGAACGCGCACCAGTACGACGCGCTCGTGCTGGACATCATGACGCCGACCGAGGGCGGGATGACGGTGATCCGCGAACTGCGCGAGGCGGCGCCGGCGCTGCTGAAGAAAATCATCCTCCTCACCGCCTCGCCCGAATCGATCCTGCGGCCGATCGAAAGCGACGTCTACGCCATCGTCCGCAAGCCGTTTCAACCGGCCGATCTGCTCGACACGATTCACAAATTGATGGCGTGATGCAGCTTCACATCACGATCGTTCCGCACACACTCGCTGTCTCGCGCCTCCATGCCGGCGACGCCTTCCCGGATTGGGCGCGCGGCGCGTTCGTCTCCATCACGCGCACGAGCGAAGAGCTCTCCGTCGTCTGCGACGAAGGCCACGTGCCCGAATCGGTGACGGCGGAGCGCGGCTGGACGCTGCTCAAAGTGGAAGGGCCGATTCCGTTCGAGACGACTGGCGTTGCTTCAGCGCTCGTGGCGCCGCTGGCAAAAGCGAAGATCAGCGTTTTCCCGATCGCCACGTACGACACCGACTATTTGCTGGTGAAAGCCGACGCGCTGGTCGCTGCGATCGACGCGCTGCGCTCGGCAGGTCACGTCGTCAACGATCACGTGGTCAACGGATCAGCCGGAGCCTGAGGCGGGACGTCGTTGCGGCGCGCCGACAGCGTGCGCATGCAGTTGCGAATCAGATCCGTCAGCTGTCCGACTCCCGCCGGCTTCCGCAACACGATCTGCACGACTTCCACCTGCAGCGTCCGCGCAGCCTCGGGGTTCGAAGCCAGCACGAGCACGACCGGCCGCAACGCATTCGTCATCGTTTCGATGTAATTGACGATGCGCACCGCGTCGTCGCCGGGCAATTCGATGTCGAGCAGCACGATGGCGTAGGTCGTTTCTTCGAGCTTCTTCAGTGCGTCGCCGACGTTCGAAACGCAGTCCGAATAGATGTCCGCATCGAGCAACCGGCTGAAGAGCCGTTGCCGTACTGCGCCATCTCCATCGGCGATCAGCACCCTGCCAGTGTTGTGCGCCTGCATCCGGATGAGGTCGCGTTACAAATAATCTGCCAAGCGCATTCGCTTTCCAGAATCCACTCACCGTAGAGCCCGTGGAACGTAACCCGCAGTGTTTTCAGGCGGAAGGAGAGCCTGATGGCACTAGACGACCTGAAGCGAAATGCAATGATGGCGCACCTTACCGGCGCACTCGAGCGAGGTGAAGATATCGGCCACTACGGCCGTCTCGTCTTCGCGATGGTGGCGCGGCACTTCATCGATGAAGACCAGCTCTGCAGCCTCCTGCAGCGCAATCCCGGCTTCAGCGAACAGGAAGCGCGCGGCCTCTGCAAACAGGTGGAAGGCCGCGATTACAACCCGCCGCGCCCGCAGCGCATTTTGGAGTGGCAGTCGCAGCAGTCGTTCCCGATCTGCCCCGACCCGGATGTCTGCAACGTGTATCGAGACTTGCGTTTTCCGCAACATGTCTACGACCACATCCAGCAGTTCTACGAACAAAAAGCCGAGCAGCAATGACGTTGGAGCGGCGGGCGCCCTCGCCCGCCGTTTCCCTTACGCCGTGGGGGTGACCCCCTTCTCGAGCGAGAACGACTGCTTGTAGATCTCGAGGATCGACATCAGCAGCGAAAACACGAGCGGCCCGATCACCAGCCCGACGAAGCCAAACGCCTGCAACCCGCCCAGCACCGCGAACAGCAGCGGAATGGCCGGCAGCTGCGCCTTGCCGCGCATCGCCCAGGGACGGACGATGTTGTCGACGAGCGACACGACAGTCACACCCCAGATGATCAGGAAGATGGCCTGCCACCACGCCGCAGAACCCATCGTCGCGGCGATACACAAATAGATCGCCGCAGGCACCCACACCGCGGCCGCGCCCACCATCGGAATCAGCGAAAGCAGCGCCGCCACCGCGCCCCAGAACGCAGCGCCCGGAATCCGCGCGATGGCCAGACCGATCGCGGTCGCCAATCCTTGTGCGATGGCCGTGAAGAGCTGGCCGCGAAATGTCGCGTCGATCACATCTTTGAAGCGCGGGCCGAACTCGTGATCGTATTTCTTCGGCAGCGGCGAAAGGATCGACAGCTGCCTGACGATCGATTCGCCTTCCACATAGAAGAAAAACATCGAGAGCAGTACCAGGAAAAAGCCGAGGATCATGCCGGCGAGACCACCGATGACGGCGCCGCCGTGATGCGCGACCCAGCCGGGCACCTGACGCATGGCGGGCAACAGCAGGCGATCGGGACTGAGCGTGGCCGGATCGAAATTCGGCGCGATGCGGCGGATCCACAGCAGATACGGCTGCACGTCGAATCGCTTCACCATCTGCTGCGCTTCGCCCGATTGCAGTCTGTCGACGACCACGTTCGCCTGCTGCACGAGCAGCACCGCCAGCACAGTGGCCGGAATGACGATGATGAACGTGGTGCTGATGAGCATCACCACGGCGGCGCGCACCGAGCTGCCTTTCGTCCGCTCGCGCACACGCTTGAACGTGCCGAACGTGAGCGTCACCAGAATCGCGCCGAGGAGAATGGCCGTCATGAACGGCCAAAGGATCATGAAGGCGGCGTACAACAACATGATCGCGACGACCGCGAAAAAGATGATGCCCGCGAGTCGCCACTCCGGCTTGCGCTCGAGCTCCGACTCCTCCGCTTCGTCCGGACGGATGATTTCACCTGCCACGCGTTCCTCCTTCGAACAACTCCCGCCGCGCCGCGTTCGTGATCGCGCTGACGATCGGGTTCTTGATTCTTCGCTCTCCCGAGATCGCGTAGAACCGCTCTTTCACTTCAGGTAATCGTCCGGCCACACGAACGTTGTACTGCGATTGGAGCTCGTGCTCGAGCGCGGTCGGTGCGGGAAAGATGCCGATCCCCGCGCGGCCGAAGACGGTCATCAATGCGAGATCGTCGAACTCCGCGACGCGTCGCGGATGCAAGTCCATCTCTTCAATCCACTGATCGAGCGCGCGGCGGATGTGCGTCCCTTTGCCCGGCAACAGCAGCGGCGCGCCATTGAGCGACTCCGGAAATGTCTTACGCGCACTCGCAGCAACACCCGCGGATGCGAAGAGTGTCGTGCCGCTCTCCCCGAGAAAGTGATTGAAGCCGCGCAACGATGATCCGGAAACCGGACCGTCGGTGATGACGAGATCGACTTCGTGTTGCCCGAGCTGTGCGAGCAGGACGTCAGTCGATGCCTCGCGGCAGACGATCTCGATGTCCGCGCCGGCTTCGAATGCGGGACGCAGCACGCGATACGCGACGAGCTTCGGCACGACGTCCGCGATGCCGACGGTCATGCGGGTGGCTTTGCCGGTCGGCCGGTCGCGCAGCGTGTCGCGCAATTCGCGGCCGAGGGTGAAGATCTCGTCGGCGTATCGGAAGGTGACGCGGCCTGGCTCGGTGAGCGCGAGGCCGCGGCCCGATTTCGTCAGCAGTTTTTCTCCGAGCGATTCCTCGAGCTGCCGCAGCTGCATACTGATCGTCGGCTGCGTCAGATGCAGCACCTCGGTCGCTTTCGCAATCGAGCCTTCGCGCGCGACGACCCAAAAGTAGTAGAGATGGTTGTAGTTGAGATACTCCATGTTTGCTTCGCGCTCCCCCATAGAGTATTTCAATGCATCACAAACGAACAATCGATTGATTCTATGAATGCTTCGGACCGCGGTCTGGTTGAAAGTAGCGTATGCACGTGATTCTGCCGGCGGGCCTGGCGCTCGCAACCACCGCTGTCCCGTCGATCGGCTCGCCGCTTCTCTGGACGTCGTTCACCATCTTCGTCCTGGCCATGCTCGCCCTCGACCTCGGCGTCTTCAGCCGGAAGCCCCACGAAGTGCATTTCAAGGAGGCCCTCGGCTGGAGCGCCGTCTGGGTCACGCTCGCGCTGCTCTTCAACGGCTGGATTTACTTGCGTTTCGGCAGCCAGAAGGCTCTCGAGTTCCTGACCGGCTACGTCATCGAGAAGGCGCTGTCCGTCGACAACATCTTCATCTTCGTCGTGCTCTTCGCCGCCTTCGCCGTCCCGAAGATCTACCAGCATCGTGTGCTGTTCTGGGGCGTACTCGGCGCGCTGATCATGCGCGCGATCTTCATCTTCGCCGGTGCCGCGCTGCTCGAGCGCTTCCATTGGGTGATGTACGTCTTCGGCGCGATTCTCATCATCACCGGCATCCGCCTCATCGCGCAGCGAAATCACGAATCACATCCGGAAAACAATCCGATCTTCAAAGCGATCCGGCGCTTCGTTCCGGCAGTGCCGGACTATCACGGCAAGTCGTTTCTGGTCGTACAGAACGGCAAGCGCTACGCGACGCCGCTGCTGCTCGTGTTGCTGGCCATCGAAGCGACCGATCTCGTCTTCGCCGTCGATTCGATCCCCGCGATCTTCGCCATCACCACCGATCCCTTCATCGTCTACACCTCGAACATCTTCGCCATCCTCGGCCTGCGCGCGCTCTACTTCCTGCTCGCCGGCGTGATCGACCGCTTCCACTTGCTGAAGATCGGCCTGGCCGTCGTGCTGATGTTCGTCGGCGCGAAGATGGTGCTGGCGGATGTCTATAAGGTGCCGGTCGGCGTGTCCCTCGGCGTGATTGCGCTCGTGCTGGCGGGCTCGATCGCAGCGTCGCTGATCTGGCCGATCCGTGTATCATCCGCGCCGCTTGAAAGCACATCCGACCAACCTTCCGGGAGTTCTGATCCTGGAGCCGAGCGTCTTCGGTGACGATCGCGGCTGGTTCACCGAAACCTTCAACGCCGCCGTCTTTCGCGAGCTCGGCCTGCCCGACACGTTTCTGCAGGACAACCACTCGTATTCGAAAGGCGGCGTCGTGCGCGGCCTGCACTACCAGTTGCACGAGCCGCAGGGAAAGCTGGTGCGCTGCACGCGCGGCGCGATCCTCGACGTGGCCGTCGACATCCGCCGCAACTCGCCGACATTCGGCCAGTGGACGAGCGCCGAACTGACCGCCGAAAACCGCCGCATGCTGTGGGTCCCCCCGAAATTCGCGCACGGCTTCGCCGTGCTGAGCAAAGACGCGGAAGTGCTCTACAAATGCACGACGCTCTGGCACTCGGCCACCGACCGCAGCCTCCTCTGGAACGACCCGGCGATCGGCATCGACTGGCGCATCCCCACCCCCACCCTCTCCGCGAAAGACGCCGCCGGCCGCCCGCTGTTGGAAGCCGACGTCTTCGAAGCTTGACACCCCCCCGCCCGCCGATTACGATGCGCGTCTCTTCGGGGAATGCGTTTCCCCCCGAGGGGGTTAGCAAGTTTTCCGCGCCGCAACGGCGCAACACGACCGCGGGGTCGTAGTTCAGTTGGTTAGAACGCCGGCCTGTCACGCCGGAGGTCGCGGGTTCGAGCCCCGTCGGCCCCGCCAATCTAAAGTGCTCACCAGCCGCCACTTCGGCGGCTTTTTTGTTTGCGCACACGAAAAGCGACGAACGATCCGCACAAGGTGCCAGTTTTCAGCGGCCGCGAAATGCACCGAATAATTGCGCAAGTTGCGAATGTTCCACGCGAACGGCGCCATTGTTTCACGGCCTGCGACTGCGGCGCACCGGGTCATACGCGTCCCTGCTCCTGACTTCGGTGAGCGTGCCGAGCGAGTCGCGGTAAGACGGCACGTTCGCGACCAGCTCCTCAATGTGCTTGATGGAGTAAGCATCGATTTGAGTGAGCAGCGTCTCGAACGGAAAGCCGGTTTTCGCGGCGAGTACTCCACCATGTCGGATGCGTACTGGTGCACAGGAAAGAGCAAGGGACGCATGCGGAGCCCGGCATCGAGGCCGGCGACCACGAATGGGACGAGAAGTTCGAATTCGCCGGCAGCTCGCGCCGCGCGGCCAGGGCGCGGTCACGCTGCGCGCGAACGGCACGGCCGAGGAAGAGATGCGCGTCGCGCAGTTCAACAGCAGAGGACTGAACGGCGACGTGAACCCGCGCATAGCCCCGGAGAGGCTGGCGCAAGCCGAAGTGGGCTTCCCGCTGCCGCCGGTCGATGGGCGCGGCGATCCCGACGATCCGAACGACGAGCAGTTGTACGCGCGCGTGCTCGCCGGCACCAACTGGCCGCTCGGCAGTTTCCGCGATCAGCGCCTCCTCGGTCACGCTGAGACCGTCCTGCCGTGCGAACGGATCAGATCCCGCGCATGAAGCGCCGCAGGAAGGTGATGTACTTCGGATCCTCCTGCGCGAAGATCTCCGGCCCACCTGCCATGTACGCCCGCGCAAGCTCGTCCTTCGCGCGATCGGTGTTGCCCAGTTCGAACTGCACCTGGCCGAGTCGCAAATGGATGAATGCCGTACCGAGGCCACCGGGACAGG
Organism: Thermoanaerobaculia bacterium; assembly: GCA_035688915.1. GTDB lineage: Bacteria > Acidobacteriota > Thermoanaerobaculia > Gp7-AA8 > Gp7-AA8 > DASSMK01. The sequence continues at coordinate 34,326 of DASSMK010000133.1, forward strand.
CTACCGCGTGCGCCAGTGCCTCGTGCGCCTCAGGGTAGCGATCGAGATAGAAGAGTGCGTCGCCGATCGAGGCCAGGACCCAGGTCGCCGCCTCCCAATCCTCAACCGGCTTCGGGATGAGCTCCAGCGCGGCGCGGAACTCCGCGAGCGCACCCTCATAGTCATCCTCATCGAACCGCTCATTGCCGCGGTTCGTGCAGGCGACGAGGCGCTCGTACAGCGCGTCATCCATTTCGTGCGGCGTCATTTCGGCGGCCACGCTTTGGTCCCCCAGCCTACAGGTTTCCGGTAAACGGTCTTGAGCCCCGCGCCATTCGAGCTGTTCAGCGGGCCCCATTCAAACCGGTAGTTGGTGTCATCGAGCATGAAGTCGCGCGCCTCCTGCGATTTCGCACCGTATTTATAACCCTTACTGTTCCACCACTTCACGGCATCGACGTCGTGGCCCATGTGGATGTTCTTATCGAATTTCTTCCACTCCCAATTGCCGTTGCTGGTCTCCACGTAAACCTGTTTCTCACCGCTGGCGGTCACCTGCGCTTCGCCGTCCGCCTGGGCACGCGCCCAGACCGCCTTGCCTTGTTTGCTGTGTTTGCCCGGCGTCCCGCCGAGAGCGACCTCGCGACAGGTCTTCGCCTTTTTGACTTTCGGGTTGTGGACGACGATCGAGTCGGCTGACGCGTAGTACGTGTGCGCCTCGGCGACGACGATCTCGAACAGCGGCGCCGTCCCCTCGAGGCGTTCGACGCA
>DASSMK010000134.1:0-12403 GCA_035688915.1 Thermoanaerobaculia bacterium
ATTCGGCGGGCGAGGGCGCCCGCCGCTCCAACGGTTCATTCGTTGCGCAGGAGGTAGGCGCGCGACGACGGCACGATCGTGGCCACGAGAAAGCGTTGCGTGGCGCGGTCGTAGTCGTAGCTCTCGATCTTGCTGTCGAACGACGCCATCGCCACCGGCTCGCCGCCGCGCACCGGCACTTTGAAAATCGTGTAGTCGGCGCCGGTCGGTTTGGCGAACGTCAGCGTCTCGTCGTCGAGCCAGTCGAACTGCTCGGCGTCCTGCATCCAGAACGTGCTCACGACACTTCGATCGCTCGCGCGCAGCACGACGTACGACGGCCAGTCGGCGATGCGCGGCCACGTCGCGGCGACGAGATACTGGCCGTTCGGCGACGGCTTGGCGAAGCTGGTGATTCCCTGCAGCAGCGGTTTCGTTTGCCGCGTTTCCGTCGACACGATCATCGTGCGCCACCAGCTCACAGGATCCGAATAGAGGATCGAGCGTCCGTCGCGCGTGAATGCCGGACGGCGCGCGTGCACGTCGCCGGTGAGATTCACCGCCACGCGCGTGTCGAGCGAGAGCAGCCAGATCGACGAACGTCCGTCCGGCGAGAAGACCGTGTACGCGATGCGCTTGCCGTCCGGCGAGACTGCGAGCTCCGCTTCGCGATCGGGCGTGCTGGTGAGCTGGCGAATCGGTTCGCCGTGCGCGTCGAGCAGCCAGAGATCGGGCGAGCCGCCGATCTCGCGCTCCGCGACGAAGCCGCCCGTGCACCAGTGCGGCGAACTGCCGCTCTTCACCGACGGGAGAAGCTCGCTCCGTTCGCTGCTGCCGGGCGTGAACGTCACCACGCGGCCTGAGACCGAAGGCTCGAACGTGGCGATGGTCTTGCCGTCTGCCGTCAGCGAGATGTTGCCGACGGTGTGCAGCGCAGTCGGCACGCGTTCCGCCGCGCCGCTGCTCGCATCGATGCGAAAGAGCTCGCTCGCCGTCGCCGAAATGCCCGCCGCGGTGAGAATCGATTTGCCATCAGGCGTCCACGCGAATCCACGGATGGTGTGCCACGGACCGGCGATGTCGCGCAGCGATCCTTTTTCAATGTCGATCACCGCGAGGTACCAGCCGCCGCGATAGTGCGTGGCGGCGACGAAGTGTTCGTCGGCGCTCCATGCCAGACGGCCGAGGCGTTCGCCGGCGGAGCGAATGGTGAGGATGCGACGATCGGCTTGCGACGCGCCACGAAGAATCAGCGCCTGCTCCGTCGTCGACTCCGGCACATAAAGGATCGCGCGCGAGCGAGGCGCAGCTGCCGCCGTCATGATGCCGCCGATCAGCTGGCGCTTTTCGCCCGTCGCCAGCGAGCGCGCGAAGAGCGCGTATTCGGTCTGCTGCCCGCGGCCGAGACGTTGATACGTGAGCGTGCTGCCATCCGGCGAGAACGCCAGGCGGCGGATGTCGGCCGCATCTTTCTCGAGCGGCACCGATGTCTGCGCCGCGCCGCGCTGCCGCAGAAAGAGCGCGCAGCGATCCTGCGAATCGCGCGCGACGTACGCGAACTGCTTCCCATCCGGCGAGATCGCGATCTCGGTGACGTAATCCTCGATTGGCAACAGCTCCGGCGCCGGCGCTTGCACGCGCGCGGGCGGCACGCTGCGGCGGCTGACGAGCCACATCACGAGCGCCGTGATGACGACGGAGATCGCGACGGCCGCGGCAATCCACGCCAGCGGAAATCGCCGCGACGAACGGCGCCGCCGGATGACCACGAACTCCTGCGAATACAGCTCGTCATTCGCAGCCAGCCGTTTCACATTCTCGTGAACCGTTGGAGCGGCGGGGCTTGCCCCGCCGGAAGCATGAGAACCCGGCGGGGCGAGCCCCGCCGCTCCAACGTTCTCGCGAGTTACCGGCGCGATGAACCGGTAGCCGCGCCGCGGCACCGTCTCGATGTACTTGGTCGTTTCGTCTTCGCCGAGGGTGGTGCGGAGAACCCAGATGTTCTGGGAGAGCGTGCTGTCGGAGACCACGCTGTCCGGCCACACCTTCTCCATCAGCGTGTCGCGCGACACCACGCGCCCCGCCTGCTCGACCAGCACCAGCAGCGTGTCAAACACTTTCGGCGTCAGCGCCACCACCTCCGCGCCGCGGAACAACGCCGCCTCGCGCGGGTCGAGCCGGAACGGACCAAAGACATAGGTGCTGTCGACGGATGCGTCGGATGCGGGCATGGAAGTAGGCGCGGAAGTATACGGAAGGCGGAGGGGCGGATGTGTGCATCCATCACATTCCGCAGGCTTTGAGAAATCTTTGATCGAACTTTGAACCGGCTGAGAAGACTCGCCGCGGAGCCGTCCCTATCTTCCGCTCAACGTGAGCGACGGCCCGTCCGCCGAAGCCACGGAAGCGCAGTGGCGCCGCCGCCGGAAGCAGGTCGTTCAGGGCGATGAGCGTTCCCGCCGGCAGCGGCGGCGCCACATTTCTCACCCGGAGCCATCGATGAAATTCGCGTCTCTGTTCTCTCTCCTTCTGTCTCTTTCGTTTCCGCTCTTCGCGGCGGAGCCGCAACCGGTCTCCGCGCCGGTCATGATCAACGGGACCTTCACCGCGACCGCGCCGCTTGCGACGGGCCGCAACTGCCACACCGCCACGCTGCTGCCGAACGGCACGGTGCTGATCGTCGGTGGCTTCAACGGCGGCTATCTCAGCTCGGCCGAACTTTTCGATCCGATCACAGGAACGACCACTGCCACCGGCAGCCTGACGACCGCGCGTGAGCTGCACACCGCCACGCTTCTCACCAACGGCAAAGTGCTCATCGCCGGCGGCCACTCCTCCAACGGCAACTACCTCACCTCGGCCGTCTTGTACGACCCGGCCACCGGCACGTTCTCGCCGACCGGCAACATGGTCACGTCGCACGCTTCGCATACCGCCACGCTGCTCGCGGATGGGAAGGTGCTGATCGCCGGCGGCTACACGCTCGGCTACCTGAACGCGGCCGAGGTTTACGATCCGGCGACGGGGACGTTCAGCGCGGTGTCGAATCTCATCACGCCGCGCGCGAACCACACGGCCACGCTGCTGGGCGACGGCAAGGTGCTGATCACCGCCGGCGCATTCAGCTACTTCTCCGCGGCGCCGCTCCACCACGCGGAGCTGTACGACCCGGCCACGAAAACGTTCACCGCCACCGGCGAGCTGGCAACCGCGCGTTACGGCCACACGGCCACACGTCTCTTCGACGGCAAAGTGCTGATCGCGGGTGGCTACGGCGGCGGCTACCAAGGGCTCGCGTCGTGCGAGTTGTACAACCCGAACACCGGCACGTTCACCGCTGCCGCGAATCTCCAGACTGCGCGCGATCAAGCATCGGCGACGCTGTTGTCGAGCGGCGACGTCCTGATCACGGGCGGCACGGATTACACGAACGGCTTAGCCGCGACGGCCGAGATCTACCGCATGAGCAGCGGTACGTTCACGACGGACGCGTCATTCGTCACGCCGCGCTCCGGTCACACCGCGGTGCTGATGCTCGACGGTCGTGTGCTGCTCGCCGGCGGTTCTAACGGAAACGCACCGACGGCTTCCCTCGAGATCTACTCGCTCCCGAACTTCGGCACGTTCTACGCGGCGACCAACCTGAACGCGGCGCGCACCGGCCACACCGCCACGCCACTGCCGGACGGCGACATTCTCCTTGCGGGCGGCAACGCCGCCTCCGGCACGATGGAAGTCTTCCGCACCAACGGCATCTACGTCAGCCCCTCGGCCACGATGGTCAACAACCGCCGCAACCACACCGCCACCTTGCTGCTGAACGGAAAAGTGCTGATCACGGGCGGCGTCGATCCCGCGGGTCACGAGCTGGATACGGCGGAGCTTTACGACGTCTCCAACGGCGCGGTGGCCACCGGCAAACTCGCAGCGAAGCGCCAGAACCACACCGCCACGCTGCTGCCGAACGGCACTGTGCTCATCGCGGGCGGCGAGACGGTGCTCAACGGCCAGTCGACCTTCGTTACGAGCGCCGAGTTGTACGACCCCGCCACCGGCAAGTTCACCACGTTGAGCAGCGGCATGACGCGCGCCGGCCACTCGGCCACGCGACTCCCCAACGGCAAGGTGCTCATGGCGGGTGGCGGGCCGACGAGCCAGCCTGCGGAGATTTTCGATCCCGCCGCGAACACGTTCACACAAACGGGTTGGCCCACCACCACCCACTACGGTGGCCACAGCGTCACGCTTCTACCGAATGGCAAAGTACTCGTCGCCGGCGGCGACTTCGACGGCAAGAAAGCGGAGCTGTACGACCCGGAGACGAACGCGTTTGTGCCGCTGCCGGACATGGTCGCGGAACACGTCGGCCACACCGCCACGCTGCTGCCAAACGGCCAGGTGTTCATCGCCGGTGGCTACAACCTGGCGCGTAACGCGATCTCCGTGGCGGAACTGTTCGATCCGGCCACGAACACATTCACGCCCGCGGGCACGCTCTCGCATCCGCGTGCGTTTCACACCGCCACATTGACCGCGAACGGCCGCGTGCTGCTCGCCGGCGGCGAAAGCGCGCCGTCGACACCGGCTGCCGATTGGGAAACGTACGATCCGAACCTCAGCCTCGACTATCACCGCCGCGGCACGATCGACATCGCGCCGGCGACGATCGCTCCGACCGCGACGATTACGCTCACCGGCACCAATCTCTTTTCGCTGTGGGACGCGTCCTCCGGCTCGACGAACGGCTCGTCGACGAACGTGCCGGTCGTGCGGCTGCAGAACGTGGAGAGCGAGGAAGTTTTTCTCGTCGCGCCAACCGCTGCGACCACGACGTCGTTCAGCGGCGCGATCCAAGATCTGCCCGCCGGCGCGTACCGCGTCACGGTCATCGCGAATGCCATCTCCAGCTACGGCGTGATCGTGCGCGTGGTGCCGGTCGTTCCGGTGATCACCAACGTCTCTCCCACCACCGGTCCGGTCTACGGCGACACGCTCGTCACGATCACCGGCCAGAATCTCGCCGATGCGACGGTGACGATCGGCGGCAACGTCGCGTCGATCTACGGAAGCAACGCCACGCACATCGACTTCATCACCCCGCAGCACGTGGCCGGAGTGGTGGACATCATCGTCACGAATCCGAAAGGCCTCGCCACCACCGCCGCGAGCGCGTTCACGTATCAACTCGCGCCGCCGGAATCGCTGACGGTGACGTCGTACAACGCGAGCTCCGTCTCGCTCGCCTGGTCGGCGGTGCCGGGCGCGCAGGTGTACGAAGTGCGCCGCTCGTCGGACGGCGTGCACTACACGACGCTCCCCGCGTTCACGACCGTCGCCACGCGCGCGGCGCTGGCCGGCGGCGGCGGTGGCAATCCGCTCGCGTACACAGACAACAGCGTCTCGCCGAATACGGCGTATCTCTACACCGTCCGCGTGAGCGTCCCGGCGGTGACGGCCGACTCGGTGCCGGCGCTGGCGACGACCATCCTCTTCACCGACGAATCACTGAGCCTGACGAAAGTGAAAGCGGCCCACTTTAACGAGCTGCGCGCCGCCGTGAACGCAGTGCGCAAACTGGCGGGTCTCGCGCCCGCGACGTGGACCGATCCGACCATCGTGCCGGGCGTCACGAAAGTGAAGCGGCAGCATCTCATCGAGCTGCGCACCGCCGTCGACACCGCGCGCGCGGCGCTGTCGCTGCCCGCCGCCATCTACTCGCACGCGACCATCACCGCCGGCGCGACGAAGATCACGGCAGCGGACATCTACGATCTGCGCATCGCTACGCAGCAGCGGCAAACGGCTTCGGAGTGAGCTTTGTGGAGTGCCGGCAGCGATGCCGGCACTACCAGCCGAGGATGTACGCGAACATGAGCGGCGCGACGATGGAGGCGTCGCTCTCGATCACGTGGCTGGGCGTATTCACTCCCAGCTTGCCCCAGGTGATCTTCTCGTTCGGCACCGCGCCGGAGTACGAGCCGTAGCTCGTCGTCGAATCGCTGATCTGGCAGAAGTAGCCCCACAGCGGCACTTCCACGCGCTGCAAATCCTGATGCAGCATCGGCACGACGCAGATCGGGAAGTCGCCCGCGATGCCGCCGCCGATCTGGAAGAAGCCGATCGGCTGATCGTGCGTCGCCAGCTGCGTGTACCAGTCGGCCAGCGAGATCATGTACTCGATGCCCGTGCGCACTGTGTGGACGTTCTTCACGTCGCCGGAGATGCAGTGGCCGGCGTACATGTTGCCGAGGGTGGAGTCTTCCCAGCCGGGAACGAACATGGGGAGGTTCTTCTCGGCTGCGGCGATCATCCACGAGTTCTTCGGATCGATCTGGTAGAACTCCTTGATCGAGCCGTCGCGCAGGATCTCGTACATGAACTCGTGCGGGAAGAGGCGCTTCCCTTCCTGATCCTTTGCCACCCAGTGACGCAGCACGGCGCTCTCGATGCGGCGCATCGCTTCCCCTTCCGGGATGCAGGTGTCGGTGACGCGGTTCATGTGTCGCTCGAGCAGCGCCTGCTCATCGAGCGCGGAGAGATAACGGTAGTGCGGCACACGTTCGTAGCACTCATGCGCGACGAGGTTGAAGATGTCTTCTTCGAGGTTGGCGCCGGTGCAGCTGATGGCTTGCACCTTGTCCTGCCGGATCATCTCCGCGAGCGAGAGGCCGATCTCCGCGGTCGACATCGCGCCGGCCAGCGTGACGAGCATCTTGCCGCCCTTGGCGAGGTGCTTGTTGTAATCCTCCGCCGCCGACTTGAGCGCCGCCGCGTTGAAGTGCCGGTAGTGATGGTTGATGAAGTCGGTGATCGGGCTGGCCATGTAGGGTTCCTCCAAAAAGCGCGCGAATGGTACATCAGCTGCGCGGCACGTTCAGGCGGGGAGCGCGACGCGCACGATGCGGAACTGGTCTTCGTCGAATTCCGTCTCCGCCCAATCCTGCGCGCGATAAAACGAGCGATAGCGCGACGCTTCCGCGTAATCGGGAAAGAGCACCTGTTCGTTGAGCGCCAGCAAGTGTTCAGCAACGTCCGCGAACGCATCGGGCGACGGCGGATGCCACAGCGGCGTGACCGCGACGTCCGCGATGAGCGAGAAGTGATCTCCGGTCCAGTAGCCGACGTCGTAGCCGAGCGTCTCGTGCGTCGTCGTGACCTCGCCGCTTTCGACGTAGATCACTTCGAGCGTGTCGGGATACGGCATGAGGCCGCGCAGGAACGACGCCAGCTCGAGCGTCTCGATGACGTCGTCGTCGCCGATCTCGCCCTCCGGAGCCGCGCCGTTGCACGCGGTGCGCAAACTGGTGAGCTGCTCCGCGTCGACGGGCGCGCGGGAGAGGCCGCGATATGACGCCGGTTCGATGAACGGCAACGCGCGGCGCAGCTCATCGAGCAGACCGCGATTCTCGATGGCGAACTCGCTGCGATCGTAGGTCGCGACGACGATGTCCGGACGTTGCACGAGCAGGTAGCCTGCGCGATGACCTTTGGCAAACGACACGGCAAAAGTCTATCGCGCGATTCGCGCGGCTTGCATCCGCTCAGACGCGCGCTTCTGCCGCGGCCTGCTCGCGCTCGCGCCGCTGCACATCCGTGCGCACTGAAGGAGCGATGATGATGAAGCGCGCGCTTTCGTGATGCCACTCCGCCGACGCGCGGCCGCGCGTGATGGTGCGCAGCGTCACCTGCTGGAGGAACTGCGGCCAAGTCGCGGCGAGATACGCGACGAGGCCGTAATCATCGCGGCCGGGCGCCGTCGTGTGAAGCTCGATGGCGTCGTATTCGTTTTCGGCGAGCTGCTGCAGCGCTTCGCCGCGCGAGCGGGCGCGATCGCGTCCGGCCCTGCCGCGGCTGTCGACGATGAGGAGACGTGGGGGCATGAAGGCGATGGGGCGCTCGACGAACTTGCAGCGTGAGCGACGACCATACGCGCGAATGGACTCGCGGTCCGTCCGCTAGCGAACGTTAGTCGTGCTTCTGCCCGGCAGGCGGCAAACCGCCATTCCACGACGGCGGATCGCTTGCGGGAAACGACTCGGCGATCGCTTCGTCGATGCGCTCTTCCCCACCGTCGATTTCATCCGGATACGAGATCGGATCGATCCGCCCGCCCCGCTCCTTCTCCCAATCCTCGGCCAGCGGATGCTCTTCGCTTTTCACCATCGTCTCACCTCTGCGGATGCAGTCGTTGCAAGGTGCGAGCACGCGCGCGCTGTGTCATCCCGAGCGTAGTGAGGGACCTGGGCGGAAGGGAGGCGCGCGGAACATGGCCACATCACCGCGCCACCCCGCCGCCCAGGTCCCGCGCTACGCTCGGGATGACACGGCAACTCGTGAGACGATTCGCCGCTGCGATGCAGGAGGAACGAACGCGCATGACTGCAGGGACGGAACAGCGGCTGGTGGAGCGCCGCGATCGCGGCGTGATCCGCCACGCCAGCTCGGTGTACGGCACATCCGTGGAAGGCATTCCGCTCACCGTTTTTCTTCCCGAATCGGGGCGCGCGGAGCTCGTCATTCTCGCGGCCATTCACGGCGACGAATCGGAGACGACCGTCGTGGTCTCCGAAGCGTTGCGCTGCCTGCCGCGCGGCGATCTGCAGGCCGCTGTCATTCTCTGCGGCAACCCTGATGGGATGCTGCGCGGCACGCGCGGCAATGCGCGCGGCGTCGATCTCAATCGCAACTTTCCGACGTCGAACTGGAGCCCCGATCCGGTCTGCTACAAGTCGCGCGCGAACGATGCGCGCGACATCGCGCTCACTCCCGGAACGCAGCCCGCGTCCGAGGCCGAAACCGTCGCGCTGCTCGCGCTGCTCGAGCGTCTCGCGCCGCGTGCGGTGGTCAGCCTCCACTCCGCCCTCGCCTGTGTCGACGACTCCGGCGCCTCGCATCTCGGCCGCCAGCTCGCCGATCGCAGCGCCCTGCCGTTCCTCACCGAGATCGGCTACCCGACGCCCGGCTCGATGGGCACGTGGGCCAGCGAGCGCGGGCTGAATCTCGTGACGCTGGAGCTCGAAGACGCGTCGCTGTACACGCTCAAGGATCGCCACGTGCCAATCCTCATCGATCTCATGACCGGAAAGTTCGAGCTGTAGCGATGCACATCGTCATCACCGATTCGGGAGTGGGCGGCCTCTCCGTCTGCGCGTACGCGGAGCGCTTCGTACGCACGCACGGCTTCACGGAGCCGGTGCAGCTGACGTTCGCCAACGCGGCGCCGGAGAACGATTACGGCTACAACTCCATGCCGTCGCGCGAGGTGAAGATCGAGACATTCAACCGCTTCCTGCGCAACGTGACGGCGCGCTTCGCTCCCGATTTCATTTACGTCGCGTGCAACACACTTTCGGTGCTGCTGCCGGACACGCCCTTCATGGCCACGGGCGTCCCGGTGAAGGGAATCGTGGAGACCGCGGTCGAGCTGCTGCTCGCGCAACTCGCAGCCGATCCGCGCAGCGTGGCCATGATCTTCGCCACGCAAACGACCATCGACGCCGGTGCGTATCCGCGTTTGCTCGAAGAGCGCGGCATCGCGCCGTCGCGCATCGTCACGCAAGCGTGTCCCGAACTAGCGGACACGATTTCCGAGGATCGCGAAGGAACGAAGACGCGCGAGGAGATCCGCGGTTGGGTGGCGAAAGCTGTGGCCAAGATGGCGACGAAGGATGCGCCGGTCGTCGCGGCGCTGGCGTGCACGCATTACGGCTATCGCAAAGATGTCTTCGCCGCGGCGCTGGCGGAAGCGGGCGTCGATGCGCAGGTCATCAATCCGAATGAAAGCGCGGTCGGGGATCTCTTTCCTGCCGGATCGCACGGCGAGCATCGCGAAGCGGACGTGCAGTTCGTCACGCGCTACGCCATTCCGCAGGCCACGATCGTAGCGCTGACCTGGTTCCTCAGCGACATCTCACCGCGAACCGTCGATGCGATGCAGCACTTCGTGCATCTGCCCGATCTCTTCTGATCACTGCCGCAGCACCTGATGGACGAACGAGATCGCGTTCGATCCTTCGCCCACTGCCGATGCCACGCGCTTGATGTTGCCGCCGCGTACATCGCCCACCGCGAAGACACCCGGCAGCGTCGTCTCCAACAAGTACGGCGGACGCGCCAGTGGCCATCCAGCCGCCGCGAGATCCTCCGGCGTGAGCGATGGTCCGGTCTTGATGAAGCCTTTTTCGTCGAGCACCACGCAGCGATCCAGCCAGCCGGTGTTCGGCACCGCGCCCGTCATGATGAACACGTGCCGCACGTCGTGCGTCTCCTCGACGCCCGCACGGCGATCGCGCCACCGCACGCGCTCCAGCTGCCCGTCGCCTTCCAGCGCCACGAGCTCCGTCTGCGTGCGCAGCTCGATGGCCGGGTTCTCTTCGATGCGCCTCACGAGATAGCGCGACATCGTTTCGGCGAGTCCTTCCGATCGCACGAGCATGTAGACGCGGCGCGCCGTCTGCGCGAGAAACACCGCCGCCTGCCCCGCCGAATTGCCGCCGCCGACGACCACCAGATCCTCGCCGACGCACGTCTGCGCTTCCATCGGCGTGGCCGCGTAAAACACGCCCGCACCCTGGAACTGCGCCAGCCCGGGCAATGCGGGCTTCCGGTAATCCGCGCCTGTGGCGATGATCACTGCACGCGCCCGAATGCGCGGTCCATCTGCGAGGTGCACGGCGTACGGCTGGCCATCGCACGCGAGATGCGTCGCGCTCTTGGCGATGAGGATCTCCGCGCCGAACTTCTGCGCCTGCGCATAGGCGCGCGCCGCCAGCTCCTGCCCGGAGATTCCGGTCGGAAAGCCGAGATAGTTCTCGATGCGCGAGCTCGATCCGGCCTGCCCTCCCGGCGCACTCACATCCAGCACCAGCACATCCAATCCTTCCGAAGCTCCATACACCGCCGCCGACAATCCCGCGGGTCCGGCGCCGACGATCACCACGTCGCGCACGTGCGTTTCATCGATCGAATCGTTGAAGCCGAGGCATTCGGCGATCTGCTGGCTGGTGGGATTGCGGAGCACCGTTTCGCCGCGGCAGATCACCACCGGCACGTCGTCTTCCGTGATGGCGAAGCGGTCGATGAGCTCCTGCGCATCGGAGTCGCGATCGAGATCGATGTACGCGTACGGATGGCCGTTGCGCGTCAGGAACTCTTTGATGCGCATCGTGTCGCTGCAGTGTTCGGAGCCGAGGAGCACGGCGTCGCCGAAACCCTGCGCGATCAGCTCGACGCGGCGCAGAATGAAGACGCGCATGAGGATCTCGCTCAGCTCCGCGTCGGTCTGCACGAGCGCCAGCAGCTCCGCGTGATCGAGCTCGATCACTTCGCCCGCCTCACTCACCTCCGCGCGCACGAGCGACGGGCGGCCGCTGATCATGTTGCTCTCGCCGCCGAAGCTTCCCGGTCCGTGCGTGACGATGAGCATTTCGCCGCTGCCGGTGGGACGCACCATGTCCACCGCGCCGCTGACGACGACGAAGAAGCCGACAGCCCCGTCGCCGATGTCGAACAGCACTTCGCCGGGACGCACCTGCCGCCGCTGCCCATGCACGGCGATGCGCGCGATCTGCGCGGGCGTGAGCGTGGGGAAGAGGCGCGCCGCGAGAGCGGGCGCAATCGGAGGCGGCGGAAGCCGGTCAGCCATTTCGCGCGGAATGGTAACGCGGGGCATGTGTCATCCCGAGCGTAGCGAGGGACCTGGGCGGCGGGGTGGCGCGCGACATGTGGCTGGGTTCAGAGCGCCGTCCCCCACCCAGGTCCCGCGCTACGCTCGGGATGACAGACCGATTGGCGGTGCTCTCTGGTAGAGCCATCGGCGGCAACGGAAGTTGCTTCAATGGTGACTTTCGATGAAGGTGCATCCGAAGGCGCGTTGTCGGCGCGACTCGGCGGGCGAGGGCGCCCGCCGCTCCAACGTTCGGCGCCTGCACATGTGCCGCGGCCGTGAACGTTGTGAACATTTCACGCTCGTGCTTGCCACCTTTGCACCGGGGTGCTAATTTCCTAGCACCTGCTAAAAATTCAACACGAGGTGGCGCTTGGCCAAACCAGACATTCTCAGCCGTCGCGAAAGGGAGATGATGAACATCGTCTTTGCTCGCGGACGCGCTACGGCATCCGAGGTGATGGAGGGGATGTCGGAGCCGCCGAGCTACTCGGCCGTGCGCGCCACGTTGCGCGTGCTCGAGCAAAAAGGTCACCTCAAACATCAACATGACGGCGTCCGGTACGTATACATCCCTACCGGGAACCGCGACAAAGTGCGCCTCTCGGCACTCGATCAGCTGCTGAACACGTTCTTCGACGGCTCCGCCGCCAATGTCGTGGCCACACTCATCGAACGACAAAAAGACGGAATGAGCGACGACGATCTGGCTCGCATCCAAAAGCTGATCGCCGCTGCGCGGAAGGAGGGACGGTAATG
>DASSMK010000135.1:0-2217 GCA_035688915.1 Thermoanaerobaculia bacterium
TGAACGAAGGCGAGCAGCAGCGCGCCGGTGCGCTCGCGCGCGTTGCCTTCCGCTTCACGATAGGCGCGGAGGAACAGCACCATCGCGGCGACCGCAATGCCGCCGAATGCCAGCGCGATGATGCCGCCGAACGGCGAGCCGGTCGTGTAGAAGCCCCACGGAAAATGTTGCACCGACGGCACGAGCCGCGCCGTGACGATGCTGAGCAGCGCGATGGTGACGCAGAGCGTCCAGATGGCGATGATCGGCACGCGCAATCCGCGCGCGCGACCAACGTTCACTGAAGCAAAGTGAAAGACCGCAGCGGGAATGAGCGACGCGCAAAAGTAGCCGATGCGTCCCCACCCCAGCGCGATGTTCGCGTCTGTCGAGGCGTACATGGCGCTGAAGGCCAGCAGCCAGCCGGAGAAGGCAATCGTGACGAGGAAAAATAGGCGGCTGGAGAGTGCCCGGCTGCGCAGTGCCACAGCCAGTCCGAGCAGGAGGATGGCAAAGCCGGCGAACGCTGTCGAGAGTGACAATGCGTTCGCCGCGTAGTTTGCAGTCGAGAAAAGCCGAAGAAGGTCGGACACGCGATCGATTTCGTGGTCCGAACGATAGTAGCGCGTCTAAGTCACCTTTGTGCGCGCGGTCACGCCGAGCTCAGTCGTTCGGCGGGTTGTAATCGCGACGTTTGAAGAATGACTCCCGTTTGGCACCGCCGGCGGTCGACGTCACCTTCGTCGCCGGATCCTCGCCGCCTTCGGCATTGCCCGACGGCTGCTGGCTCTCCGCCACCTGAAACGGCGAAGTATGCCCCCCTTGATGCCCGTCGCTCTCCTCGGCCTCCCGCCGCTCGTCATAAAAGTCGCGATGTTCCGGCGATGGCGCGCTTTTCTGGTCGTTCACTTCCTGGCCAGTGCGTCCCGTCGTCCAATCGGCTCCGCTGCCGTAGCTCTGTGGCTCTTTCGTATCCTTCGGCATGCCTCTGTTTCAGTGCATGCGCGTTGCCAGCGTCATACGGTCTGCAGGCGCCCGACGCGATGTTTTGCGTATGCCTCTTCTCTCACCTCGCTGATGCGCGCCATTGCGTAAGCGCCGACGGCCAGTCCGAGATCGCGCACGGCCACATCGAAATAATGGCCGGTGGTGAGCAGGCTCAATGCGATGAGCGTCAGCCACGCCATCATGATGTAGCCGCCCAGGCGGGTCAGACCGGTCAGGACGAGAATGCCGACGGCCATTTCGATCACGCCCACTACGCGCATGAAGACATCAGGCGACACAGGAATCGTTTTCGTAATGAGCGGGCTGAGGTACTGCACCCAATTGACGAGCAGGCCGAAGAACTTGTCGAGGCCGGCCAGAAACGCCGTCAGACCGAAAGCGATGCGCAGCGTCCACCACAAACGTTCGAGTCTCGGATCCATTGTGATTTCCTCCATGCCCGATTGGAGTGCGCGGCAGAAACTTCGTGACGCCCTGTCACCTTTTCGGAGTTGAGTCACTCCAATCACCAACATGACCGCTCTCGATTGGCAGCAGCCGCCTTCACAGATGTCCGATGAGGAAGTCGTTCGTCGTGTAGTAGCCGGCGAAACGGCGATGTTCGAGATCCTGATGCGCCGCTACAACCAGCGTGTCTATCGCGTGGTCCGCTCGATCGTGCGCGACGATGCGGAGGCCGAGGATGTGATGCAGCAGGCGTACATGAACGCGTTCGTCCATCTGAAGCAATTCGAAGTGCGCTCGCGCTTTTCGACGTGGCTCACGCGCATCGCCATCAACGAAGCGCTGGCGCGCGTGCGGCGCCGCGAAATGCGCGCGGAAGTCTCGGAGGAGTCGATGCAGGAGATCGCGGCCACTCACGCCAATCCAGAGGAACAGGCCACGGCTGCCGAGTTGCGCGGCGTCGTGGAGCGCGAGATCGCCACGTTGCCCGAGGCTTATCGCACGGTGCTCATGCTGCGGGAAGTGGAAGGGCTCAGCACCAGCGAAGCGGCCGATTGCCTCGATACGACCGAAGACGTGATCAAGACGCGCCTGCATCGCGCCCGCAACATGCTGCGCGAAAAGTTGTACGAGCGCGTCGGCTTCCACGCGCTCTTTCCGTTCATGGGAACGCGCTGCGATGACGTCGTGGCGAAGGTGATGGCGCGACTGTCATCGTGAGGACCCTCGTGTCATCCTGAGCGGAGCGCAGCGAAGTCGAAGGACCTTCAAGTGGCTTCGGGGTAA
>DASSMK010000136.1:0-53174 GCA_035688915.1 Thermoanaerobaculia bacterium
ATCGGCGGGCGAGGGCGCCCGCCGCTCCAACCCTCTTTAGAAATGAATGGCGTGTCCCGCCACGTCCTCGGCCGCCTCCATCAACGCCTCGGACAAGGTCGGGTGGGCGTGGATGGTTTTGGCGATCGACTCGGCGGTCGCTTCGAGCTCCAGGGCGGCGCACGCTTCGACGATCAGCTCCGTCGCTTTCGGGCCGACGATGTGGACGCCGAGGATCTCGTCGTACTTGGCGTCGACGACGTATTTCACGAGGCCGTTCGCGTCGCCGACGATCTTCGCCTTCGAGTTCGCGGTGAAGGGGAACTTGCCGATCTTCACGTCGTAGCCGCGCTCTTTCGCTTTCTTCTCGGTCAGGCCGACCGAGGCGACTTCGGGATCGGTGTAGGTGGCGTTGGGGACGTGGTCGTAGTTGATCGGACGCACTTCCTTGCCGGCCAGATGCTCGACCGCCAGGATGCCCTCGGCGGACGCGCAGTGCGCGAGCGCCGGCGTCGGGACGATGTCGCCGATCGCGTAGATGCCTGGCTCCGCGGTGCGCATGTATTCGTCGACTTCGACGAAGCCGCGCTGATTGAGCTTGACCTTGGTGTTCTCCAGGCCGCAGTTCGCCGTGACGGGGCCGCGTCCGGTGGCGCTGAGCACGATCTCGGTCTCGATCGTCTGCTGCTTGCCCTTCGTTTCGACGACCGACTTCACGCCGTTCTCGCCGACTTCGCACGAAAGAACTTTCGCGTCGGTGAAGACTTCGATGCCCTTCTTCTTGAAGACGCGCGTGAACTCTTTGGCCACTTCCTCGTCTTCGATCGGCAGCAGCTGCGGCATCACTTCGACGATGGTGGTCTTGGTGCCGAAGCGCGAGAAGATCGACGCGAACTCGGAGCCGACGGCGCCTGCGCCGATGACGAGCATCGACTTCGGGATGCGATCGATCTGCAGGATGTGATCGGAGTTGATGATGTGCTTTCCGTCCGCTTTGATGTGCGGCAGATCGCGCGGCACGGAGCCCATCGCCAGAATAATGTTCTTCGCGTTGAGCGTCTTCGTTTCGCCGCCTTCGGCGCTCACTTCCACGACGCCCGGCTTCACTACCTTGGCCCAGCCGGTGACGCGCTCCACTTTGTTCTTCTTGAAGAGGAACTCGATGCCTTTGGAGTTGTTGTCGACGACGCCCTGCTTGCGCTTCTGCACGGCCGACCAGTCGATGGTCACGTCGCCGACGGTGATGCCAAAGTCTTTTGCCTTCTGAATCTTGGTCCAGACGTCGGCGTTCTCGAGGAGCGATTTGGTCGGGATGCAGCCGCGGTGCAGGCACGTGCCGCCGACGAAGGGATCGCGCTCGATGACGGCCACTTTCAGGCCGAGCTGGCCGGCGCGGATGCCGGCGACATAGCCGCCCGGACCGCTGCCGATGATGACGACGTCGTATTGCTGTTCTGCCAAGGGGAAACCTCCGTTCGTGATAGCGGCGCGCATTATATGCACGCGACGCGACTCGCTCCGAACGATCAGCGCGAGAGCGTGGCGTAGCCGAGAATGCCGAGGAGGATCGCGGCGAGCGCTGCGGCGAGAACGGAGAGCGTCGGCACGGCCGGCACGGCAGGCGCGGCTGCGTATGTAAACGCGGAGGCGAGGGTGGAGCTTCCGCTGTTGCAGTTCACGGTCACGTTGACTGCGCCAGCGACATGCGCGGGCGTAACGGCGTTGAGCGTCGTGGCGTTGACGAACATGGTGGCGGCGCTGGTGTTGCCGAAGACGGCTACGCAATCGGCGGTGAAGTTCGCGCCGAGGAGCGTGACGTTCGTGCCGCCGGCGGCGGGTCCGGTGATCGGCGAGACGTTTTGCAGCGACGGACCAATCGCCGCGGCGGCGACATGCACCGTGCCGTTCATCATCATGCCGCCGGCGAAGCTGTGGATCGCGCAGTGATACGGATAGTCGCCCGCGGTGGTGAACGTGTGCGAGTAACTGTTACCGCTCGGAACGACGCCCGAGTCCCACACTTCGGGTCCGACGGTCGCGTCGCTGGTGGTGGTGTGGCTCGGCGCGTTGAAGACCCACGTCACGGTGTCGCCTTCCGTGATGTTCACGCTGCTCGGATTGAATGAGAGTCCCGGCCCGAGTTGCACCTGTTGCGTCGCCGCGAATGCCGCGGGAAGCGTAAAGGCGAACAGCAGTGCGGCAACGATGGCTTTCATGGTGGACTCGATTTTCTGATTGTAGATGCGCGCATTACGATCGTTCGCACGATCTCTTTCAGGCGAGGATCAGCATCCGCGGCGTTGAAGACGATGCGCCGCGCACCGCCGGCGCTGACGTGAAAGAGCTCGTGGTGCTGGAATGCGAACGCCGTCCACACCGGGCCGGCGGCATCGAGTTGCGCGCGCAGCTCGGCCAACGAGTCGCGGACGACCAGCGGTTCCTCGGTGTATCCACAGGGATAGCCGGAGAAGGTGAAGAGCGCGAACACTTCTGCGGTCTGCCCGCTCTTCACCTCCGCGAGCAGCGCGTTTTCCATCTTCGCAAAGTCGTCGTTGGCGCAGGTGGCCATGCCGTATTGCGGATCGCTGCCGGTCGGCAACGGCATTCCGCTGACGACGCCCGGGAAGCGCTGCCGCAGCAGCGCACGGTGTTCCGGCGTATCGACATGCGCGAGGTATTGCGAGACGACGTCCGGGTCTGCCGCCGACGCGGCCACCTGCGCGGCAGGAATGTCGATTTGCGCGAGGCGTGCGACGACCAGGATCCGATCGGCCGTGTCGCGACGCGCGAGAAAGCGCGAGACGTCATCGCCGGCCAGGAGCGCGACGACCGGACCGCGCTGCGCCACGCGCCGCGCTGCGCCGGCGTAATCTCGCGCATGCGCTGCCACGGCCGCCAGCACGCGCGCATCGGCATGCGGCAACTCGCGCAGCATGAAGTCGCGAACGGCGTCGTCCTTCGATGCCGCGAGCACTGCCAGCACGCCGTTCGCGATGCGCGGATCTTCTTCCTTCGCGTACAGCGCCGCAATCGCGTTCACGACCGCCGCGCCGGTCGCGCCGTCGTTGAGCGCGACGTAGTGGCCGAGGCTCGTGCGCCACGGCAGCACTTCGTTCCAGCGGTAACCGACGGCGGCAGCTTTCTCCACCGCGCGAATCCACTCGAACAGCGACGCCGCGACGTCGGCTGGCGGCGCCGCATGCGCACGCAACACGGCTGACCAGACCGCGCGCCGGGAGCTCTCGTCGATCGATTCGCGATCGCTCATGGCGACAGCCAACGCCTGTGCATCACCTTGCGCGGCGAGCGCCGAGAGGATGGCCACGTTGTGCGGCTCGCGCGCGAAGCCCTTGCGCAGCGCCTCCACGACGCGCGCGCCGCCGAGCTCTCCCGCCGCGACAATTGCCGCCACGCGATCGCCGCCCCACTGCGAATCGGCGGCCCACGCCGGATCGGCCAGCCACGGCACGAGCGCGTCGAGTGCCTGCCGGCGGATGGTGTCGGAAGCATGCGTGTCGGCGGCGCGCTGCAACACGCCCGAGAGGGCGAGCGCTGCGTTCTGGCGCGTGGCCGGCTTGCGCGCCAGACGAGCCACCGCGGCGGTGAAGCGTTCCGGCGACCAGGCCACGACCTCCGCCAGCGGCCGTCCAACGATGTTGTCGATCCGTGCGTTCGTCAGGGTCGGATCGTCGAAGAGCGAGAGGAACCACTGCCGCAGATCGTCGCGCTCTTCCGGCTGCCAGCGCGTCTCGGCGCGCAACATCAGAATATCCAGCGCCATCTGCCGCGCCGATGGATGGATCGTGCGATCGATGACCAGCGCCTGCAGGATCGTTCGCACACGCTGCGGATCCTCACCGCGCGCGAGCGCACGTTTGTAAAGCGCACCGGCGGCCGCGGCACGACGGAACGGCGACGGATCGCCCAGCCAGCGCGTGACCAGCGGTTCCATCGCGCTCCACTGCGCGATGGCGAGCATGTAGATGTCGTTCGCGGAGTAGGAGAGCTGGGCGTCGCCCATGGTCTCGAGGTCCGGCGGCGGCGAAGGCGGGACGTCCGCAGGCCACGCCACGGCAGGCGGAGTCACGGTGATCGCGGCCGCGCTGATCGGCCACGACAGCAGTTCGCGCGAGATCGGATCGATCGGCGCCGTCTCCTTCGCCGCAACCGAAGCGGCGGCGAAGGAGAGGACCAGCGCGAGACGACGCATGCGCTACTGCGCGGGCACGTACGTCGGATCTTGCGTGCGATTGTCGATCAGCGATCCATAGCCGCTGATGCGGCCGTTGCCGTTGACGACGCGCATGGTGATGCGCGCGTTGTATGTGGTGCCGAGTCCCATCGTGCGCAGGATGCTGCCGAGCTGCACGAACTGATTCGGGCCGAGCGGCACTTCGATCTTCGCAGTGACTTTCGAATCAGGCGGACGCGCGGTCACTTCGACGCGCACGTTATTTCCCGTCAGCTCCACAATCCCCAGGTTCGTCCGAAACCTCTCCGACTCCTCGGCCTGCAGAATCTGCAGCGCGCGCTCGCCGAGTCCAACGCCGTCTTTGGCGGTGACGCCGGGGATGAACTGGCCGTACGTGCCGTTGTCGGTCTGGTTGTAAGTGCGCGCCGTGGCGACGAGCTTGGCGTCGGCGTCCGTCGTCAGGAGCAGTGAACCACCCGCGCCGTTCGCGGCGCCGAACATCGTCTGCAGCACGTTGTCGAGCGCGGCCACTTTGCCCGCGCCGATCTTCACGCTTTTCTCAATCGGATCGCCGCCGCTCTGCGAATAGAACTGCACCTTCGCATCGACGTCGGTGGTGCCCGCGTTGTAGAGCCGCACGTCGCTGCGCCACGCGTTCACGTACGCGATGCCAGGCAGCACGTAACGCTTCGACGTCACGGTCTGCGCTTCGACCGGAAGCACCAGCAGCGGATCCGCGGTGGCATTGTCGAGCACCGACGCGTACGCCGTGACTTTGCCGGTCGAGGAAAGGACTTTCACTTCGATGCGGCCGTCTTCGACGGAGAGTCCTTTGGCGGCGAGGAAGCTGCCGAGCTGCATGTGCTCACCGGGGCGAAGGTCGTACGGGAAATCGCCGAGTTTCGTGCCGTTGCCGCCGAAGACGGAGACGAGGACGGAGGCGGGCTGGCCGGCCGCTTCGACGAGGCCGAGGTTGGTGCGGTACTGGGCGGATTGAGCGATCTGCTGGAGGGAGATCGTTTGATCTTTGCCGATGAACGTGGAGAACGGCAGGGCCGGGATGTACTGGCCGTACGTGCCCTGCGGGCCGATGGCAAACGTGCGGCTGGAAGCGAACGTGACGTTCGGGAGCGACTGCGATGATCCCGAGCCGCTGCTGAGCGGACGGATCTCGAGCACGCCGCTGACGTTGTCGCTGTCGGCGCTGAAGCCGAAGAAGTTCTTCAGGATGTCGTTGAGGGCGACGGTGTCGCCGGCGTTCACCTGCAGCGTCGACTGCTGGCCGACTTTCGTGCCGTCGGAACGCGTCGGCGTGAAGGTGAGCTGATATTTGATGGCTTGCGCGGCGGTGTTGGCGATGCGGATGTCCGACTCGAAGCTCGCGCCGCTGCCGGCGACGTGCGCGACGGCGGGGATGATCAGCGACTGCGGAATCGGCGCGTTGCCGGGATTGGGCGTGGTGGGCGTGACGAGGTTGATCGAGACTGGATATGTTTTCGGCGCGTCGGCGAGCTGCGTCGCGAGCTGGACGGTCGCGGTGTTCGTGCCGACCGGGAGCTGCTTCGGATCGGCGGTGAGCGTGAGGTCCAGTCCTTCCGGTGGGATGGTGCCGGTGGCCGGTTCCACCTTGAGCCACGGCTGATCGGTCGTCGCGGAGAAGCCGGTGGCGGTGGCAGTCTTGCCGGCCACGCCGCTGCCGTCGATGTGCACCTTTTGCACGACGACGCGCTGCGTGCCGTACGGCGCGCTCACTTCGGCGTCATCGGGCTTGGCGACTTTTTCGGGCGCGACGACGACGTAGCCGGAGACGGAGTAATCGCCCGGCGGCTGGTTGCAATCGCTGAGCGCGCGGACGCGGTAGTAGTAGCGCGTCTGTTGGTCGACGCTGTGCGAGAGCTCGAGCGTGGCGTCTTCGCTGGCGTAATCCTTCGCGCCGACGAAATCGAGATTCGTCGCTTCCTGCACTTCGAAGCTGCCGGCGTGTGCGACGGGAGTCCAGATCAAGCGATAGGCGATGCCGGAACGCGCGGAAGGATCGACGAAGAGGTCCGGCGCATCGGGACGGCGGCAGGCGCCTTCATCGGCGACGGTGAAGGAGCTGGTGGGCGAGAGCTCGGACGGGCAGCTCTCGAACTCCACTTCCACCGACCAATCGATCGCGCCGACAGGAACGGTGGCGGTGAGCGTGGTCGTGTCGGCGTCGGTGGAGCCGAGGACTTCGGCGTCGTGGCCGTCGACGGAGATCCAGACGTTGTAGCGCGTCGCGCCGTCGACCGGCGTCCATTCAAAGTCGACTTCCGGCGGCAGCCCTTCGGCGCCTTCGGCGGGGAGCAGCGGATACGGCAGCTCGTTGTCGCACTCTTCGTTGAGTGGAATCACGAACTCCGCGGTGTCGGACGTCGTGTCGTCGCAGCCGTCGAAATGCGTGACGATGAACCACGAGACCTCACCTTCGCCGAGCCAGGCGTCGACGGCGGTGTCGGTGGTGGTGTCGATGTACTGATAGTCGCCGCCGTCGAGCGATGCCCAGAGCTCGTAGCTCGTCGCTCCTTCCACACCTTGCCAGGTGAAGGTGACGGGCGAGCTGGTGACGGTCTCGCCGCCGACGGGCGACAGCGGCACCGCTGCTTCGCCGCTGCAGTTTTCGGCCTGGTGAATGGTGAAGACGAACGCGTCGGAGAGAACGGATTCGCAGTGGTCGAAATACGCTTCGACGAACCAGCCGTACGTGCCCGGTTCGAGCGTCGCCGTGGTGCTGGTGCTGGTGCCGGTGTCTTCGAGGACGTCGACGTTCACGCCGCCCGCGGCGTCGGTGCCGATGAGCCAGAGGCGATAGCCGTCCGCGCCTTCGGTTTGGCTCCAGGAGAAGCTGACGGGCGAGGAGAGATTCTCCGCGCCGTCGCCGGGCGCGAGCAGCACGGGCGGCTCGCCGCTGGTGCACTGGAACGTGCTGAAGGTCCAGTGCTCTGATTCCACGCCCACTTCGCAGCCGTCAAAGTTCGCGACCACCCACCATTCGATTTCCGACGCGGCGGGAACGCCGGTCTCGAAGTCGGAGGCGGTGGTGTTGCCGAGCTGCACCGGCGCGTTGCCGTTGATCGAGGCCATGAGGTCATAGCCGTTCGATCCGTCCACCGGCTCCCAGTCAAAGAAGACCGCCTGCGCGGTGTCGACGCCGGTGGCGCCGTTCTCGGGCGTGAGGAGCGCGGGCGGCGGAAACGCGCACGGCAGAGCAGTGGCGGCGATGAGGCAGACGAGGAGCGCGAGGATCGTGGTGCGGGCGGGCATCTGCGTAGTTTAGGCGGCTTTGTGTTGGATGGCGCGTTCTGCGCGGGTTCTTAGGCTCAAAGGCTCACAGGCTCAAAGGCTCAAAGTAGCGCGGGCGGCGTGATTTGCGTGGTTTGTGAGCCAGACCACAGGTGGAGACTCGCGCGGGGCGCATGGTTCATACGCGCAGGCGCGGCTCACGCAGCGTGTGCTGCTGTGAGCCTTTGAGCCTGTGAGCCTTTGAGCCTGCTCAGCGCGGGTGCGCCGTGCGGCGCAGTAGCCTCCGCCCGAACGGGGGCTACTGCGCCGGCACGTACGTCGGATCCTGCGTGGTCAGGTCGATCACGGAGCCGTAGCCTGTGACGCGGCCGGTGCCGCTCGTGACGCGTACGGTTGCGCGGACGTTGTACATCGCGTCGGTCACGCCGAAATCGGCGAGCGAGAGCTGGCGGAACTCGTTCGCGGCGAGCGAGACGCGGATGGTCGGCGTCGCTTTCGAATCGGGGAGATTGACCGACACGTCGACGGTGGCGGCGTTGCCGGTCGTTTCGGCGAGGCCGATGTTCGTGCGGAAGCGCGTGGACTGCTCGAGTTGCAGCAGGTTCAGCGAGCGGTCGTTGAGGCCGACCGCTTCGCTGGTGGTGACGCCGGGGATGAACTGGCCGTAGGTGCCGCTGGTGGTCTGGTTGTACGTGCGGGCGGTGGTGACGAGCGGCGCCGGTTTGGACGTGGTGACGGCGATGGAGCCGCCGGCCACCGGATCGGCGATGCCAAACATTGAATTCAATACATTGTCGAGCACCGTGATCTCGCCCGCCGCGACTTCGATCTGGCGCGTCAGCGCGGCGCCGGGATTTCCTTGCGGGTAGTAGGTGAGCGTCGTGGGAAGCGCAGTCGTGCCGGCGTTGAAGAGGCGCATGTCGGTGCGCCAGTTGGCGAGGCCGTTGTTGATGTACGCGACACCCGGCACGATGGTGCGGTTGGCGTTGACGGTGGCGGTCTGCACCGGCGAGACGAGCAGCGGATCGCTGGTGAGGTTGTCGAGCGTCGATGCGTACGCGGTGATCTTGCCGGTGTCGGAGACGACCTGCACTTCCACGCGACCGTCGGCGAGATCGGTCACGCCGTGCAGCGCAAGCATCTGGTTGATCTGTTTGTGTTCGCCTGCTTTGAGCGCTTCGCTGAATTCGGCGAGCTGCTGGTTGTGCACGTCGAAGACGCGGATGCGCAGATCGGCCGGCTGGCCGGAGCCTTCCACGAAACCGAAGTTCGTGCGGTACGCCGCGGACTGCGCGATCTGCTGCAGGCTGATGATCTGGTTCTTCGCGGCGAACTGCGCGTACGGAATGGCCGGCACGTACTGGCCGAATGTGCCAGTGGGCGTGCTGTTGAACGTACGGCTGGAGCCGACGGTGAGCACCGGCTGCGGCGCGGATGATGTGATCCCGCTGAACGTTCCTTTCGTTGCGGTGGACGAAGTGGTGAGAGGACGCACCTCCAGCATGCCGGTGGTGGTGCTGGCGCCGAAGAAGCTGGCCAGGATGTCGTCGAGAGCGAGCGTGCTGTTCGGCGCCACCTCCACTGTCGTCGAGTTGCCGGTCTGCGTGCCGTCGGTCGTCGATGGCGTGAAGTTCAGCTGGTACTTCATCGTCGTCGCAGCGAGGTTCGTGATGCGCACGTCGGACTCGAAGAGCGAGTCGTTGATGCCGGTGGCGTGGGCGACGGCGGGGAAGATCAGCGCGTCGGGCGGCGGCGTTCCTTTACCCGTCGGCGAGACCGGCGTGACGAGGCTGATCGACACCGGATAGCTGGTGGGCGTGGTGCTGTTCGTCGTCTGTCCTTTGCCTGCGGCGGCGTAGGTGATGCGAATGGTGCCGGTGGTCGTGCCGAGGTCGAGCGCGTTGGGATCGGAGGTGACGGTGAGCGTCGCGCCGTCCGGACCGACCACACCCAACGACGGAGTCACGGTCAGCCACGGTTTGTCCGCGATCGCGGTGAAGGCGACCGGCGGATTCGACGGCGGCAGCGTGATGGTCTGCACCGCGGGCGCCTGCGTGCCGAGGTCGAGGGAGGCGTGGCGATCGGTGCCGGTGGTGCGAGAGGGGACGACGAGCGTGCCGACCACGTCGGAGTACGCGCCGCGATCGTCGCTGCATGCGCTGATCCCGCGGATGCGGTAGAGGTACCTGGTCTCGCTCGCGACGTCGTGCGTAAAGTGCGCGACGGGCTCGGAGACGACGAGCGTCGTAGCGTTCGCGAAATCAGCGGTCGTCGATTCCTGAATCTCGTAGCCGGAGACGCGCGGCAGCGGCAGCCAGCGCACGGCGTACGGCGTGGCGGAGAGCACTTGTCCCGGCGCCTGCGCCAGCGTCGCGAGCGGCGGCGCGCACGCGTCGGATGCTTCGTCGACGCGGAACGTGCCGCGCGCCGATTCGGTGGGCGGGCAGTTCTCGAACAGCGTTTCGACGAACCACTCGTACGCGCCCGGCGGCAGCTCCGCTTTCGCGAACGGCGCGGTCGATGTAGCGATCACGCCTGGTTCATCGTTGCGGCGCTGCACCCACACTTTGTAGCCGCGTGCGTGCGGTACCGGCGACCAGGCGAAGTAGATCGGGCCGGTCAGCGCGGGCGCGCCGTTCGGTGGCGCGAGCAGCACGGCCGCGCGCGTTTCGCAGCCTGCGGGTGTGGCCACGGTGAACGCGAATTCCGCTGACTTGGCGGCGTCGCAGCCGTTGAAGAAGGCGATCACCCACCACTTGATGGCGCCGGGTGGGACGCGATGCGTCACGCGCGTTTCGGTCGTTTCGGCGATGGCCGTCGGTGAGCCTTCGCCGGCTTGCACGACGAGCACGTAGCGCACGGCGCCACTCACTGGCTGCCATGCGAATTCGACGAGCGGCTCGAGATTCGTCGCGCCGTTCTCCGGCGCCACGAGCTGCGGCGCTTCGGCGGCGCAGGCGACGGATGGCGGTGCGCTGAACGTGGCGCGCTCCGATTCCGTGGACGGGCAGCTGCGGAAGACTGCTTCCACGTACCAGGTCACGGTGCCCGGCGGCACCGGACGGACGAGCGACGTTTCGTCGGTCGTGCCGATGAGCGTGAATGCGGAGTCGTTCAGCTTCGCGAAGAGGCGGTATTCGATCGCGCCGTCCACCGCGCTCCAGAGGAACGTGACCGGCGAGGTGACGGTGCTGCCGCTGGCGGGGCCGAGAACGATCGGCTTCGTGTCGATGCAGCGGGGCGTGGTGTCGGCGATGGTGAAGAACGCTTTCGCTGACGACATTGCGCCGCAGCCTTCGAACAGCGCTTCCACGTACCAGGAGTACTTGCCGGAAGGCAGCGTGCGCTCGAGGTGCGTGTCGCGCGTGACGGCGATGTCCGCCGCCGGCTGATCGTTGCGCGCGAGCCAGACGCGGTAGCCGATGGCGTTCGGCGAGGCGTCCCACTGGAAGTTCACGGGGCTCGTCGCGCTGCCCGGCTGCTGTTCCGTGCCGGCAGGCGCGATGAGATGCGGCGCGGAGTTGTTGCCGCAGTTCGATGCGCTCTGCACGGTGAAGCTGTTGCGCGCGGAGAGGATGGACGAGCAGTGCTCACGCACCGCTTCCACGAACCACTTCAGCGTTCCGGCGGGAACGCTTTGCGTCGTCTGCAAATCGTTCGTGCGCGCGAGGAGCACCGGCGCGCCGTCGTTCGCCACGATCCAAACGCGATAGACCGTGGCCGCGGTCACGGCGCTCCAGGAGAACGTGACCGGCGAGCTGACGGTGGCGCCGTTGGCGGGCGCGTTCAGCGTCACCGTTTCATCCGGACAGGTCGCCGCGGCGGCGGCCGTGAAATGCGAAGTGGCGCTGCGCACGTCGGGGCAGCCGGCGAAGACCGCCACCACATACCAATCGATCGCGCCGGGCGGCACGAGCTTCTCCAGCTCCGTCGCCGTCGTCGCGCCGTAGAGATCGAAGGCATCGCCATCGGTCGAGACGTACAGCTTGTAGCCCGCCGCGCCGGCGACCGCGTTCCAGCGGAAGAGTGCGGGCGAGGTGACGCCGGTCGCGCCGTTCGTTGGAGCGATGATCGACGGTGAGGCGTGGTCGCATGACGCGCCGCTGGAGACGGTGAATGTCTGCCGCACGGAAAGCGTCGGCGCGCAGCTGTCGCCGAAGCGCGCTTCGACGAACCAGGCGATCGTCCCTTGCGGGACCGGCAGCGAGAGCGAGGTGGTCGTGGAGGTGCCGAGGATGGTTGGGGTGCCGCCGTCGGCGGAAATCCAGAGGCGGTACGTCTTCGCATCCGCCACCGGCGACCACTGGAAGGTGACCGGCGACGCGACGTTCTTCGCGTCCGGCGCCGGCGAGAGCAACGACGCCTTGCCGGGATTGGCGGGGCAGAGCGGCTCGCTCGCCAGCGTGAAGACGCGCTGTTCGGAAAGTACTTCGGGGCAGCTGTCGAAGAGCGCTTCGACGGCCCAGCGGAAGCTGCGGCCGGTCAGCTCCGCGTCAAAATGGGTGTCGGTGGTCGTGGTCAGCAGTTCCGGCGTGCCGCCGTCGACGGCCACGAAGAGGCGGTACTTGGTCGCACCGGCGACAGGGTTCCAATCAAAGTGCACCGGGTTGGCGAGATCGCTGGCGTTGTTCGCCGGTGCGATCAACTGCGGTCCGGTGGACGCGCACGTCGCGCCGAACACTTTGAACGCGCGCTGTCCCGAGATCGTCGGAGTGCAGGCGCCGGCGAAGATCGCCTTCACCGCCCAGCGGTACGTTCCTTCGGCAAAGGAGCTGCGCGCGCTCGTGGCGGTTGTCTGCTGCACGCTCATCAATGGCCCGGTGCCGCTGGCGACCAGCAGGTCGTACTGGATCGCGCCTGCAACCGGTTCCCACGAAAAGTCGACGTCATCGCCGGCGCTGAAGCGCGCGTCGGCTGCGGGCGCGTCGAGCGTGGCGGTTCCGGTCGGACAGCTCGTCGCGGAGGCTGTGACGAACGTACGGATCGGCGACGCATTCGCTTCCGTGCAGCCCTGCTGCAGCACGCGCCACTTGTAGGTCGCACCAGGTTGCAGTTGCGGAGGGCTGAACGTAGTGCCGCTCGACGAAGCGCGCGTGAACGACGGATCGCCGACGCGCAGGTAATCGATGTCGAACATCCCGTTCGCCGCGGGCGTGCCGCTCCACTCGAACGTCATCTGCACCGGCACGTTCGTGGCGTTGTCCGCCGGCGAGACGAGCGTCGGTGCGGTGCATTGCGCGCCTGCCGGAATCGCCGCGGCCAGACACGCCGCAAGCAGCGTCACCGCGAGGGTAAGCTTCGTCATATGGATGTGGCCTCTCCTGACCCGATTGGACGCACAGTCTACCGATCGCGTTGACACGCGCCGTGAGCGGGATCACCAGATCGGTGCTCAGCGATATTTGTTCGCGCCGGTGTTGAAGACGACGACCGCTTCGCCGTCGCGGATCGCCCCTTCGACGCGCAGCGTTTCGAGCGCGAGCCACGCCGCGCCGGTTTCGGGTCCCGCGTCGATCCCTTCGCTCTTGCGCAGCGCTGCTGCCGCCGCTTC
The DNA here is from genome assembly GCA_035688915.1 of Thermoanaerobaculia bacterium. Classification (GTDB taxonomy): domain Bacteria; phylum Acidobacteriota; class Thermoanaerobaculia; order Gp7-AA8; family Gp7-AA8; genus DASSMK01. The sequence goes on from DASSMK010000136.1 coordinate 12,990, forward strand.
GATGCGCGTTTCGTCGACGGCGATCGCGCCGCCGCCCGAATCGCGCAGCGCGCGCAGCATCAGCCGATCGCCGATCGCGCGCGGCACGCGCAAGCCCCACGCGCTCGTCTGCGGCGCTTCCCACTCCGGTGCTTTTTCGAGACCTTGCGTGAAGGCGCGCACGATCGGCGCGCAGCCGCTCGATTGCACGCTCCACATACGCGGGCGTTCACTGCCGATCCAGCCGAGGCGCTGCATCTCGTCGAAGGCTTTCCACATGCCGACCAGACCCGTGCCGCCGCCGGTGGGGTAGAGGATCACGTCCGGCAGCCGGCCGAGATCGTCGAGCAGCTCGTAGCCCATGATCTTCTTCCCTTCGACGCGATACGGTTCTTTCAGCGTGGAGACGTCGAAGCCGCCGCGCTCGGCGATGTACTGCTGCACGCGTTTCGCGGCGTCGGTGATCACGCCCGCCACCAGCTCCACTTCCGCGCCGTAGCTGCGGCATTCGTCGATGATCGATTGCGGAGTGTCGCGCGGCATGGCCACGAACACGGGCATGCCCGCGCGTGCGCCGTATGCGCTCAACGCGGCGCCCGCGTTTCCTGCCGTCGGTGCCGCGAGATTCTTCGCGCCGAGCTTGCGCGCCATCGTCACGGCGGCCGCCATGCCGCGCGATTTGAAGGAGCGCGTCGGATTCAGCGACTCGTCTTTGACGTAGACGTTTGGCTGCGTGCGCGAGGCGAGGAGCGGCGTGATGCCTTCGCCGAGGGTGACGATCTCGCGCTCGTCATCGCTGTCGTCAGCAAGGGGAAGCACTTCGCGGTAGCGCCACATGTCCGCGCGTCGCGAGCGGATCTCGTCGCGCAGTGTGGCGTTCGGCGAGAGGTCGTAATGAACGAGGATCGGTGCGCTACAGGTGGGGCAGAGATTCACGAGCTGCGCGATCGGCGCGGACCAGCTGCAGCTCGAACAGGTGAGGGATTTCGTCGTCGTCATATGCGTGCCGCACGGCATCGCGCGCGTGCGGCACGCAGTCTAAGGCAAGGGGCTACTGCTGCTGCTTGGCTTTCTCGACGTCCTTCTGCCACTGCTCGACGCTCTTCTGCACGTCGCCCGGCTTGTCTTCGTATTTCGACAGCTCCTGGGCGTAGGCGTTCAGCGCGTTCTCATACTTGGAGAGCAGCTGGCGGTTGTAGGAGAGCGACGGATCCTGATCCTGCTGCTGCGCAGCCATTTCCTGCTTCGACTTGTCGTAGCCGGCCAGGAGCTCGGCGTACATCTTCTTGGTCTGCTCGTCCTTCGCTTCGTCGTAGGCTTTCTTCGCTTCCTGGTAGGCCTTGTCGAAGTTGGCGGAGAGCGCTTCGCTCATCTTCTGCGTCATCACGGACGTCGAAGCGGCGAGGACCTGCTGCTTGACCCAGAGGTACTCCTGCGTGTTGTAGCCGAGGTCTTTTGCGGCGCGGATGTCGGCGGTCATGAAGTCGGCGGCGGAGCCGAGCGCCTTGAAGCCCTGCATCATGCCGGCGATCGATTTCTCGCCCGACTTTTTGGCGTCATCGGCGTGCTGCTTCATTTCCTCTTTGGCGACCTGCGCGATCTTCTTTTCCTGCTCGCGGACTTTCAGGTACATCTGGACCTGCGCGTCGGTGAGGCGGCCATCCTGCGGAGCGGTGTACGAGTCGTTGGCGACCTGCTGCATGAGGTCGGTGGTGCCGCGCTTGTCGAGATCTTTCGAGATCGCCGCCTTGTCGGCAAGCTCTTTGGCTTTGCATCCGAACAGGGCAAACGTAAGACAGAGAGAAACGGCAATGGTGCGACGCATGGGTTTTTCCTCCGGTGAGATTTGAACGAGGGAGATTGTAGGGTCGGGCGGGCGGGGAGGGTAGTGATTTGGCGCACGTTCCTGGGAGAGACAGGCTCAAAGGCTCACAGGCTCAAAGGCTCAGAGTAGCGCGCGTCTGCCGAGAGCGACGGGCAGTGAGTTTCAGCAAAGGCGTGGGTGCCGGGAGCCACGTGAAGCGCGTTTCAGCTCCTGAGGACCTCGCGTGAAGAGTGCAGCTCGCCCGGCGCGTGCTGCTTTGAGCCTTTGAGCCTGTGAGCCTTTGAGCCTGCAATCGCGCGCGGTAGCGCGCGGCGCGCTCCGCGCGCTAATCCCCGAGCTGCGCGCTCACCCGTTCCCGCAGCTCGTCCAGCTCCTGCAGGATCGTCTGCAGGGCGCGCGTGCGGGTCTCGAGTTTTTGTTGCAACGTGCTGATTCGCGCTTCGAGGTCAGTGACGCGGTTGTTGTCCGCGTAGACCACCGGCGACGGGGCGGGCTCGTCGAGTACCGCTACGGCGACTGGCGTTTCTTCCACCAGCGCGTCGGCGCCCAACTCCTCGACTTCGTCCACGTGCGGGACGGCGATGTTGCCGGCGAATGTCGCGGGGCGCTCGCGGCCTTCGGCCAGGAGCTGCTCGAGCGACACTTCCTCCGCTTTTTCGTAGCTCGAATCGGGCTCCGATTCGGGGAACGGCACGGAGTCGGCGAACGGGTTGTATTGCGGCTCCGGTGCGGCTTCCACCGGCGCGGCGGCAATCGGCGCCGGCGGTTCTTTGGCGGTGACTTTCGGCTTCTCGGCTTTTTCGACGACGCCTTTGCGAGGCACCGATTCGCTCTTGCCTTTGAGGCGTGCGAAGAGATGTTTGGCGGTGATCTTCGAGACGAGCTTGAACGTCTCCATCACCCCGTCGCCGCGAATGGCCGCCGCTTCGGTATACGGGTAGCCTTCGAATCCGAGCGCTTCCGCAAGCTGGTCGACGGGCAGGACGCCCGGGATGTCGCGCTTGTTGTACTGGATGACGATCGGTGTGTCGTTCGGATCGATCTGGTTTTCTTCGAGGTTCTCGAGCAGGTTGGCGAAGCTCTCGCGCGTGGCGTCCACCATGGCCGGCTGCGAATCAGCCACGAACACCACCGCATCGGCGCCTTTCAGCACCAGTTTGCGCGTCTCGTTGTAGAAGACCTGGCCGGGGACGGTGTAGAGCTGGATCTTGAGGTTGAACGGACCGACCTTGCCGATGTCGACCGGCAAAAGGTCAAAGAAGAGCGTGCGATCCGTTTTGGTCGCCAGCGACAGCATTTTCCCCTTCGACTTGGGATCCAGCTTGTCGAAGATGACCATCAGATTCGTCGTCTTCCCGCAGAGACCCGGCCCGTAATAGACGATTTTGGCCGTCATCTCGCGAGTCGCGTGATTGAACAAGACCATTCAGAACCTCGACTCGAGATTGGAGCGAGCAGTATCGCACATACAATCCACGCGATGGACGAGCCCATCCGGATCCCGATCGAGGACACGCTCGATCTCCACCCGTTCCGGCCGGCCGAGGTGCAGGACGTGGCGCGCGAGTACCTGCTGGAGGCACATGCGCTGGGTCTGCGCCAGGTGCGCCTCATCCATGGCCGCGGCATCGGCGTGCAGCGCGAGCGCATCCGCTCCCTTCTCTCCTCGCTCGACTTCGTGACCGACTTTCATGACGCCGATCCGACCGGCGGCGGCTGGGGCTCCACGGTCGTATTGCTGGCGCCGAATTCGCTAAATCAGGAGTGACATGTCAACACTTTACGAAGAACTGAGCCGCGTGACGACGTACGAGTACACGGAAGAAGAAGTCCGTGAATTCGAAGCGCTGCACGAAGAGATCCGCGCGCTGAAGAAAGAGCGCAATGCGGTGATCGTGGCGCACAACTATTACCGCCCCGAAATCCTCAAGGTCGCCGATTTCGTCGGCGATTCGCTCGAGCTCGCGCTAATGGCGGCCGAGGTGAAGGATGCGGACATCATCGAGTTCTGCGGCGTGAACTTCATGGCGGAGACGGCCAAGATCGTCAATCCGTCCAAGACGGTGCTGCTGCCGAACGTGATGGCCGGTTGCCAGCTCGCGGACAGCGCACCGGCCGAGGATCTGGCGGCGCGGATCGATGAGCTGAAGGTGCAGTATCCCGATCTGGCGGTGGTGAGCTACGTCAACACGACCGCCGCCGTGAAAGCGCTCTCCGACATCATCGTCACTTCCGCGAACGCATCGAAAGTCGTGCGCACGCTGCCGAACAAGAACATCCTCTTCGTTCCCGATCGCAATCTGGCGCGGCATGTGGCCGAGCAGGTGCCCGAGAAGAACATCATCCCGTGGGAAGGGTACTGCTACGTCCACGAGCAGATCACGCCGGAGGAAGTGTCGCGCATCCGTGCGAACGATCCGGAGCTGGAAATCCTCGTCCATCCCGAATGTCGCGGCGACGTCGCCAAGCTCGCCGACGCCGTCCTCTCCACCTCGGGCATGGTCCGTTACGCGAAAGAGCGTCCGGCTAAACGCTTCCTGATCGTCACCGAGTGCGGGCTCTCCGATCGGCTGGCGATGGAAGTGCCGGACAAGACGTTCCTCAAGGGCTGCAAGCTCTGCGCGTTCATGAAGGTGACGTCGCTCGAAGATGTGCGCGACTCGCTGAAGCATCTGCAGTACGAGATCGACGTCCCGGAAAGGGTGCGCGTGCCCGCCGAGCGCGCGCTGCGGCGGATGTTCGAAGCGACGAAGTGAAGCGCGGCATCCTCTTTCTCAATCCGCGCGCCGGCACGTTCGGAACGGCCGGCGAGTCGGAGCTGCGCACGCGCGCGGACGAGCTCGGACTGCGCGTCATCGACATTCATCCGACCATCGACGTCCGCAAGATCGTCCGCGAGGCGCTCGCTGCCGGACTGCGCTCGTTCGTCGTTGCGGGCGGCGACGGCAGCGTGCATCACGTCATGCAGGCGCTCGTGCATACGGAAGGTGTGCTGGGCGTCGTGCCGATCGGCAGCGTGAATCACCTCGCGCGCGATCTGCAGATACCGCTGGAGTGGCGCGCGGCGCTGGAGATCGCGGTGAAAGGGGAGGTGCGGCAGATCGACGCGGGACGCGTGAATGGCCACTATTTCCTGAACACGGTGATGCTCGGGATGTATCCGACCATCAGCGAATACCGCGAGCGCTTCCGCTCCACGCACAGCCGCGGCCGCGCGTATCTGCGCGCGTGGCGATTGGCGCTGCGCCACTTCCCGCACGTCACGCTGGTGGTCGAGTTCGACGGCCGCGTGGAGACGTTCCGCACGCAGATGTTCGTCGTGAGCGTGAACGCATACGACCTGACTTCGTCCGGCCTTGTGTCGCTGAAGACGACGTTCAATGAAGGGCGGCTGTCGATTTACTCGCTGTCGTTCATGAGCCGCTGGAACTTTGCGAAGGCGGCGGCCAAATACATGCGCGGCAAGATCGGTGAGGTGGACGGCTTCCGGCGCATGCGCACCGCGGAGCTGCGCGTGCAGTCGCCACACAAGCATCTGCGCGTGTCGGTGGACGGCGAGCTGCTCGAGCTGACGCCGCCGTTGCAAATCGCGGCTGTGCCTGCAGCGCTGCTCGTGCGCGCTCCGGCATAGCGCAGAAGATTCATACTGGCCGCGATGACGTTGGCCGCCGGCGCACGGCTCGGTCCCTACGAGGTGCTCGACCTTCTCGGACGAGGCGGCATGGGCGAGGTCTACGGCGCCATTGACAGCCGCCTCGGCCGCCAGGTCGCCGTGAAGATCCTCCCGGCCGAACTGACCGATCACGAAGAGTCTCTGGCGCGGTTCCGCCGCGAGGCGCGCGCGATCGCAGCGCTGTCGCACCCGAACATCGTTTCGGTGTTCGACATCGGCACGCAGGCGTCGACGCCGTACGTCGTCACCGAGTTACTCGATGGCGAAACGCTGCGTACGCGATTGCAGCGCGGCGCGATTCCGCTGGCCGAGGCGTTGAAGATCGCGAGCGGCATCGCGGATGGACTCGCGGCGGCGCACGCGAAAGGAATCATCCACCGCGACCTCAAGCCCGAAAACGTGTTCCTCACCACCTCGGGCGTCGTGAAGATTCTCGACTTTGGTCTTGCGGCGACGCAGGAGCCGTTCGTCGGCAGCAGCGGCGTGACGCACTCCGAAGCGCTCACAGAGCCGGGGCTGGTGATCGGAACGATTGGCTACATGTCGCCCGAGCAACTGCGCGGACAGGCACTGACGACGTCGGCGGATGTCTTCGCGTTCGGCTGCGTGCTGTACGAGATGGTGCGCGGCGAGATGCCGTTCCAGCGCGAGAGCAACATCGAGATCATCGCGGCGGTGCTGCGCGACGAACCATTTCGCCGCGACAACGCCGCCGAAGTGGCGACGGAAGTGCGCCAGCTGATCGATCACTGTCTGGCCAAAGAGCCGCGCGAGCGCTTGCAGAACGGCGCGGAAGTGGCGGCAGCGCTGCGGCCCGTGATCGCGGCGCACGAAACGGGACATCTCACGACGGAGCGGCTGCCGCGCATTCGTGCGTCGCGGATGCCGCGCATCGCTTTCATCGCCGCGGCGCTGCTGCTCGTCGCGATCGTCGGCGGCGCGTGGTGGCTGATCGCGCAGCGTCGCACGATCGACAACGGATACGACCTGCACGCGAGCGACATCACGGGCTCGTTCGAAACGCGGCGGCTTGTGGAAGTGGCGTTGCGCGTCGATGCAGCGGGCAATCGTTCCGAAGCGATCGAACTTTGTCGCGAGGCGGCGCGCAGCGATCCACGCGCGCCGCTGCCGGTCGCGTTCCTGGCGTCGTTCACGTACTACAACGGCGACACGAAAGAAGGACTGCGCTGGGCAGACGAAGTGCGGCGGCGGCTGCCGAATGCATCGTCGACGTACGAGACGCTGCTCAGCCGCTACCTCTTGCCGGACAACGACAACGCGACTCTGATGGCGCTCGCGTCGTCGCTGCTGGAGTTGCGGCCGAAGGCGTGGCGCTTGCGGCTGTCGCTCGCGCATCGGCACATGGACCGCCGCGAGATCCCGGCCATGCTCGCGCAGCTGCAGCAGATCGACGTATCGGCGCCCGACGATCGGCGGCTGGCCATCGCACTTTCCGATCGCGCGTCGTGCGGAGACATCGCCGGCGCGGAGCGCGATCTGCAGCGCAGCCGTTTGATGCAACGTCCCGCGCTGCTCGCGTTCACGCGAGGACGCATCGCGTGGAGTCGCGGGAACGCTGCGGAAGCGGCGCGCCTGTTCGACGAAGCCGCGGAAAGCGCGACAGTGACGAATCTCGTTTCGGTGGCGATGGATTCGCGCGTGCTCGCGGGCATGGCGCGCATCGGCGCCGGGCAGCTCGACCAGGCGCTGCAGACGCTCGATCTCGCGGCGCTGAAGTCGCGGCAGACGGCGCTGCCATCGAGCGAGCTGGAAGCCCAGGCGTTCGCCGGATACGTTGCGTATCTGCACGGCGATCACGAGGGAACTGTGCGACGGCTCACGCGCGCCATCGAGTTGTCGCCCGCCGGAACGTCGTACCACGAGGAACTGCGATTGCTCGCTCTGCGCATGCGCGTGCCGGTGAAACCGCAAGCCGCAGCGACGCTCGACAGCGACGTGGGAGTTGGCGTGCCCGCGCTCGTGGCCGCGCGTGAATCGTGGGCGCGCAACGATCTTGGCGGTGCTGCGCGATTGCTGCAGCAGGCGCGCGCGGAAGGCGTCGAGTCGACGTGGTTCGCCGAGGAGGCGGCGCTCCTGGCCTACGACCTTGGCGCGCCGCCGCGCGCGTTCAAGCCCGACCCGCCATATCCGAATCGATTGCGGCTGATCGCGGGATGGGAACTGGCGCGCGCCGCCAGGCGTCCGCCATCAAATACGCACTGAGCGCAAGCGACGCGAAGCCGGGCAGCAGCAGCGTAAACGTGGCCGGAGTTTGCGGGGCGCCGAGTTGCACGATGAGCGAGCTGGCGCTGCCGAGGACCAGAAGGGCCAGCGCCGCGGCGCCGAACGGACGCCAGCTTGCGATGAACGCGGCGGTGAAGAGCAGCGTCAGCGTCGCGAGGAGCAGCAGTCCGCCCCACGAGAAGAGCGCGAGAAAAATGTCGAGCGCGCGGTCGACGAAGCCGCCGAACGAGCCGGCGTTCGCCGCGTGATTGAGCAGCAGAAACGCCGCCGCAAGGAAAATCTGCGGCAGCGCCAGCAGCAGCGCGCACACATGCAGAAACGCTTTCATCGCGAGCGCCACGCTTTCAGTGCTTCGTCCGCCATCTGCTTCAATTTCGCGAAGCTCGTGCGTGCGTCCACGCTCGGCGCGGCGTCGGCGCCGTCGACCGCATCGAGCAGATTCGAGAGTTGCTGATCGATGAAGCGCAGCGTGGTGGTCGGCGGTGCGACGTTCGGTCCGCTCGTGACGCCGAAGGACGTTTGCTCGCCGACGATGCCGATGATGCGTGTGCGCGCCGCTTCATCCGCATTCTTCAGCAGCGACTCCGATTCCGTGATGGCGGTGGCGATCGTCGCGCGCAACGCGGCGATGTCGCGCGCCATCGCAAACTGCTCGGCATACGCGGAGGCGGGGAGCTTCACGCGCGGATCGGGCGCGATGGTGAGCGACTGCGTGAGGCGCTTGCCATCGACGGTGAGCGCGACCTGATACTGGCCGGGCGGCGCCCAGATGCCGTTGCTCCACGCGCCGCTCGTCCCTTCGTAACGGATCGGCCAGACGAAGCGGTGCGCGCCGGGCGTGGCCGCGAGTGCGACAGGCGTCGTGAACCATTCCGGCGCGGTGCGCAGCTTGGCCACTTCCATCACAGGCGGCGGAACGTCGCTGCGGTAGCTGCGCACGACGGTGCCGCTGTTGTCGACAATTTCAAGCGTGATTGGTGAGGCCGGCGCGGTGCCGAGGATGTAATCGATGAAGGCGCCGGCGGGAGGATTCAGGGCGAGCGGTTCGTCTTTCGGCATCGGCGTGCCGGTGAAGACGCCCGTGCGCTCGCGCACCGCGGTGGCGGGCGCGTAAAGGAATGGTGTGGTGGTCGCGTCCTGCCGCAGCGGCGAGATGTTGTCGAGAATCCAGAACGCGCGGCCATGCGTGCCGATGACGACGTCGTCGCCATGCACGTCGATGTCGCGCACCGACGTCACCGGCAGATTGAGCTGCAGCGACTGCCAATGCTCGCCGTCGTCGAACGACATATACATCCCGCGCTCGGTTCCCGCGTAGAGCAAACCTTTGCGCAGGGGATCTTCGCGCACGACGTTGACGAAGCTGCCGTTCGGAATGCCGCTAACGATGCTCTGCCACGTCTTGCCGCCGTCGCGCGTGCGGAGAATGTACGGGCGGAAGTCGTCGAGCCGATGGCGATCAATCGCGGCGTACGCGGTCTCGCTGTCGTAATGCGACGTCTCGATGATGCCGACTTTCGACCACGCGGTGAGCGTCGCGGGCGTGATGTTCTGCCAATGCTCGCCTTCATCGCGCGAGCGCCAGAGCTGGCCGTCGTCGGTGCCGACCCAGAGATCGCGATCGGCGGTGCGCGACGGCGCGATGGCGTAGATCACGCCGCGGCGCGGGCCGGTCTGCTGATGCAACGCGGCCGTGGTGGGATCGAGAGTCGGCGGAATGCCCGGATCTTCGCGCGTGAGATCGGGGCTGATGACCGACCAATGCTCGCCGCCGTCAGAGGTGCGGTAGAGACGTTGATTCGCAAAGTAGAGGACGTGCGGATCGCGCCGCGAGAAGACGAGCGGCAGCGTCCAGGTGCGGCGATCGTTGCCCGGGTAGGCGAGCGTCGGATCGACCGAGCGCGATTGCTGCGTGCGCGTGTCGAGCTTGTCGACGCGGCCACCAAAGATGATGTCGGGATCGGTGGGATCGGGCGCGATATTGTCGCTTTCACCGCCGGCGGTGATTTCGCGGAACTGCATCATGGTGATGCCGTCGAGCGAATTCGTGCGGCTCGGCACGCCCGCCGCGCCGGAGTCTTGCTGCGCGCCGTAGACGTTGTAGGGGAAGGCGTTGTCGGTGATGGCGTGGTAGAACTGGCCGGTGGGCTGGTTGTACCAGGAGCTCCACGTTTTGCCGCCGTTCACGGAGACGACGGCGCCTTGATCGACGCCGAGAATGCGGCGCTGCGGGTTGCGGGGATCGATCCAGAGCGTGTGGTAATCGTCGCCGCCCGGCGCGCCGCGCACCGGCGTGAACGTTTTGCCGCCGTCGTCGGATCGATAGAGATTGATGTTGGAGGAGTAGACGACGTCCGCGTTGTCCGGCTCAGCGATGATCTCGCCGAAATACCAGCCGCGGCTCCAGATGCGCGCATCGCTGCACGCGCGCGTCCAGGTCGCGCCGGCGTCATCGGATCGATAGAGGCCGCCCTCCGGCGCATCGGCGATCACGTAGACGCGATTCGGTTGCGCGGCGGAGATGGCGATGCCGAGGCGGCCGGGCTTCTCGGGAAAGCCGTTGCCTTTGATTTCTTTCCAGGTGTCGCCGCCGTCCGTCGATTTGAACAAGCCGCTGCCCGGACCGTTCGACGGCGGATAGACGCTCCACGGCGTGCGGCGCGTCTGCCACAGCGCGGCGTAGAGGACGTTTGGATTGCCGGGCTCGAACGTCATGTCGATGGCGCCGGTGTCGCTGTCGTTGTTGCGGCTGAGGATGCGTTGCCACGACTTGCCGCCGTCGCGGGAGCGGAAGACCCCGCGCTCCGCATTCGGACCGTACGGATGGCCGAGCGCCGCGACGTAGACGACGTCGGGATTGGATGGATGAATGAGGATGCGCGCGATCTGCTGCGAATCGGCGAGGCCGCTCTGCGCCCACGTCTTGCCGCCGTCGGCGGACTTGAACATTCCGATGCCTTGCGAGATGTCGGAGCGCATGTCCGATTCGCCGGTGCCGACGTAGAGGACGCGCGGATTGGATGGCGCCACGGCCAGCGCGCCGATGGAGCCAATGGGCTGATCGTCGAAGATCGGATTCCAGGTGCGGCCGGCATCGCGCGATTCCCAGACGCCGCCGTTCACGCTGCCGAAGTAAAAGTGTTCCGGCTCGCCCGGCACCCCGCTGACGGCGAGCACGCGCCCGCCGCGAAACGGACCAATGAGGCGCCAGTGCAGCGCGTCGGTGACCGCCGCGGAAGCGACGACGGCGCAGAGAACGAGCGAGGCCAGAAGCGAGGCGAGGAGCGTCCGTCTCACGAGCATCGGCGCATGATATCCGGCTCGTGTCGGGCCAAGAGTTTTGTCGGGATGTGTGCCGCTCGCGCCACGTAAGCTGCTAACGGACTTTGACGCTCTCGTTCATCTGCGCTCGCCACCACGACACGCGCTCGCGATTCGGCGACGATGCACGCTCAAAAGTTGCTCTGGTTCGGCGGCTATTCTTGTTCCCGTTGGCACATGCGGGGCCAAGTCACTCAGCAGCGATCCAACTCGAATTACGCGATCTCACTGTCTTCGTCCACGTCTTGCGCGCGGTCGGCACTTTCGATCAATTGGCTGCGCCGTGCGCTGTAGTTCAGGTTAGCCTGCAGCGCGCGGCATGGCGAGCGCCGGCGATCTGCGCGCTCTCGCCGCGCTTAGCTGCGCAGGCGCCGACGCGATCAACGAACAAGCTCGCGCTGCAGTTGCGCGGCGCTGCGTCAGCTACAGCGGGTTTTGCCATCGACGATGAGCGCGCCGATCGACGTCGTTCCCGGGCGTGGAGCAGAGCGGCCGGCGTGGGGACGCCGGACGCTCTGCGGGGGTGGAGCGTGCCGCTCGTTGCGATGACTTCGATGATGACGACGAACCGTACAGCGCCCGGTGGCGCGCGATAGCGCAGGGCGGCTCACGTGCGATCGCGATGAACCGAGCCCGCCCAAGATTCGGCTTGGCTGCGTGGCCCGCATTCAGTTGCACCCCGCGTTGTCGTTGGTGCTCGCGATTCACGAGCGCGCGGAAGCGCGCGTAGCCACGAAGCGGCGGGCCACGTCTGCCACAGCCGCATCTTGGGCGGCACCACGGAGCGATGCACGTCCGGTCGCGGGGTCGGGCGGGTGGAGGGGGATTACCAACGATCAGCGTTCATCTGATCGTCGCGCCGCGCCACAGTGATCGCGCGTCGCTTTCACGCGCCGCGCGCGCTACTTCGCCACTGCGGTCGTCTCCCAGACATGCTCACCGACTCCGCTGATCCGATATCGCTCACCTGACTCGAAGCGGAACGGCAAGTCCACTCGGCCGAACGTGATGTCGTACTCCGCCGGTACGTTTCTCACGTCGATCTCGCCGAGCTGCGGGAACGCTTCGCTCACACGACGCATCATTGCCGTCGAATCGAACGCAGCAAAACTCGCTTCGTCACCGGCCCCCGCCGCGGAAGCGGGAACCGGCGTCTTGCTGACGAGTCGCATGTCGTCCACTTCCACGCCACCGGCCGGGAACATCCGCAAACAGAAGCCGCGCTCCTCGCTCGTCACCTCCAGCATCAGCAGACGCTGCGGCGGCTCGAGCGTAATCGTGTACTGCGACAACTCGACTTTAGTCATTTGATCAACGGCGGTGACCACGCCCACCACGGTGGCGTGTTGAAGCAGATCGTCGGCCCATTCGGAATGGCTGTTGCCGGATCGATGCTAATCAAGCAAAAGTCTTTGCACTTGCAGTCGAGCTCCACTTCCTTTTCGTACACCGCCAGCCAGCCGTAGCACTCGCCAATGTACTGGCACCCCTTGAACATCTTGCCCGGTGGCCCTGCCGGTACGTAGCCAGACTTCGGACTAATCGTCATCGTCAGGCACGGCGCAAGACCCAGCGGGTCGGTGTACATCACGGGCGAGTCGGCCGCGTAGGCATACGGATTCGTAGCGTCGCTGAGTCCCGGAGGAGAGGGCGGCCGCCCCGTCGACGACATCCCGATGAGCGCCGGATTCGACACCGTCGCGTTCTCACGCATGAACCGGTCACGTGCCGCGGCAAACGGAGTCGTGAAGCGCGACATCCGCCCACGCTCAAAATGCCCGAGTCCTCCCGGTGCGAGCGGATCTGCCTGCGTATACCGCCCCCACCCGCTCCGATACCACCTGAAGATGTTGTAGTTCTCTTCCTGACCGTCGCTCGTCGTGTGAGAGACCTGCTGTCCTGGAAATCGGAGCGGTTGCTCGGTTGATGACGTGCCGTTGCGGAGGGTGAAGACGTTGCCGTATGGCTCGTACTCGGCGCGCCAGGTGATTTCGCCGGTAGTCGACGTTTGCAGCATGGGTGTGCCGAGGTGGTCGACTGACGTGAAGACAGTGCGGTCGGGGCCTTCTTGGGCGACGGGGCGATTTCCGAACCAGATGACGTCGTGCGACCAACCGTTCACCATCACGTTGAGCGGCTGGAGCTCTGGCGAGTAGAAGAATCGTTGCCAGTCGACTCCCACGAGGACTCCGCGAGCGTCGAAAGTGTGGAACTCGGGGACGGGCTCCCAAAGCCAGTTGGCGCAGCCGTCGATGGTATTGCGCACGCAGCGGTGGCGCAGGCGAGTCACAGACGATTCGAGATTGCGTGCAAAGTTCGATGTGTACTTCGTCTCCTCCGGGTTCGTCGACTCGACGGCGATCTCATTGCCGGCTTCGTCGTACGTCACGGTCGACGTGCTCGTGCTCTGTGTTCCGTTGCGCGTCACGCTCCGGAGGACGGTCGCGAGCTTCGGGGTCGGGCCGCTGTATGTGAACGTCTGAAAAACCGGTCCGACCTGGCTGGTGCTGATGTTGCCCATCGAGTCGTAAGTGTACGCCGCCGTTCCCCACAGCGCAGTACCAGTCGTCGCACCGAGTAACCGGCCCAGGTCGTCGTACTGAAAAAACCTGCTGAAAGGCGCGCTCAGCTGGTCTTCAATCGCGCTGACGTTTCCACTCGCATCCGTCGTGTAGCGGAGCGAAGCGTGTGTCTGGCCGTTGCCCGCGACGACGATCGTGCTGGGATGATAGCGAGCGTTGAATGTGTGCTGCTCAGTGACGCCGTTTCCGTACTGGAGCGATGTGAGGGGGCCGAACGGCAGGTAAGTCGCCTCGGTGATGTAGGCGGTCGCGGAACCGTCGAACGTTCCCTCAGCAGACAGCGGCCTGCCGGCATAGTCGTATGTCCAGTCCACCGACCTGCCGGACGGATACGTCAAGTTGATGCGATTCCCGGCGCCGTCGTATCGATACATCTGCGTATATTCGTCGCCATCAAAGGACGTTTTCTCAGACAGCAAGAAGCCTCGGCGATCGTAAGTGAACGTCGACACGGTGGTGCCCAGGCATTGATCTTCCTCGCCTTCGGTAACGGCACAGGGCGAAGAACTCGCCGTTGCCACATGCCCGATGCCGAACGGATCCCGTGCCGTGTCGTCGTACGTCCAGATCAAAGTCTCGGTGACACCGAACGGGTCAGCAGACGTTCCGGTCGTCGCCGACCGCGCTCGTCCCAACGCGTCATACGTGCGCCGCATCTCCAGGCCGTTTCCGTCGACCGATCGAATCAGGTCGCCTGCCTCGTCGTATTCGTACGTCGTGATACCGGTGACGGGACTGGCCTGTTGCAGCATTCTGCCGAAGTCGTCGTAGTGGTACGACGTCACGTTTCCGTTGGGATCCGTGACGCGGATGAGATTCCCGGCTCGATCGTAGTCATAGCTGGTAGTGACGATACCTGCATCAAGATCCTGAACGACCGTCCGCAGCCGTCCGCTCTCGTCGTAGGCGTATCTCGAATTCGCCGCAACGTGGCGCTCATCGCGAACGCCCGATAACGCGCCGGAGGCGGCGTACGAGTAGCCGACACTCGTTCCGTCGGCGTGGATCTGCTGCTCGAGCCGGCCAGCGGAGTCGTAGCCGTACGACTCGCGTCGCATTTCACTCCAACCCGTGCCGTCGCGGGAAAGGTAACGTTCCAGTTGTTTCTTTCCGCTGAGCGGATCATAGGACGTGGCGATCTGTTCGCGCAGATCAGAGGCTGAGAAACCGCGACTGAGCTCAGTCACACGCCGGCGCGAATCGTACGAATAGCTGGTCACGGATCCAGATGGCGAAGAGGAAACGCTGAGGAGATCTGAATCGTAAGTATTGGACCAGGTGAGATCCGTGTCACAGAGCGGATCCGAAACGACGTCGCATCCGCTAACGCCTTTGAAAGTCGACGTGATCAGCCGACCGCCCGCGTCGTAGACCCGCTCAGTGACCACGCCGTTGGAGTCAATGATGCGGTCAGCGTTGCCGTGCGCATCGTAATCAGCATAGTGCACGATGTGTCCGAGCGCATTCCGCACTGCGGCGAGGTGTCCACGCCAGGTCTCCGGAACGGCAGATGCGTCGGGATAGTACACATACTCAGTCGTGTCCATCACGTCCGTTCGGGCACCGTCGAAGCGTTTGTTCAGCCCCGCCGGCTGTGGAAGCGAAAGCCACGACGCATCAAACGGTCCGCCCGGTGCGAACACCGCCGCCTCGGTTCCATCATAAAGCTCCATTACGGTGCGCGATGTCACCTGGTGGGGAGATTCCACATCACCAGTCCAGCCAGTGAGCGCACGCGTCAGCACTGCGCCTGTCGAGGCATCGTAGGTGATGATCTCAATGACGTCGCCACCTACTTGGAGAATGCTGCTTCTCGTGATGCTCGTTGGACGTTCAGGCCAGTTTGGGTCGTCGTACGCGTAGTCGATACGTGCGGTCGTCGGAACAGGCTCCAGCGTTGCCGTCGCGAGCGCGTCCGAAGAAAGGCGGCATTGATCGGCCGATTGCAGCGGATCACAGCCGTTGGGTCGCAACGGTGATTCCTCGCTCATCATGCGCCGGCCGGAATACGTGCGTGCGGTCACAAAGCCGTTGGGCGCCTGCTCGCGAAGAATCGTGCCGTCTGTGTTTCGCACGTACGTACGGTCACCCATGCCAGCGCCGCACGTTGCACAATTTCCGCGAACATCAGTGACGCGCAGTGTTCCACCGATCGGTCGCATGCGGTACTCGCTGATCGCGCCGCTCTTCATTTGAATACGTGTCAGACGTTTCTCGGGGGAGGAGCCAGCAAGGTTGTAGGTGATGCAGGCCACTTCATCGGACGGGCCGGTCGACGACGTCGCGTATCCGTCTGTACCGTACGTATGGCTCTCGATCAGGTTCCCGGCGCCATCGCGAACGGCGATGATCCGATTATCCATGTACTCATATGTACGCCAGAGCCCTGTCGGGCCCGTGACGGCGAGGAGATTTCCACTGGCGTCATAGTCGTACGACCATTGGATCTCCGGTTGGCCGGCGACGGTAATCGAAGTGACTCTCCGATTGTTGGTGTCGATGAGCCACGTAATATGCGTCTTCAGGTCCGTGACAGAAGCTGGGCTGCCGCTAACATATGCGATTTCCGCCGCGAAGCCTTTGCGGTCGTTTCGCCATCCAGTGACAACGCCAGTTGCGCTGTCATAGTTCACAATCTCGCTGGTCGCGGCGGCTCGGTACGAATACGCGGCCGGAGGTATTGTGAGAACGGCCGTCTCGCCCGCAGTGCGCGGCCAGATCTGCACGCGTGTGGTGCTCGGCGAGTAGACAGGTGGCGTGATGCCGGGCAGCGGTATCATTTCGTCCTGACTGCCGAACGCCACCAGGTCGTTTTCGGACGTGACGACCGTATACACCGAGTCGCTGTTGATGATGCGCTGATCGAGCAGTGAGCTGAATCCGCGACCGAACCAGCCGATGGCTTGCTCGTCGCTATCGTAGGTTCGGACCAACTGGCGTCCGCCCACCGGAGGCAGACTGTCCACTTCACTGAAGCGCGCATTTCCGTCGGCCAGGTAGACAGGATCGGCGGTGGCGGCGTCGCACCTCGCGCATTCCAACGCGGCGACGGAACGGGCGAAACCTGCAGCGGTAGCTTCAGCGGCAACTGACACTTGGCGGCTTGGCGCTGTGGAATCGAAGCCGATGGTGTAAGTGCCCGTCAAGTCGCCTGTGGTGGCGATGGTGGCGAGCGTCTTCTCGGCATGATTTACGCCAGCTGCATCCGTCCATGCGCGCAGCTTGACGGTCACGTTTCTTTTAGGCACCGCCGCCTTCAGGTCGTAGACGACACGAGCTTCGAACCTGTGCGCCGGGTCAGTCGACTTCATCACTGAGACATCAACGGATGGCTCTTCGTAAGGCGTAACCTCCATGTCGTCGATTGCGAAGACTTCGCCGTAATAGTCCTCGTCCGCACCCTCGATGTGAATCAACCTGAAAGGCGCGGCATCGATGGTGACAGTGCGGACTTCGTATGGAGCAAGCGTGTAGACAGTCGCGTTCCAGACGACGTTCTGGACGGGAAAGGGAATGGTATTGCTCGACGCGCTCCAGCCAATCTCCACCTTGCGCTGGCGGTTCATGCCGTTCTTGAGCTTGAACCGCGCGCTGGCAACCCACCATTTGAAGCCGATGATCGAACTGGCGCCGTACCACGATGTACGACAAAGCTCGCAGTACGGCGAGTTGATGATCGAGACGCCATCAATCGCGTAGTCTGAATTGTTCATCCAGAGGAAGCCGCAGTACGTGCTCTGCTGCGACGGAGGGAAGAACTCTCCGAAGCAGCCCGGCGTGCCTTTCTCAAAAGAAGGCACGGCCGTATAACGATTGAAGTCGAATGAGTAGGTCTCTGCGCGTAACACGCCGCAGAGCGCCGTCAGCAACAAAAACGCAACGTATGTCACCGTCGGCGGCAACGTCTTCATTCGCGTGCGAATGCGAGTGCTCTCGATACGCTTCATGTGATCCTCGCCAGACGTCGCGTGCGGTGAGGGCTATGCACGCGAGTGTCACGACAAATGGTGCAGGCCGACGTTCTCTGATTCAGGTGACAGCGCGCACGCACGGCGGTGATCGCGTTGCGCTTGGATAGACCGCGCCGCCTGAGACGAAGCGAAGAAATACCGGAGAGATGATGAACAAGACGCGACGGTCGCTGCGCATTTGACGGAGAGCTCGCGGTCGGGGACAAAACCGGCTCGCTCGATGTCTGCGACCACTCCAAAGATTTTTGAAACGATTCCGCCCTTTCCTTCACTACCTCTCTCGTAAGGAGGAAAGTGGATATGTCTCGTGGTTTCTCTCTTCGGGTTGCGGTTCTCGTTCTCATTGCCGGTGCGTCGGTGCCGGCCATGGCGCTCAACGTGGTGAATGTGAATGCGCCTGCGGTGAATTACGTCTTCAGCCCTACCGGCACCATCGTCGTCAACGACATGTCTTCGCCGATTCTCGGCAATCGGCTTCGTGCAGTCGCGCATCTTCCAGGGGCAGGCGGGGACGCAGGCGGCGGGGCTGTGGTGCTACATGTACCGCATCGATCTGCGCAACGTGGTCGGCATCACGTATCCGCCGTCGGTCGACCGGATTTACTTCAACTTCGGTCCGGTCTCGTCGCTCGATTACAACCACGACTTCAACTACACCGATCAGGTGTTCGTGATCACGAGCGGCGGCATCGGCAACGTCGCGCCGAGCTCCGTCTTCACGTTCTGGGGCAGCACGTTCATCGACTTCGCGAGCGGCATCTACGCCGGCAGCTATCCCGGCGGCGGTGACTCGAGCTACTTCGTCGGCATGGTCTCGCCGTATCCGCCGCACGTCACCAGCGCGAGCGTGCACACCGACACCGGCTACGTGTCGGTGAACGTGTACGCGCCGAACCACCCGTAACGCGACAGCGTCACGCCCAAACCAAAGCCGGCCGCAGTGAGAGCACGCGCACTGCGCGCGTCGCGATCGCTGCGGCCGGATCGTCGCGGAAGCTCTGCACGATGGCATTCGGGTCGCCGATGCCGTCCGGTTCCACGCCCACCCAGCCATCGCGGCCGCTGCGCTTCGCGGCGTAGAGCGCGTTGTCGGCGAGATCGACGACCTGCTCCCACTTCACCGCTCGCGGATCGGCCGGCGAGAAGGGGAACGAGGCGAAGCCGATGGAGCAGGTGCGTTTGAGCGTTTCGCCATCCGGCAGCACGAACGGATGCGAGGCGATGGCGGCGCGCAGTTTCTCGGCGAGATCCGCCCCTTGCCGGCGCTCCACCATGCGCGCGACGACGAGAAATTCTTCGCCGCCCCAGCGCACGATGGAATCGGAAGAACGGAACGTCGCGCGCAGCACGTCGGCGGTCTGCTGCAGCACCGCGTCGCCTGCGGCATGACCGTAGGTGTCGTTGACGCTCTTGAAGTGATCGAGGTCCACGAGGAGGAAGACGAGATCGCTGTCGGTGGCGCCGTCGGCGTTGCGCCGCACGGCGAGATCGACGTCGCGCGCGATGCTCTGTTCGAGAAAGCGCCGGTTGCGCAGCTGCGTGAGCGGATCGGTGAGGCTCGCTTCTTCGATCTGGTGATACGCCTGCTGCAACTCCGCCGTGCGGACGGAGACGAGCCGCTCCAACTCCCGTCCGCGCGCGTGCAGCTGGCGCAGGCGGAGGCGATAGGCGAGGTAGATCAGCGCCGCGATCAGCAGCGCCACGAGAATGCGGAACCAGTTCGTTTGATAGAACGCCGGCAGCACGATCACCGGCAAGCGCAATTCGTGCGGACTCCAGACGCCCGCGCGATTCGTTCCTTGCACGCGCAGCACGTAATTTCCAGGCGAGAGATTGGTATACGCGATGGAGGCCTGCGACGCATCGGCGTGCGTCCAGCGCGGATCGAATCCTTCCAACCGGTAGCGAAAGCGATTCTTCGCCGGCGCGGTGAAATCGAGCGAGGCGACATCGACGCGAAAGCCTTTCGTGCGCGGCGCGAGCTGCAGTTCGCGCATCGTCGCTGCGCCGCGGCGTTCGGCGCCGTCGACGTGAAGCGAAGTGACCACCAGCGGCGGCGCGAAGCGCCAAGCGGTGATGGCTTGCGGCTGCACGATCAGCAAACCTTCCGGCGCGCCGAACAGCAGCTCGCCGCGCCGCGTGATCGCGCGGCTGGCGATGAAGAAGTTGCGAAAGTCGCAGCCGTCCGACGGGCCGAATTCGTCGATGTGACGCGTGCGTGGATCGATGCGCAGTCGCGGCCCGATCCAGACGCGGCCCCGCGCATCTTCGATCAGCGATTCGGCCGGCTTGTTCGTCATCGCTTCGCAGCGCGCGCCGTTCATCACGCACGCGCCGCCGTTCGTGGCCACCCACAACCGGCCGTCGCGCGCGAACATGAGATCGGGCACCCAATTGTTCGGCAATGCGCCGCGACCGAAATGCGCGAGCACGCGTGCATGCGTGGCGTCGAAGTGATCGAGTCCGTTGTCGGTGCCGATCCAGAGCGTGCCGTCGCGATCGACCACGATCGATTCGACGGTGTTGCTGGCGATGGTGCGCGCGTCATCGCGCACGTGATGAAAGGTGGTGATGACGGACGCCACGCGCGCCATGCCGTCCGCCGCGCCGACCCACAACATGCCGTCTGCATCGAATGCCATCGTGCGAATCGGACCACCGGGCAATCCGTCGGATTTCGTGAGATGCGTGAAGGTCTTTGCGCCCGGCGCCAGGCGGTGCAGATTGCCGTCGAGTGTGGCGACGAAGATCGTGCCGTCGTTCGCTTGCGCCAGACAGGTGACCGCGCCGCTGGAGAGATCGTTGCGATGATCGATGCGCCGCAACTGCGCGTCGAAGATGTCGATGCCGTTGCCGTTCGTTCCCACCCAGATCGTGCCGTCCTGCATCTGCAGCGCGCGCACGGCGGCGGGATGGGTGAGGCTCTCCGGGCGGTTTGGCGAGAAGCGCAATGTGCGAAACGCGCGCGTGGCAGGATCGTGTCGCGCGATGCCCTGGCCCCATGTGCCGGCCCAGACCACGCCGGAGCGATCGCGCAGCAGCGCGCCGATGCGATCGCCCGGAATGGTGTTCGGCAGAATGGGATCGGTCTTGATGCGATCAACGACGGCCAGCGTGGCCGGATCGAGCACGTCGATGCCGCCGCCGAACGTGGCCACCCACAGCTCGTGCGGCGCGATCTGCGTCATGCCGTAGACCCAGAAGTGGCTCAGCCCTTCGATCTTTCGCAGCGTGTTCGTCGCCGGCTGATAGACCCACGCGCCGTGATCCGTCGTGCCGATCCAGATCTGTCCGCGATCGTCTTCGAGCAGCTTGCCGGCGAATTCGCCGTGCAACTCCGGCGCGATGCGCTCGAATCCCAGACCTTCGCCGCGCGAGCGTTGCACGCCGTCGTGCGAACCAACCCACAGCCGTCCGGCGCGATCGATCAGCAGCGCGCGCACGCGGTCGGCGCCGAGGCTGTTCGGGTCGTGCGGATCGTGCTTGAAGTGGACGGTGGTGCCGCTGCGCGGATCGATGCGATCGAGTCCTTCGTACGTGCCGACCCACATCTGCCCCTGACGATCTTCGATGACCGCTTCCACGCGGTCGTGCGACACGGGATAGCGCGTGAACCGCTCGTTCGCCGGATCGAAAACAGAGAAGCCGCCGCCGTACGTGCCGACCAGCAACCGCCCATCGCGCGCCGCATACAACGCGCGAACATAGCCTTCGTCGTACGTGCGGAAGTTCGTGCCGTCGAAGCGCACCAGACCGCGCTGCGTGCCGATCCAGATGAAGCCGCGCGCGTCTTGCGCGAGCGCCGTGCACATCTCCGCCGGCACGTTTTCGGGAATGGCCAGGCGCGTGAACGACAGCTCCGCCCGTGCGACCGACGCGAACGCGAGGAGGACGAGGAAGAGGCGCATGGGAACCGGCGCGAATTGTCGCACGGCGCGCGAGCGGCCGGAGTCAGTGGCAGATCAGCTGATACACGCCGATCACGTCATCGCGCACATCGTCCAGATCCGCCTTGATCTTGCCGACGATGCGCTGGAACTCCGGGTCCGCCTGCAGCGGCTGGAACCACGGGTGTTTCACGGCGGCGTACCAGCTGTGGTGGCCGAGGTCGGCGGAGCGCTGGAGCCAGGTGATGGCTTGATCGCGGTCGCCGAGTTTCGCGTAGCAGAGCGCGATGCGAATGGCTGCCCAGTGATTGCGGTGTGCGTCCGCTTCGAACGAATGAATCCACGTTTCGGCGCTCGCGCGATCGCCGCGCGCCGCGGCCACCATCGCCTTCAGGCTCTTGCCGAGGTAATGCTTCGGGACGAGTTTGAGGGCGGCGTCGGCTTCGTCGTTCGCGCCGTTGATGTTGCCCTGCATGATGAACGCGACGCCGCGCATGTCGTGGCCTGCGAGGCTCGTGTCGGGCGAGGCGAGTGCCACTTGCGCGGCCTGCAACGCGCCTTCGGGATCGATCGAGTTGATGTACCAATAGCCGCGCGTCTTCGCTTCGTTCGATGACGGATCGACCTGCACGAGCCGGTTGCCGACGCACTGCGCCTTCTGCAGATCGCCGGTCGACACAAAGTACGTCGTCATGCCCCACAAGCCTTGCGTGTCGTTCGGCTTCACGCGCAACGCGGCGAGAACTTCGCGCACGGATTCCGGGAAGCGATCGGGGAAGCGCACGAAGACGCGGCCGAGCGCGAGATGCGCTTCCGCGAGATTCGGATCGAGACGGACGGCCTGGCGCGCGTACCACTCCGCCTGCTGCAGCGATTCGGTGGTCAGGCTGCGCGCGGTGCCGAGCGACAGCGCCAGCGCGAGATCGGCGTACGCGGCGGCGAAATTCGGATCGAGCTCGATGGCGCGCTTCAGCGCCTTCACCTGCGCGTTGTAATCGCCGGGCAGCAGGCTGCCGTTCAGCGCGCGCGCTTTCAGATACTCCTCGTATGCGGCCGGGCTCGAGGAGCGCGGTTCGGAACGCCGCTCGCTCACTTGCGTCACGCCGATCTTTTGATTCAGGCCATTGAGAGTGCGCGCGGAGACGTCGTCGATCAGCTTGAGCAGGTTGTCGCGCCGTCCGTCGATCGAATCGGCCCAGACGTTGTAGCCGCTGCGCGCGTCGGTGAGCTGCAGTGTCACGCGCACGAGATCGCCCGCCGCGAGGAAGTGCCCTTCCAGGATGCCGTCCACTTCCAGCTTCTTGCTCGCTTCGTTCGCGTCCACTTTGCGTCCCTGAAATTCGAGGACGGCGGACGTCGGCCGCACCTGCAGCGACGGGATGTGCTGCAACTTCGTGGCGAGCGCGTCGGCGATGCCGACGGAGAGAAAGTCGTCGCGCGTGTTGTTCGCGATGTTGCGCAACGGCAGCACGGCCACCGAACGGATCGGCTGCAGCGCCGGCGTGGATGACGTGGCCTGCGCGCTGTCCGTCATGCCGCCGCGCTGCACGAGGAAAATCGTGAACGCGACGAGCAGCGCTGCGCCGACCGTTATCGCAATCCGCGGCCACAGCGCATGGCGTCGCACGGTGCGTCCGAGCGTGCTGCGCGACGTGTGCGACGACATCCGCAACGTCGGCGTGTCGATTTCTTCGAGATCCTGCAGCAGCTCGCGCGCGCTTTGGTATCGCGCCTTCGGATCCTTTTGCAGCAGCGTGGAAATGATCTTCGTCGCGGTCGTCGGGAACGACGGATCGATCGCCACGAACGGCTCCGGCTCGCTGTCGCGAATCTTGTCGAGCACCATCAGCGGCGAGTCGGCGTTGAACGGAAGGTGGCCCGACGCCATGTGGTACAGCACCACTCCGACGGCGAAGAGATCGCTCCGCTCATCCGCGCCGCCGCCGCGCGCCTGTTCGGGCGAGAGGAAGTGCAGCGTGCCGAAGAAGTGGCCGGTCGATGATTCGTACGTCGGCTCCGCGCCGGAGCCGAGGTCGCGCGGCAGCTGCTTGGCGAGACCGAAGTCGAGGATCTTCACGACTCCGTTCGACTCGATCATGATGTTCGCGCTCTTGATGTCGCGATGAATGATCCCGTTCTCGTGCGCGGCCGCGAGACCGAATGCGATCTGCCGCGCAATAGAGAGGAACTCCGCGGAATCGAGTGGCCGCCGCCGCAGGCGCTGCGAGAGCGTTTCGCCTTCGCAATACTCCATGACGATGAAGGGCAGCCCTTCGTCCGTCTCGTCGACCTCATAGATGGTGGCGACGTTCGGATGGCGGATCGACGCCGCGGATCGCGCTTCCCGCAGGAACCGGGCTCGGCGGTCTTCCAGAGCCAGCTCGCTCGCGTTCAGTACCTTCAACGCGACTTGCCGGCCGAGGCGGCGGTCGCGCGCGAGGTACACCGTCCCCATGCCTCCTTTGCCGAGGATTCGAACGATCTCGAAGCGGTCAAAAGACTGGGGGACGTCAGTCATGCGGGCGGTGGTCCGACGCGGCGCATTTTACACGAGTGCAGAGACTTGCGGCTTTCCGTCCAGCTCGCCTCCGCCTCGGCACAACGCGTTCGTCGCGCTGCGATCAGACGCTCCCGCCGCTAACCGCTTTCGCCGCTTGTGCGTACAAGTGGTTAATCTTCTGACCCCCAACGATTCCGCGTGGGTTATATTCTGACCTCACAAGCAACGTTTCGGAGACTAATGACGAGCACCATCGAGACGGTTCCCGAGCTTCAGCTACCCAGCCGCTATCAGATCCGTGCAGTGCTGAAGCAGACGCACGACACCTGCGTCTATCGCGTTTTCGACGGTTCCGACCGGCGCGACGAAGCGATCAAAATCCTCCGCCACGAGCTCTCCGATCCGCAGCAGTTGCTCCGTTTCAAGACGGAGTTCGAAACGCTCGCTTCCGTCGAGCATCCGAGCATCATCAAGGTCTTCGACTTTGGTCTTTTGCCCGACGCGCTTCCGTACTTCACGATGGAGTACTTCGCCGGCAAAAAGATCTCCGAATACTTCAAAGGACAGAACTGGGACGAGCTGTACGACGTCATCCTTCAACTCGCCGCCGGCCTCCATCACATCCACCACCTCGGCATCATCCATCTCGATCTGAAGCCGTCGAACATCCTCGTCAGCGACGATGGCAAAGCGAAGATCATGGACTTCGGCCTGGCCATCGAAACGCGCCAGGTGCTCGATCGCCGCATCCGCGGAACGCTGCACTACATGGCGCCCGAAGTGCTGCGGCAGGATCGCGTCGACTCGCGCGCCGATCTCTACGCGCTCGGCATGACGCTCTACGAGACCGTCACCGGCGCGCTGCCCGGCTACGGCAAAGCGCCGATCGATGTGATCCGCATGCATCTCGACAACGGCATCCGCCCGCCGTCGTCGATCAATCCGCGCATCCCCGACGCGCTCGACGCGATCATCATGCGGCTCCTCGAAAAGGATCCGCGCCACCGCTTCCCCTCGGCCGCCGCATTGCTGCAGGCGGTCGCCGAAGCGGCGGGGAAGAAAGCGCCGCCGGCGGAATTGCTCGTCGGCCGCGGTGAGCTGTTCGCCGCGCCGCTGATCGGACGGAAGAACGAAGTCGCGCAGCTCATGAGCCTCATCAGCGAAGCGCGCGACGGCCGCGGCACGGGCGTGATCGTCGCGGGCGCGGAAGGAATGGGGAAGAGCCGTATCGTGCGCGACGCCACGCTGCGTGCGCAGGTGGACGGCGCGAAAGTCTTCTGCGGCCGCTGCCCCGTCAATCGCAAAACGATCTACGCGCCGTTCTTCGAGATCTTCGAACAGATGGTGGCGGCGGTGAATCCGGAAGCGGACGTCGCCGAAGAAATCCGCCGCATCGTACGGCCTGTGGTCGCCGCTGCCGGACCGGAAACGAATCAGCCGCAGCACGGCCAGAAATACCGCCTCTACAACCGCATCGTGCAATCGATGCAGGACATCTACGGCTTCCTCAGCGCAGGAAGCGAGACCGGCGGCTCGCCGCTGATTCTGACCGTCGAAGATCTGCAGTGGGCCGATCCGTCCACCGCGGAACTGTTCTCGTTCCTGGTCGGCGAAGCGCGCAACAACAAGCTGTTGGTGATCGGCACGCTCACGCTCGAAACGGGCGGCGAAGCAGCGCTCGAATCGTCGTCGCCCGATCTCGCGTTCTGGGAGCAGCGCGCGAAGGAAGGCAATTTCCCGATCATCCACGTCGAGTCGCTCTCCGAACCGCTCGTCCGCGAACACCTCCAATCGCTCCTCGGCGACGAAAACGTTTCCGAAGAACTCGTGCGCTGGATGTTGTGGGAGTCCGCGGGCTCGCCGCTGAACATCCGCCGCATCATCGATTACCTCATCGGTCACGAATATCTGCGCTGGCAGCCGACCGGCTGGGTGGCGGACATGGAGCGCATTCGCACGTTGCGCATCCCGGGCGGCGCCGCGTCGATCCTGATGGAGAAGGTGGAAGCGCTCGATCCAGAGAAGCGCGCGGTGCTCGAAGCAGCGGCGGTCTGCGGCGAAACGATGTCCGTCGATCTGCTGACGAAGGCGGCGAGCCTCGGGCCACTGGCGTCGGCATCGCTCGCCACGGATACGAATGCGACACTCGAAAGCGCAGACGGCGAAGCGGCGACGTTTGCCGCGCTGCGCGATCTCGTGCGCGCCAATCTGCTCGATGAAGCCGGCGACGGTTCGACGATCGCGTTTCCGCAGATTCATCTGCGCGACGCGATCTACAACGCGATGCCGGAACGTCGCCGTGCGGAACTGCATCTGCGCATCGGCGAGGCGCTCGAACCGCAGGCGCGCGACGGGTCGACGCAGCTCGTCGGCCAGGTTGCGTATCACTTCGCGCGCGCCAACGACATCGAGCGCGGCACCCGCTATTCGATCGACGCAGGCGACATTGCCATGCGCACGCTCGCGCACGAAGAAGCGACCGAGTTCTATCGCGTCGCGCTCGAGCTGATGGACCTCGGCGGCATGGAAGAAGCGCGCAAGGCCGAGGTGCGCGAGAAGCTGGCGGATGCGTACTACCGGCGCGACGACTACCGCGCGGCGATGCACGCGTTCCAGTTCCTTCTCAAGAGCATTCAGGCGCGCAGCAAAGACGACGAGGAAACGCTCGACGTCGCGCGCGTGATGAAGAAGATCGGCAAGGTGCTCGCGCGGCGCGGCGATCTCGACGCGGCGATGACGTACTTTGCGCACGCGCTGACGATCTACGAAAAGCACGACCACACCGTCGACGTGGCCGAGCTGCTGAATCGCATCGCCTGGCTGCATCGCGTCAAAGACGATCTCGAGCTGGCGAAAGACACGGCGGAGCGCGCGCGTGCGCTGCTCGAAGGGAAAGAGCCCACCGTCGTCTACGGCTACGTGAAGAACATCCTCGGCCTCATCGAGTTCGCCGCCGGCAATTGGCAGCGCTCGCGCGAGATCCTCGAAGAAGCCGTGGCCATCGGCGAAAAGCTCTCGTCGGAACAGCTCTGCAAAGTCGCGTCGACGAATCTCGGCAACACGCTGTGGAAGCTCGGCGATTGGGAAACCGCGCTGGCGAACTTCCGCAAGAATCTGGAGATCTCGGAGGCCGAGGGCGATCTGTACGACCTCGTGACGGCGTACAACAACGTGGGCGTCGTCGAGTACGGCCGCGGCAACTTCCACGTCGCGGCGGAGTTCTTCGAGAAGAGCGTGCGCATCGACGAGAAGATCGGCGCGTTCGAGCACGAAGCGCTCGCGCAGGAAAACCTCGGCGACGCGCTGGAGATGCTCGGCCGCTGGAACGAGGCGATGGAGCACTACCAGCGCTGCATCACGTTGGAAGGCTTCGATGAAGCGCGCACATCGCGTTCATCGGTGTACGTGCCGCTCGCGCGGCTGATGACGAAGAAGGGCGATCTCGCGCGGGCGCTGGAGTACGTGCAGAAGGCGCTGCATGCGGCGGAACGCGCGCGCGACGAAGATCTCGTCGCGGAAGCGTCGTACGTGATGGCGCAGATCGAAGACGAGCGCGAAAACTCCGAGGAGTCGAAGCGGCATCTGGCGCGGGCGCTGGAGATTTACGAGAAAAATCGCACCGTGCAGGGGCTGGCGCGCGCGCACACCGCGGCGGCGAGCTTGTCGCTGCGCGAACAGCGGCTCGATGAATCGGTCCGGCACGCCGAGGAAGGTGCGCGGTACGCGAAGGAAATCGGCGATCGCTTCACGCTCGCGAAGAACGACTGGGTTTGGGGAAAGATCCTCTTCTTCCGCAACGAGCGCGAGCAAGCGATGGCGAAGCTCGACGCGGCGCGGTCGGCGTTCGAAGACATCGACACGCCGTACGAGCTGGGACGTTTGCTCTTCGACATCGGCTTGATGCGCGAAGAAGCGGAAGAGGCGACGACGACCATTCGCAGCGCGGTGCGCATCTTCGAGCGGCTCGATGCGACGAACGATCTGGAGCGCGCGCGCGGCGCGTTGTTCCGCATCAAACCGGCCGGTCGCGCGCCGGATCAGAACGTGGTCGGGTTGTACGAGATCGTCAAGATCATCAACTCCACCCTCGATCTGAACGAAGTGCTGACGCGCGTGCTCGACGTCGCGATCCGGCGGCTGCGGGCGGAGCGCGGCATGATCCTGCTGCTCGATCCGATCACCGGTGCGCTGCGCACGCGCGTGGCGCGCAACATCAAAGAGTCAGGCGACGGCGACAGCTCGAAGCGCTCGCCGCAATCGATCGTCAAGGAAGTGATCCACAGCGGGCAGTCGGTCATGTCGGCCGACGCGCGCAGCGACGATCGCTTCGTCGAATCGGAGTCGGTGATCGCGGAGAACATTCTGTCGATTCTCTGCGTGCCGCTGATCATCAAAGAGCGGATCTCCGGCGCGATCTACGTCGATCACCGCCAGGCGCGGCATCTCTTCTCGCAGAAGGATCTGTCGTTCCTCGAAGCGTTCGCCGATCAGGCGGCGATTGCGATCGAGAACGCGCGTCTCTACGAAGAGCTGGAAGAAGCGCGCACGCGGCTCTCGCTCGAAAACGAAACGCTGCGCCGCGAGGTGCTGGTCGAAAAGCATCTCGACTCCGTGGTCGGACAATCGGAAGCCGTAGCGAAGATTCAGTTCGCGATCCGCAAAGCGGCGGCGGGACATTCCACCGTGCTGGTGCGCGGCGAGTCCGGCACCGGCAAAGGTTTGATCGCGCGGATCATTCACAACGTCGGACCGCGGCGGAACGGACCGTTCATCAAGTTCAATTGCGCGGCGCTGCCGGAGACGCTCGCGGAGTCGGAGCTGTTCGGTCACGAAAAGGGCGCGTTCACCGGCGCCGATCGCCGCAAGCTGGGACGCTTCGAGCTGGCGAACAACGGCACGATCTTCCTCGACGAGATCGGAAAAATGACGCTGGCCATGCAGGCCAAGCTGCTGCGCGTCGTGGAGGACAAGGAGTTCGAGCGCGTCGGCGGCACGCAGACCATCAAGACCGACGTGAAGATCATCGCGGCCACGAATCTCGAGATCGAGAAAGCGATCGCCGAAGGGACGTTCCGCGAGGATCTGTTCTACCGGTTGAACATCATTCCGATCACGCTGCCGCCGCTGCGCGAGCGCAAAGACGACATCCCGATGCTCAGCGAGCACTTCATCAAGAAGATCTCGAAGGATCTCGGCGTGGAGACGAAGCGGCTGGAGCCGGGCGTGCTCGATCTCTTCTTCCGCTACGACTGGCCGGGCAACGTGCGCGAGCTCGAAGCGACCATTCACCGCGCCATCGTCATGTCGAACGGCGAGGTGATGACGAAGGCGGAGTTCTACAGCCTGTTCGGCGAAGCGGCACCGAACATCGTCGGCGGCGACGTCGCGGCGGCGCCGGGTGCGCTGATCAATCCGATGATCGGCAAGATCGAGATCAACAGCGACGTCTACGACGAAGTGATGTCGAACGTGGACAAGCAGCTCATCCAGCGCGCGCTCGAAAACTCGGGCGGACGCATTCGCGAAGCGGCGCGGCGTCTGGGTCTCGCGCGGAACACGCTGAAGGCGAAGATGCAGCGCTACAACATCGCCGGGCGCGACTGAGAAAAGCGGCCGGCTCTCCTTGACCGGCGTGTGTGACGGAATTAAGTTACATACGACCGGACAAAAGGAGAGAAAGCCATGCGTACCAGGCAGCTCGTCATCTCGCTGTTCGTCCTCGTCGTCTGCTGTGCTCCCGCCGCCTTCGCCGCCACCGCCGAATACGATTCGCTGCGCCGTCTGAATCGGATCGAAGCGAAGCATGCCTACCGCGATCTGGCACCCGCGGCGAGGCAGCAGGTGTGGACGGACCATCTCATTGCGTTCATAGCCAATCATCCCGATCTGGCCGACGACCAGCGCGACTTGATCTATCAGGCGCTGGGCATCGTCTCCAGTGGCATGTTCACCGTCGAGCGCACCGACCCGCGCTGGATGACGCTGTTCGAACGCCCGCTCGCGCGCACCGTGGCGCGCGCGAAAGAAATCTTCCCGCCGGAGCTCGTGCTGGAAGCGTTCTACTCCGTCAGCGAAGAGCCGGCAGAGGTGAGCACGCCGCGCACGTCGCGCCACACCGGTCTGCAGATGGGCACGAACGCTGCCTGCGAGTGCGCAAGCCTCGATCCGTACTGCGATTCGCCCGACATGACCTGCAAAGGCGGCCGCCCGGGCTGCACGCCGGTTCCGTCCTACGACTGTGGACCGTTCTTCACGTACGCGTGCGACGGGTGGTGCCAGTTCTGAAGACGCGCTGATTTGCGAGTGGTGAAAGCGACTCGCCAGGGTCGCTTTCGCCGCGCAACTCAGCATGCCCCATGCAGTACGCTTCCGCCGATGACGGAAGTTCCTTCCCGCCCCGGCTCGCGGCTGGTGCGCGCGTTACGGCATCGCAATTACCGGCTGTTCTTTGGCGGGCAGACTGTCTCGCTGGTCGGCACGTGGATCACGCGCGTGGCGACCAGCTGGCTCGTCTATCGCCTCACCCAATCGGAGATGCTCCTCGGCGTCGTCGCGTTCGCGGGGCAGATTCCGCTGCTCGTGCTCGCGCCATTCGGCGGCGTCCTCGGCGACCGCTGGAATCGCCGCCGCATCCTCATCATCACGCAGGTCTGCTCCGCCGTGCAGTCGCTCGTGTTGGCGGGCCTTGCGCTCTCCGGCCACATCACCGTCGCGCAAATCATCGTGTTGCAGGTGGTGCAAGGAATCATCAACGCCTTCGACACGCCGGCGCGGCAGGCCTTCGTCGTGGAGATGGTCGACGATCCGGAAGATCTGCCGAACGCCATCGCGCTCAACTCCTCGATGTTCAACGCGTCGCGCATCGTCGGACCGACCATCGCGGGCATCCTGATCGCGGCGGTGGGGGAGGCGTGGTGCTTCGTGCTCGACGGCGTCTCGTACATCGCCGTGATCCTCTCGCTGCTGGCGATGCGCTTCGTGGCGCGTGAGCGGCCGCGCAAGGAATCGCATCTCATCGACGAGCTGCGCGTCGGCGTGAAGTACGTCCTCGGCTTCGCGCCGGTCGGCGCGCTGCTGCTGCAGGTGACGCTGGTCAGCGTGATGGGAATGCCATACGCCGTGCTGATGCCGGTCATCGCCGCGCAGGTGCTCCACGGCAGCGCGCACACATACGGCATCCTGATGACCGCGTCCGGCTTCGGCGCGCTCCTCGGCACCGTCTACCTCGCCGCACGCCACTCCGTCCTCGGACTCGGCAAAGTGATCGTCTTCGCGACGCTGATGCTGAGCGCGGGACTGATCGCGTTCTCGTTCTCGCGATCGCTGCTCGTGTCGGTGCTCGTACTGCCGCTCGTCGGCGCTGGGATGATGCTGCAATCCGCGGCGGCGAACACGATTCTACAGACCGTAGTCGACGAGAAACTGCGCGGACGCGTGATGGCGTTCTACACGATGGCGGTGCTCGGAACGCAGCCGCTCGGCAGTCTCATGGCCGGCGCGCTGGCTGATCGCATCGGCGCGTCGTACACGATCCTCATCGGCGCCATCGCCTGCGTTCTCGGCGGACTCTGGTTCGCGTTCCGGCGCCGCCGGCTCGCGCAGTACGTCCGCCCGATCTACATCGAGCGCGGCATCCTGACGTGGGATGACGGCACGATGGAGCCCGTCGACGCGGGCCAGATTCGTTAGCCGCGAGCGGCGCGATAAACTCCGCCGCGCATGCAGATCGACGTCTCCGAGCTCGAAGCGCACCGCTCGTCGCTCACCGGCCATTGCTACCGAATGCTCGGCTCCTCCGCCGATGCCGATGACGCGGTGCAGGAAACTATCGTCCGCGCCTGGCGCAGCCTCGATCGCTTCGAAGGCCGCGCCTCGGTGAAGACGTGGCTGCATCGCATCGCCACGAACGTCTGTCTCGACACAATCTCTTCGACCGCGAAGCGCCGCGCGCGTCCGATCGAAGAAGAAGGTCCGTCGCTCGTCGAGCACGCGCAGCTGACCACGCGCGATCGCACGCACTGGCTCGAGCCGATTCCCGACGCGCGCGCGATTCCCGCCGATGCCGATCCGCACGAACAGGCGGTCCTGCGGCAGAGCATTCGCCTCGCGTTCGTAGCCGCGCTGCAGCATCTCCCGCCGCGCCAGCGCGCCGCCCTGCTGCTGACGGAAGTTCTCGGCTGGTCCGCTGCGGAAGTGGCGGAGGCGCTGGAGATGACCGTGGCGGCGGTGAACAGCAGCCTGCAGCGCGCTCGCGCCACCATCGCCGCGCGCAACGTCACGCCGTCGCCCGACGCACTCTCCGATGAGGAGAACGAATTGCTCGAGCGCTACGTGGCCGCGTTCCAGAGCTACGACCTCGATCAGCTCGTGTCGCTGATGCATGAAGACGTGACGTTCTCCATGCCGCCGTACACGCTCTGGCTGCAGGGTCCGCAGTCCGTGCGCGATTGGCTCAGCATCGGTCCGGGCTCCGTGTGCCGCGGCTCGCGCCTCGTACCCGTCGCCGCGTCTGGCGCGCCGTCGTTCGCGCACTACCATCCGGGCAAAGAGGAAGGCACGTACGACGCGTGGGCGATCATCGTCCTGGAGCTGGACGGCCAGCGCATCACCGGGTGGAACTCGTTCCTCGATGTGGAGACGCTTTTCCCGATGTTCGGCCTGCCGCTGAAGATGAGCTGACGCGCGCGCGATTTTTTTCGCGAGACCGATGAGTTTCGCCGAAGCCTGCGGTCTATCTCTTCGAAACACAAACGAGGAGGCTTCGGATGAGCATCGTTGCAGACACCCCGATTTCACACACCACCTTCCCCACCGACATCTCGCGCCGCGCGCTGTGGGGCGGCCGCATCGCCAGCACGCTCGCCGTGCTGTTTCTGCTATTCGACGCCATCGGCAAACTGATGCGTCCCGCGGCCGTGATCGACGGCACCACGCAGCTCGGCTGGCCCGCGAGCGTCATCCTGCCGCTCGGCATCGTGCAGCTGGTCTGCCTCATCCTCTACGTCTTGCCGCGCACCGCCGTCTTCGGCGCCATCCTCTGGACCGGCTATCTCGGCGGCGCGGTCGCCACGCACGTCCGCATCGGCAATCCGCTCTTCAGCCACATCCTCTTTCCCACCTACGTGGCGTTGCTGCTGTGGGGCGGGCTGTGGCTCCGCGACCGTCGCCTCCGCGCGCTCGTTCCATTTGTCCAGTAAATCCACTTCGAGGAGATTCCGACGACCATGGCCCGTGACATCTTCATCAACCTCTCCGTCCGCGATCTGAAGAAGTCGATGGACTTCTTCTCCGCCCTCGGCTTCACCTACAACCCGCAGTTCACCGACGACAAAGCGGCCTGCATGATCATCAGCGACAAGGCGTCCGTCATGCTGCTCGCCGAGCCGTTCTTCCGCGGCTTCATGAAGAACGAGATCGCGGACACGACCAAGGTAACCGAGGCGCTGTTCGCGATTTCGTGTGAAAGCCGGGCGGAAGTCGATTCGCTCGTGCGCAAAGCCATCGACAACGGCGGACGCCACGCCATGGATCCGCAGGATCATGGCTTCATGTACGGCTGGAGCTTCTACGATCTCGACGGCCATCATTGGGAAGTGATGTGGATGGATCCGAAAGGAGTGCAGTGATGTCGATCGTGCAGGTGTTCATCGATGAGCTGACGCGCGAATCCGCGTCCACGCGGCGCGTGCTGGAGCGCGTGCCGGAAGACAAGATGTCGTGGAAGCCACACGAGAAGTCGATGACGCTTGGGAAGCTGGCCATGCATGTCGCCAACCTCCCGCGCGGCATCGTCGAGATGTTGAAGGATCTCGAGACCGGGCCGCCGAACGTCCCGCTGCCGCAGGCCACGAGCGCGCAGCAACTCGTGGAGACGCTCGATACGAACGTCGCCTTTGCCACCGAACGGCTGCGCGAGTGGGGTGACGAGGGCCTCGCCGCAACGTGGCGCATGCAGATGAACGGCAAGACGCTGTTCGAGCTGCCGCGCCTCGCCGCCATCCGCACGATTCTTCTCAATCACACGTACCACCACCGCGGCCAGCTCTCGCTCTACCTGCGCATGCTCGACGTCGCGGTGCCGAGCGTGTACGGCCCCACCGCTGACGAGAATCCTTTCGTCTGATCGGAAAACGAGGCGCCGCCGTGCACGACGCGGCGGCGCCTTTCGTGCACAATCGCTCGCGGCGATGAGCACCGTCGTTCTCTCCATCACCGCATACGACGCCTTCGCACGCGAACTGGCCGCGCTCCTCGGCGCCCCGATCGGCGCCGTCGAACGCGATCGTTTCCCCGACGGCGAGCGCTATCTGCGCCTGGTCGAAGAAGTGAACGACCGCGACGTGGTGTTGGTCGGCGGCACGATCAGCGACGAAGCGACGCTCGAGTTGTACGACCTCGCGTGCGCCGCCGTGGAGTGGGGCGCGCGTACGCTGTCGCTGGTCATGCCGTGGTTTGGTTACGCGACGATGGAACGCGCCGCACTGCATGGCGAAGCGGTGGTGGCGAAAACGCGAGCGCGCCTGATCTCCTCGATTCCGCGCCCGAAGCTCGGCTCCTCGGTCCTCCTGCTCGATCTGCACAGCGAAGGCATCCCGCATTACTTCGAAGGACCGATCCGTCCGTTTCACGTCTACGCTAAGCCGCTCATCGAACCGCTCGCGCGCGAGCTCGCCGGTCCGTCGTTCGTCCTCGGCTCCACCGACGCCGGCCGCGCGAAGTGGGTGGAATCCCTCGCGAACGATCTCGGCGTGCCCGCAGCATTCGTCTTCAAGCGCCGCCTCACGCCGGAGTCGACCGAGGTGACGGCAATCAGCACGAGCCTGCAGGGACAAACGGTCGTCATCTACGACGACATGATCCGCACCGGCGGCTCACTGATGAATGCTGCGCGCGCGTATCGCGACGCGGGCGCGGGGAAAATCTACGCGATCGCCACACACGGCGTCTTTCCCGGCGATTCGCTGCGTCGCGTCGTCGATTCGGGACTGTTCGCGGCCATCGCGTGCACCGACAGCCATCCGCACGCACGCGAGTTGGCGGGGAGCGACTTGATCGTTCGCTCCGCCGCCGGTCTCTTCGTTCCTTTGTTGCAGACGCTGCGCTGATCTACATCGTTTTCTGCCAGCAAACGCTGGTGTCCCTCGGATCGGCCGAGTTGCCGGGCAGCACGGCGAGCGGCGTGAATGTCGCGCCGGGGCGTGTCTGTGCGGCGAGCGTGGCGCTGTACCGCGCGAGCGCGGCGTTCATCGCGTGCAGGCGCTCGAGCGATCGCGGCTGCTGCAGCGGCAGGCTCACGATGCCCGACTGGTAAACCTCGCCGCGCGTGTATGCGGTGCCGGAGACGATCGTGCCGACGAGCGCCGCTTTCAGATCGTCGGCGCTTTGGCCGCGTGCATTCCTGCCGCCGATGCTGTCGGGCGGCAGCAGATCCGGATTCGACAGCCAGCCGTGCTGCCGCGCGACGTTGTTGCCGAACGCGATCAGCTCGTCGACCGTGATGTTCATCGCGGTGTAGACGCGCAGCGGGAGCGCGCTGTCGCCGGTGCCGGTTTCCTGCACGTGGCCGGCGAGATGCGGTCCGGCGGCGCAGCCCTGGCCGAACGCGAGCTTGATCTGGTTGCCCGAGGAGTACATGTAGGTGCCGGGATCGCGGCCGCCGGGGACGGAAGGGGCGTCGTCGCCGCAGTAGGTCGAGTGCGACGCCGAATCCTGCATCGTGTGCAGATAGATGCCGAAGCGCGCCACCTGCACCGGCACGGGCACGGGCGGCGAGGAGAGCCAAAGCTTTCCGGTCGTCTTCGCGGGATCGTCGAGATACGACTGCAGTTGATCGTAGTAGGTGATCGTCGGCGCGCCGCCGTTGGTCCCGGCGATGTAGTTCAGGACCTTGTTGCCGGTGGCTACGCTGATCGGAATGCCTCGCTGGCTGGCGGTGATGACTGGCACCTGGCCGGTGATCGTCGAGCCGGTCAGGCATTGCGTCGTGCCGTCGGAGGCCGTGACAGTCAAGCCGACGGTGCAGAGCACGCCCGGATCGTTCGTCGCGATCATGGCCCACTGCCGGAGATTGGCGAGCGTCTTCTGATACGTGTCGTCGATGTGCAAGGGATAGCCGGGACGCGGGTAGTACAGCGGATAGATGGCCTGCACGCCGCCGGCGCCGTGGACGTCGGTGCCCTGGCCGTTCGGCGAGTAGTTGACGATGTAGTGGTCGAGCGGCCCGTCGGTCTGCAGGTTCGTGCGCTGGAAGCCGTTGAATTGCGCGGTGATGAAATCGCGGCCGCTGTTCACGGCCGTCTGCTGCGTCATGCCGTTCTGGATCGACACGTCATTCGCCGCCTGCACGCCGCACTGATCGATCGGCACGTACTGCGTGTAGTCGGTGACCTCGTTGTAGGCCGCGATCCAGTACGCGACGTCGGCGCGGTAGCCGAGGGCCTGGGCGAGGAAGTAGGTGGAATCCATGTGGATCATGCTGCGGCCCGGCTTGATCGTGCCGAAATCGACGAGCTGCACCAGGCAGGCGCGATTCGGATTCGCTTGCGCAACCGGGCAGGTCGGCGCGACGCACCAGCTCAACTTGCCGTCAGCGCTTCGGCGCGGAAGGCAGAGATCCTCCAGGAAAGCGTAGAGCGTCGTCGTGCTGGTAAACGTGACGAGCAGAAGACATACGACCAGACGTTTCAATGATTCTTCCTCCTGTCTGGAGGAGTGACTGAGCGGTGCGCGGCCCTACCCGATATGATCCGCGCATGGTGCATTACCTCCTCTCGTGGGGCGACCCGAACGAGCGGCTGTACGACGTGGCCATCACGTTCGTTGCTCCGGCGGACGATCCGCGTCTCGTTTTGCCCGCCTGGCGTCCCGGCCGTTATCTGATTCAGAACTTCGCGGCGAATGTGCGCGAATGGAGCGCCGGCGCGTGGAAAGACGGCAAGTCGTCGTGGCGCGTGCCCGCGCGCGCGGGCGAGGAAGTCACGTTCCGCTACCGCTACTACGCCGGCGTGCTCGACGCGGGATCGAGCTTCCTCGATGCGGAGGAGGCGTACTTTAACGGCTCGAACCTCTTCATGATGGTGGAGGGTTTGCGCGAGGACGAGCATCGGCTGACGATCGCGGCGCCGGCGGGCTGGCGGATCGAGACGCAGCTGGTGCGCGATGGAGAGGGGACGACGTTTCGCGCGCGCGGCTACGATCATCTGATCGACTCGCCCACGATTTGTGCGGAGCGGATGACGCGGCACACGTTCCTCGAAAGCGGCGCGACCATTCATCTCATCTTTCGCGGCGACGAAGGCATCGACACCGAGCAGTACATCGAGCCGGTGCGGGCGATGGTTCGCTATCAGGCGGAGCTCTTCGGCGGGCTGCCGTTTCGCGAGTACCGCTTCCTCTATCACGTCGGCGCGATGTGGCACGGCGTGGAGCACGAAGACTCCTCGTCGATCATGCTGGAGCGCTCCGCGCTTCTCGGCGCAAAGCCCGGCGACGACGGCTACGACCACATGCTCTCGATCACCTCGCATGAGCTGTTTCACGTCTGGAACGTGAAGCGAATCCTGCCGGCGCGGTTTCTTCCGTACGACTACTCGACGGAGACGCCGACGCGGCTGCTGTGGGTGATGGAAGGGATGACCTCGTACTACGGCGAGCTGACGCTGGTGCGCTCCGGCCTCTGGAGCGAGGAGCGTTACGTCGCGCATCTGCGCAAGGAGATCGAGACGCTGGAGAATCTGCCGGCGCGGCGGCATCTCTCGCTCGCGCAGGCGAGCTTCGACGGCTGGCTGAGCGAGCCGTCGCGCATGCACGATCATTCGAACGCCTGGTACTCGTTCTACAACAAAGGTCAGCTCGTGGCGATGCTGCTCGACCTGACCATCCGGCGCGTCTCCGGCGGAACGAAGTCGCTCGATGACGTGCTGGGCATTCTCTGGAGTGAATACGGCGCGCGCGGCGTGGGATTGGAAGAGGATGCGCTGGAGCGTGCCGTGGCGCGCGTGGCAGACGTGGGCGACTTTTTCGCGCGCTACGTCGACGGCACGGACGACCTGCCGTACGCGGAATTGCTGCGGACGGTGGGTGTTGCGTTCGACTCGCGCGCGCACTCGCCGGCCCCGGCACTCGGTGCGAAAGTGAAAGCGATCGACGGCGCGCTGCTCGTGCAAAACGTCACGCGCGGTGGTGCGGCGATGGACGCGAGCGTGCTGCCGGGCGATGAACTGGTGGCGCTCGACGGCACGCGCACAAACACTGCGTCCGCGTTGGCGAGCGCGTTGGACGGAGCGGCGGGACGTGAATCGGCGGAGTTGCTCATCGCGCGCTGGGGTGTGATGAAGACGCTGTCGCTGCCACTGAAGGCCGATCCGCGCGTCACGATCGAGTTGAAGATTGCCGGCGAGAGCGATGTGCGTCGCGCGTGGCTGGGTGAACGGAGAGAGGGATGAGCGAGACGAATCAGCCGGTGGAACTGTCGGAAGACCGGGTGCCGGTGGACGGCATCGACGAGACCATTCAGGAGCTCGTGGAGCTGTACGGCGGCGAGCTCGGCGCACTGCGCGCAGGGGCGCGCGACTTTACGTTGCCGCTCCGCCGCGGCGCCGCGACGGCCGGCTCGATCGAATGCTCGGTGACGTGGCAGGACGAAACCGTGACCCTGCGCTGCAATCGCGACGTCGATGCGCCGCGCGCGCAGCGGATCATGCTCCTCATCGCCGGCGTGATCGGCGGCGTGCTGTTCATGCTCTGGCCGTTCTTCCCGCACGAGAAAGAATTCGGCACGCTCGCCTGGCTCGGCGGCGCGGTGGCCATCGCCGTCTACCTGATGTCGCTGCGCAAAACGAGCGGCGGCATCGCTTTCGACTTTTTGCAGCGGCTGGCGCGAGCGCAGCGGGAAAGGTGAGGGGCGGCATCGCGCCGCCCCCGAATCGAACTTACAGGCGGTCGGTGAGGATCGTCTTCGCGATCGTCGCCAGCTGCATGTTGCTCGTGCCCTCGTAGATCTTGCCGATCTTCGAGTCGCGCCAGAACTTCTCCACCGGGTACTCCTTGGTGTAGCCGTTGCCGCCGAAGATCTCCACCGCCACGGACGTCACCTTTTCCGCGATCTGCGACGAGAAGAGCTTGGCCATCGCGGCTTCGCGCACGAACGGTTTGCCCGCGTCCTTGAGCCGCGCCGCGTTGTAGACCATCAGGCGCGCCGCCTCCAGCTCCGTCGCCGCCTGCGCGATCTGGAACTGGATGCCTTGGAACGACGAGATGGGCTCGCCGAACTGCTTGCGCTCCTTGGAGTAAGCGATCGCATGCTCCAGCGCGCCGCGAGCCACGCCGATCATCTGCGCGCCGATGCCGATGCGCCCTTCGTTCAGCGTTTCGATGGCGATCTTGTAGCCCTTGCCGACTTCGCCGAGGACGTTTTCGCGGGGAACGCGGCAATCTTCGAGGATGAGCTCGCAGGTGGAGCTCGCACGGATGCCGGTCTTGTCTTCCTTCTTGCCGACCGAGAAGCCAGGGAAATCGCGCTCGATCAGAAAGGCCGTGATGCCTTTGTATCCCGCCGACGGATTCGCGTTCGCGAAGACGATGAAGACGCCCGCTTCGGCCGCGTTGGTGATCCAGAGCTTCTGCCCGTTGAGGACGAAGTGGTCACCCTTGTCTTCCGCCTTCAAAGCGAGACCGAAGGCGTCGGAGCCGGAGCCCGCTTCCGACAATGCGTACGCGCCGATGGTGTCGCGCGCGAGCATGGAGAGGTATTTCGATTTCTGGTCTTCGTTGCCCCAACGAATCAGCGCATTGTTGACGAGCGTGTTCTGCACGTCGACCAGCACGCCGCAAGACGCATCGACGTGCGACAGCTCTTCCACCACGAGCGCCGCCGTGAAAAACGTAGAGCCGGCGCCGCCGTACTGCTCGGGCGTCTCGATGCCCATGATGCCGAGCTCGAAGAAGCTGGAGATGAGCTCCGGCGCCATCTTGGCGTCGTGATCCATCTGATGAACGAGCGGCCGAATCTTTTCGATCGCGAACTCGCGCACGCTCTGTTGGAACATCTGTTCGTCTTCCGAGAGCAGCGTGAGCGGCGCTCCGGGAGCAAGATCAATTGTCTGGGTGGTCATGCAACCTCCGGTGAGATGTGGCGGCGGGATTCTATCCGATGACGACGATGACCGGGGGGCCTCCGGCGGCTGGGGCCGCGGGCCCCAGACC
>DASSMK010000137.1:0-9168 GCA_035688915.1 Thermoanaerobaculia bacterium
TCCAACGGGACCGCGACTTTCTTCTTCCGCCGCAGCTTCAAGCGCAACGCATTTGCTTCCGCGCGCGTCCACAATTTCAGCCCGCGCATGACCATCTGCAGCGGCGCGGCGCCGAGATTAAAGTACGCCTTGATGCGCCGCCCATGGTTATACAGCCCAGCGGCGCCG
The DNA here is from genome assembly GCA_035688915.1 of Thermoanaerobaculia bacterium. Taxonomy (GTDB): domain Bacteria; phylum Acidobacteriota; class Thermoanaerobaculia; order Gp7-AA8; family Gp7-AA8; genus DASSMK01. The sequence continues at coordinate 169 of DASSMK010000137.1, forward strand.
GCCGCGCGGCGCGTCAACGCGATCGCTTTGAAGCGCCGGTTGTACGCCTGCATCATGTGATAGCTGATGAACGCCGGCTTTGGGCCGAGCACGGGCATCCAGTGGAACTTCTTCAGCAGCCGGTACGCCGGGATGACCACGAAGATGTAGTACTGCGCGGTGTCGATGAGCATCGCGGCGCTGAGCAGATCCGCCTCGCCCATGTAGTAGTACTTGTCGCGATACGCCGCGCGGAAGAAGCGCCAGTACGAGCGCACGAACGTCTCGTTGTGCTCCGCGATGGCCGGCGCAACGTCCTTCCCCATCGTCTCTTCTTTGACGATGTTCACCGTTGCTTCGATCGTGAACGCGGCGTGGTCGAGACCGGGCGAGTAATACGGATCGAGAAACGCGGCGGCATCGCCGAGAAGCGCCCAACCTTTGCCCATGTACTGCTTCGTGCAGTACGCGAGGTGCGAATAGAAACGGAGATCGTCGAGACGCGGCTCCGAGCCATCGAGCAACTCCGCAAGCGCCGGAATCGCTTTCAGAAAGGCGATGAAATCGTCCGCGCGATTCTTCGAGTGATGCAGATCGACGAGCCGCTTGTCGAAGACGACGCCGATGCTCGTTTCGCCGTTGCCGAGGGGAATGACCCAGATCCAGTAGCCATAGCCGGTGTAGTGATTCGTGCCCAAGCGGCGCGAACCGATGTTGCCGCCGGCGAATCCGTTCCGCGCCGCGAAATCGTCGATGTGCCGCACGTTCTTCCAACGGCACCAGATCGCGGCGGTCGGATGCTCGTCGTTACGCTCGATCAGATTGAGCTTCCGGCCGATGAAGTTCGCGCGGCCGGTGGCGTCGAGCAGCCAGCGGCAGGAGAGCTCGCGCGACTCGCCGTTCGTTTCGACGATCACGCGATGATCGAATTCGCCGATGGTCGCGTTCAACACTTTCGCGGGACGCAACAGCTCCGCGCCTTCGCGCACCGCGGACTCGAGGATGTATTCGTCGAGCGTGTCGCGGCGCAGCTGAAACGCGGGGACGGTGCTGCGGATCGTGCCGCCGGTTTCGCTGGCGTTCGCGTGGCCGGTGACCTTGTCGTTCGCGAACCAGTAACGCAGCCCTTCCTTCGGCAGATGCTCCGCTTCGAGGTGATGCCACAGCGCGAGGCGGCGCGTCAGAAACATCGCCGACATCTCCGTCGTGGCCTCGCCGACTTTCGCGTCGAATGCTTCCGCTTTTTCGACGATCAGGACGCGCAGATGCGGCGCTTCGCGACGCAGCAGCAGCGCGGCGGACGCGCCACTGAAGGCTCCGCCAAGGACGATGACGTCGTAACGAGCTACCGGATTCTCCATGCTAGGATTCGCGTCCCTCATGGAATCGCTTCGCAACCTCTTTCATTTCCTCTCCGACGTTCGCGGACTGGTGCAGACGGGCGGCTATGTCGGCCTCTCCATCATCGTGTTCATCGAGACGGGATTGATGATCGGCTTTTTCCTGCCGGGCGATTCCTTACTCGTCACCGCCGGCCTCTTCGCCGCGAAGGGTGACCTGAACATCGTGCTCCTCAATGCGCTGCTGATGACCTGCGCCGTCCTCGGCGACGCCACCGGTTACTTCATCGGCCGCCGCCTCGGCCCCGCCCTCTTCCGCCGCGAAGACTCGTTCTTCTTCAAGAAAAAGCATCTCATCGCCACGCACGACTTCTACGAGCGCCACGGCGGCAAGACCATCATCATCGCGCGATTCGTGCCGGTGGTGCGCACCTTCGCGCCGGTCGTGGCGGGCATCGGCAACATGGGCTACCGCCGCTTCGCCGCGTACAACATCGTCGGCGGCGTGGCGTGGGTGTTCTCGATGACGATGATCGGCTACTCGCTGATCAAGATCTTCCCGCAGGCCGAGAAACACATCCACATCGTCATTCTGATTGTGATCGTCGTGTCGATCCTGCCCGGCATCATCGAAGTGCTGCGCGCGAAGCTGAAGAAGAGCTAGTCCTTGCGGTAACGCGTGCGCACCGCGCGCTGCCGTTCTTCCTCGCGTTGCGCGGCGTACATCGCTTCCACTTCTTCGCGCGACATCAACCGCGTGCCGCCTGATCCGTCGCGCGCGATGTGCAGACGATCGCTGAGCAGCGCGGTGCCGGATGGCGTCATCACGCGGACGTTCACGTCCTCGACGTCGTTCGCGACCGGCACCGTCACGAACGCTTCCACGCGTCCCTTGCGAATCGCGAACGGCTGCTCGGTGAAGACGCGCTCGCCGGCGGCGACGATCAGCGTTGCGTCTTCGTGCACATCCTGCGAATCGACGTGCACGACCAGCGTCTCGGGCGAGCGCCATTCGAACGACATGGTGATCGTGGGCGGCGGCGGAGTGGCCGTGACAACGGTGGCAGTGAGGAGCGCGAAGAGTGCGAGCCAGCGGGACATGCTCGACAAACGAGCAAGCGCCGCGCCTTAGGCGGCGCCGAGGGCGAGGCTCTGGCGGCGGACTTCTTCGATGGCCTGCTCGGCTTGCCAGAGATGACGGCGCTGATGCGCGGCGATGATGCGGAACGCGGAGAAGACGTTGTAGCGCACGCGCTTGTCGAACGGGGAAACGACCTTCATCTTCTTGAGATCGAGTCCGCGCGCTTCTTCGATCATCGCCAGCAGCTTTTCCTGCAGCGATCGAAATTCGGCGAAGGCATCGGCGCGAGCGCGCGTCGATTTCGGCACGAACGGCTGCGACGTCTTCACGCGCTGGCGGATGGGCGGCTCGAGGAACCAGCGCAGCACGCGGCCGAGGATGTCCATCGTGGGCTGTCCCTTGCCGCGGAGCTCACTGCGGCGCGCGCGATCGATGGCGTCGCGCAGCACCGGCAGAAACATCTCCGTGCTGATGCTGAGATGGGCGAGGCATTCGGCGGCCGACCAGCTGGCGGGATGCGGGCGCACCGTGAAGTGCCGCGCGTCGGTTTTCTCGGTGAGCGTGCGGGCGCGCGTCGTCGCTTCTTCCAGCTCGCGCTCGACGTCCGTCAGTGCATCGTGTTCGTTCACGCAACGCGAATTCTAATTGCGGCGGGCGCCGGATGCTTGGAAGTCGCTGCGCTCAGCTTTTTTTCAGCACGGCCTGACCGAGCTCGCGCGAGCGGAGCGTGGCCGCTTCCACCGCGTTCATGAGCGTGGTGCGGACGCCGCCGTTCTCCAGCGTGTGGAGTCCGGTGATGGCCGTGCCGCCCGGCGACGTGACCATGTCTTTGAGGCGGCCAGGATGCTCGTTGGTCTCGAGCAGCAGCTTCGCGGAGCCGAGGAGCGTCTGCGCGGCGAGGAGCTGCGCGGTACGGCGAGAGAGGCCGACCTTCACGCCCGCATCGCTGAGCGCTTCCAGAATCAGAAACACATACGCGGGACCGGAGCCCGAGAGTCCCGTCACCGCGTCGAGCTGGTATTCGTCGAGGATGACCGTGAGACCGATGGCGTCGAAGATCTGCTTCGCATCGGCGAGATCGGATTCGCGCGCATGCTCGCCGCCTGCGATGGCCGTCGCCGCAGCATCGACGAGCGCCGGCGTATTCGGCATCGCACGCACGACGCGCGTGCCACTGGCCAACCGCCCCTGAATCGCCGCCACCGGAATGCCCGCAGCAATCGAGATGACCAGAGCATCGGGCCGAATCGAGCTGGCCACTTCATCGAGCACGCGGCCGAAGATCTGCGGCTTCACGGAGAGCACGACAATGTCCGCAGCGGCGGGAACATGATTGTCCGTCGTCGCCGTGATGGCATACGCCTCGCGCAACTCACGCACACGTTCCTCGCGCGGCCCGGACGCGGAGACCTGCTCCGGCTTGAAGGTGCCACGCAAAAGCCCGCGAATCATGGCCTCCGCCATGTTTCCGGCGCCGATGAAGCCGATGGTTCGGGTCATCCCGTTCCTCCGAGGTACGTCTCCAGGCGCGCTGCCAGGCGCGGCAGTTCGTCGACGACGACATGCCACACCTTTTCGAGATCGATCCGACCGTACGCGTGGACGAGCACGTGACGCATGCCGGTCATCGCCAACCAGTCGAACTCCGGCAGCGCGGCATGCGCAGCCTTTGTCAGATGGCCCGAAGCTTCGCCGATGACGATCAGGCAACGGATCACCGCGTCCTGCATGGCAGGCGACGCGACCAATCGTTCCAACGTCCAGCCCTCGGTGTGTTTCAGCGCGCGTTGCGCGTACAAGCGGATGTCGTCGAGGTAGCCATAGTCGCGCTCAGGCAACATCGAGGAGCACCACCGAGTTCAGGATCGCGCGCTTCCGGAAGCGGTTGTCGCTCTGTTCGACCGCATCGCGCTCGACGAGATCGACCGGCCGCCCGAACAGCTCCGCAAGCTCATCCTGCGCGTGAACAAAGTCGAAGAGCGTCCACGGCGTCCCTTCCGCGAACCGCACCAGCACATCCACATCACTATCCGCACGAAACTCCGCCGGCCGTGTCACGCTCCCAAAAAGCGCAAACTCTGTGATCTTCCACCGCTGGCAGAAGTCACGGAGTTTGGCTTTATCGATTTCGATGGCGAGGTCCGGCATTCGCGTTAGTTTAGCGCCCACGGTCCAAGAAGCGCGGCGAGAGGGTCGCGACGACCTTCGGCAATTCGGCGGTGACGATCTGCCAGATGATCGGCAGGTTCACGCCCTCATAGTCGTGCACGATGACGTTGCGCAGGTTCTTCATCTTCTGCCACGGTAAATCGGGGACGTCGCCCTCGGCCAGCTTAGTGATTCTCGCGGCTGCCTCACCGATGACGCTGAGACATTGAAGCACCGCACGCCGAACGAGTGCGTTCGACGCGAATTCATCGAACGAGAGGCCGGCGACGAATGACAGCGCGTCTTCGGCCGCCAGGAGAATATCGAGCAGGTACTGCTGCTCACGCGGCGTCAAGCAACACCGCCGATTCGAGAATGGCAGCACGGCGGAGGTAGTTGCGCATCCGCTCGACACCCTGTCGCTCGACGAGATCGACGTCGCGGCCGAAGAGCGCGATCAGCTCTTCGCGCATCGAGAGCCAATCATCAAATGTCGGCGCGTCCGCAAACCGCACCAGCACATCCACATCGCTATCCGCGCGAAACTCCGCCGGCCGTGTGACGCTCCCGAAGAGCGCAAACTCCGTGATCTTCCACCGTTGGCAGAAGTCACGGAGTTTGGCTTTGTCGATCTCGATGGCGAGGTCCGGCATTCGCGGCGATTTTACGCCGCGTCGGTGCCGTGGCACTTTTTGTACTTTTTGCCCGAGCCGCAGGGGCAGGGGTCGTTGCGGCCCACTTTGGCCTGCGAGCGCTTCACCGGCGCGGCGGCTTCTTTCGGCGCGCCGCTGAAGGTGAGCTGCTGTTTGGGTGGCTGCGGGGGCAACGCGCGCTGCACGCGCTGCGCTTCTTCGCGCTCTTCTTCGCGGCCGCCGCCGGCCAGCTCGATCTTCCAGAGGATCTTCACCACGCGATCCTGGATGCGCTCCATCATGTCCTGGAAGAGCTCGAACGATTCGCGCTTGTACTCCACCAGCGGATCGCGCTGGCCGTAGCCGCGCAGGCCGATGCCTTCCTTGAGGTGATCGATGTTCAGCAGGTGATCCTTCCACTGCTGGTCGATGACCTGCAGCAGGAGGTACTTTTCGTTGAGGCGCATGTTGTCGCTGCCGATCAGCGCCTCTTTTTCTTCGTAACGTTTGTTGACCGCTTCGACGAGGTTGTACTTCACGGCGTCGCGGCGCATGGTGTCGAGATCCACGCCTGCCGCGGCGAGATCGAGACCGAAGTACTCGTACAGCTCGACGTTCAACTCGGTCGCGTTCGGGTGATCCTTCGCATCTTCGGGGTAGTGCGTGTCGACGAGATACTCCACGATCTCGTCCGCCGCGTTGAGGAGGTAGTCCTTCCCTTCGCGTCCGTCGAGAATGGCGCGGCGCAGCGTGTAGATCGACTCGCGCTGCTTGTTCATCACGTCGTCGTACTCGAGCAGGTGTTTGCGCGCTTCGAAGTTGCGGCCTTCCACCTGCGTCTGCGCGCGCTGGATGGCGCGCGTGACCATGCCGTGCTCGATGGGAACGCCTTCTTCCATCCCCAGGCGCTCCATCAGCCCCATGATCCGGTCGCCGCCGAAGATGCGCATGAGGTCATCTTCGAGCGACAGGTAAAAGCGCGATGAGCCGGGATCGCCCTGACGTCCGGAACGGCCGCGCAGCTGATTGTCGATGCGGCGCGATTCATGGCGTTCGGTGCCGAGGATGTGCAGGCCGCCGAGGCGGACGACTTCTTCGTGATCTTCCTTCCATTGGGAGCTGATCTGATGCTCGACCTGCTTGCGCTCCAGCGGATCTTCGACATCCTTCAATTTCTGCGCGGCGAGGAACTCCGGGTTGCCGCCGAGCAGAATGTCGGTGCCGCGGCCGGCCATGTTCGTGGCGATCGTCACCGCGCCTTTGCGGCCGGCCTGCGCGACGATTTCCGCTTCGCGCTCGTGATACTTCGCGTTCAGCACGACGTGCGGCACGCCGTTCTTCTTCAGCATCGAAGAGAGCTGCTCGGACTTTTCGATGGAGATCGTGCCGACCAGCGCCGGCTGCCCGTGCGCCTGCATTTCCTTGATCTCTTTCACGATCGCTTCGAACTTTTCGCGCTCGGTGCGATAGACGAGATCGGCCTGATCGCGGCGGATGTTCGGCCGGTTCGGCGGGATGACTACGACGTCGAGGCTGTAGATCTTGTCGAACTCCGCGGCCTCAGTGTCGGCCGTACCGGTCATGCCGGCCAGCTTCTCGTACATGCGGAAGAGGTTCTGGAACGTGATCGTGGCGAGCGTCTGGTTCTCGCTCTCGATGCGCACGCCTTCCTTCGCTTCGACGGCCTGGTGCAGACCGTCCGACCAGCGCCGGCCCGGCATCAGGCGTCCGGTGAACTCGTCGACGATGATCACTTCGCCGTCGTTGACGACGTACTGCACTTCGTTGCGATAGAGCGAATGCGCGCGCACGGCCTGCGTCACGGAGTGCAGGAGGTCGATGTTCGCGGGGTCGTACAGCTCGATGTTGCCGAGCAGCTTCTCCGCGTGCAGCACGCCTTCTTCGGTCAGCACCGCCGTGTGCTGCTTCTCATCGACCTGGTAGTCCTTGTCTTTGATCAGTTTCGGGACGATGCGCGCGGCGGTGTAGTACTTGTCGGTCGATTCTTCCGACGGGCCGCTGATGATGAGCGGCGTGCGCGCTTCGTCGATGAGGATGGAGTCGACTTCGTCGACGATGGCGAAGACGTGGTCGCGCTGCACCATCGCTTCGAGATCGAACTTCATGTTGTCGCGCAGGTAGTCGAAACCGAACTCGTTGTTCGTGCCGTACGTGACGTCGCAGCGGTACGCGTGCTGGCGCTCGCGGTCGCCGTGCGGGTTCTGGATGACGCCGACGGTGAGGCCGAGGAACTTGTAGAGGCGGCCCATCCACTCGGAGTCGCGGCGGGCGAGGTAATCGTTCACGGTGACGACGTGCACGCCGCGGCCGGTGAGCGCGTTGAGGTAGACGGGAAGCGTCGCGACCAGCGTCTTGCCTTCACCCGTTTTCATCTCGGCGATCTTGCCGCGATGGAGCACGATGCCACCCATCAGCTGTACGTCGAAGTGACGCATGTTCAGGATGCGCTTGCCGCCTTCGCGGCAGACGGCGAACGCTTCCGGCAGCAGGTCGTTCAGCGCGTCCTGCAGATCGGCGCGCGCCGCTTTGATGTTGTTGTCGTCGCGCGGCACTTCCTTCTTCGCCGCTTCGATCGCTTCGACGAACGGGCGCAGGCGCTCGCGAAATTCGGTGGTCTTCGCGCGCAGCTCGTCATCGGAAAGGCGGCTGATCTTCGGCTCGAGCGCGTTGATCTGCGCGACGATAGGGCGCATCGCTTTCACGTCGCGGTCGTGCTTCGAGCCGAACACGAGTGTGAGTAGTTTGTCGATCATGAATGGTCCTTCACTGGAGAAACGGATGACACGACGGCAGCGAACAGCAGGCGTCGGATCAGAGCGCGGGCGCGCGGATCGGCGTGATGCCGGAGAGGAGAACTTCGAGACGGAGGAACGAGGTGATGCGAACGCGGGCGCGCGGAGAGCGAGGCGCTCCGCGGCGCGCCGAAGCGGTGCGCAGCGCGGCGCGCGAGGCACGCGAGCTCCGCTCCACCGCCGCCACGGCGAACGCCGGCCGCGCCGCGGCAGCAGCGTCGGCTCCGGTGATCACACCGAAGGCAATGGCGAGCAGGAAGTAGAGACTCATGTGCGTTTCGAGCGCGGTAGCGTATCAAAAATCAACGGCGCAATAGTTCGAGCCGGTCGTAGGCCATGTACGTTTGATGGCCGAGAAAGATGACCAACGCAAAATAGACGATGGCAATTGCCGCGCGCTGCGGAAGCGTGACTTCGTAGAAGAGCTTGTCGTCTTTCTCGCGCACGATCGAGGCGTAAACCTGAAACGCGGCGAGCACGGCGATGATGATCGTCAGCGGATTCGGCTGGTTGAAGACTTTGTAGACGATCGCGCCGCCGCCGAAGAGCCACATCCACTTCGTCACCGCGCCGGAGATGCGGCCGCCGTCGAGCATGCCGATCGGCAGCAGGTTGAAGAGATTCAGCGCGAAGCCGAAGAAGGCTGTGACGAGATAGAGCGGATCGTGCGTCCACTTGAAGATCTGCAAGAGGATGAGCGAAGCGATGGTGCCGGCGATCGGTCCGGCCAGTCCGATTTGCGCGTCGTCGTACGCGGTGCGCGGCTGATCTTTGAGCGTGACGGCGCCGCCGATGAATGGGATGAAGACCATGAAGCCAGTGCGCAATCCTTTGGCGCGGATGGCGAGCGCGTGGCCGATTTCGTGGATCAGCGTGACGCCGAGAAAGCCGAGGACGACGCCGATGGGAAACTTGGTGGTGTAAGCGGCGATGGTGACGAGGAATGAGCCTCCGGCGATGGCGTACTGGATGGTGCCGAAGCCTTCGAACGGATTCTGAAAGAGGAG
>DASSMK010000138.1:0-15325 GCA_035688915.1 Thermoanaerobaculia bacterium
CGCTGACGGTGGCGATATAGGTGTTGTTTGTCGCGCCTTCGATCGGCGTGCCGTTGAGCAGCCACTGATTGCCGCTCGCGCTGCTCGACGTGAGCGTGACGTTCGAGCCGGCGCAGAAGGTCGTCGGGCCGTCAGGCGTGATCGTCGGCGTGGCCGGGATCGGGTTGACGGTGACGTTCGTCGCGCTCGATGCGGCGCTCGTGCAACCGGTCGTGGTGACGGTAACGGTGTATGCGCCGCTCGCGGTCGCGATGTAGGTGTTGTTGGTCGCGCCTTCGATCGGCGTTCCGTTCAAGAGCCACTGATTGCCGCTGGCGCTGCTCGACGTGAGTGTCACGTTCGAGCCCGCGCAGAACGTCGTCGGGCCGTCAGGTGTGATCGTCGGCGTGGCCGGCATCGGGTTCACCGTGACGTTCGTCGCGCTCGATGCCGCGCTCGTGCAGCCGCTCGTCGTGACGGTGACGGTGTACGCGCCGCTGACGGTGGCGATATAGGTGTTGTTTGTCGCGCCTTCGATCGGCGTGCCGTTGAGCAGCCACTGATTGCCGCTCGCGCTGCTCGACGTGAGCGTCACGTTCGAGCCGGCGCAGAACGTCGTCGGGCCATCAGGCGTGATCGTCGGCGTGGCCGGGATCGGATTGACGGTGACGTTCGTCGCGCTTGACGCGGCGCTCGTGCAGCCGGTCGTCGTGACCGTCACGGTGTACGCGCCGCTCGCGGTAGCGATGTAGGTGTTGTTGGTGGCGCCTTCGATCGGCGTGCCGTTCAGCGACCACTGATTGCCGCTCGCGCTGCTCGATGTGAGCGTCACGTTGCCGCCCGCGCAGAACGTCGTCGGGCCGTCAGGCGTGATCGTCGGTGTGGCAGGGATCGGGTTGACGGTGACATTCGTCGCGGCGGACGCAGCGCTCGTGCAACCACTCGTCGTGACCGTGACGGTGTACGCACCGCTCGCCGTGGCGATGTAGGTGTTGTTGGTTGCGCCTTCGATCGGCGTGCTGTTCAGCAGCCACTGGTTGCCGCTCGCACTGCTCGAAGTGAGAGTCACGTTCGAGCCCGCGCAGAAGGTGGTCGGGCCGTCAGGCGTGATCGTCGGCGTGGCCGGGATCGGATTCACGGTGACGTTCGTAGTGCTCGACGCGGCGCTCGTGCAACCGCTCGTCGTGACCGTCACGGTGTACGCGCCGCTCGCGGTGACGATGTAGGTGTTGTTGGTAGCGCCTTCGATCGGCGTGCCGTTCAGCGACCACTGGTTGCCGCTCGCGCTGCTCGACGTCAGCGTCACGTTGGAGCCCGCGCAGAACGTCGTCGGGCCATCAGGCGTGATGGTCGGCGTGGCCGGGATCGGGTTGACGGTCACGTTCGTCGCGCTCGACGCCGCGCTCGTGCAACCCGTCGTGGTGACGGTCACGGTGTACGCGCCGCTCGCGGTCGCGATGTAGGTGTTGTTCGTCGCGCCTTCGATCGGCGTGCCGTTGAGCAGCCACTGATTGCCGCTTGCGCTGCTCGACGTGAGCGTCACGTTCGAGCCCGCGCAGAACGTGGTCGGACCGTCAGGCGTGATCGTGGGTGTGGCCGGGATCGGATTGACGGTGACGTTCGTCGCGTCAGACGCGAGGCTCGTGCAGCCGCTGGCCGTCACGGTCACGGTGTACGCGCCGCTCGCAGTCGCGATGTAGGTGTCGCTCGTCGCGCCGTCGATCGGCGTACCGTTGAGCAGCCACTGATTGCCGCTTGCGCTGCTCGATGTCAGCGTGACGTTGCCGCCCGCGCAGAACGTGGTCGGGCCGTCAGGTGTGATCGTCGGCGTGGTTGGAAGCGGCGTCACGCTCACCGCGGTCGACGCCGAAGGAGCGCTGGCGCATCCCGAAGTGGTCACCACGACGTTGTAGTTGCCGGAGGCGGTGGCGATGTACGTCTGTGCCGTCTGGCCGGCGAGCAGCGTCACTCCGTTGTACCACTGGTTGCCGCTGGCGCTGCTCGACGTCAACGTCACGTTGCCGCCCGCGCAGAACGTCGTCGGGCCGCCGGCGCTGATCGTCGGCGTGGCAGGAATCGGATTGACCGTCACGCTGGTCGCGGCCGAGGCAGAGCTCGGGCAGCCGGACGTCGTCACGATGACTGTGTAGTTGCCGCTCGCATTGGCGATGTACTGCTGGCCGGTCGCGCCGCCGATCGGCGTGCCGTTCAGCGACCACTGATTGCCGCTCGCGCTGCTCGACGTCAGCGTCACGCTGCCGCCCGTGCAGAACGTGGTCGGACCGCTTGGCGTGATCGTCGGTGTGGCCGGCGTCGGATTCGCGGTCACGCTCGTCGCCGCCGAGGCAGCGCTCGAGCAACCGGAGGTCGTCACGACGACCGTGTAGTTGCCGGTGGCGGTGGCGACGTACTGCTGGCCGGTCGCGCCGCCGATCGGCGTGCCGTTCAGCGACCACTGGTTGCCGGTCGCGCTGCTCGATGTGAGTGTCACGCTGCCCGGCGTGCAGAACGTGGTCGGGCCGCCCGCGCTGATCGTCGGCGTAGCAGGAATCGGATTCACCGTCACGCTGGTCGCCGCCGAGGCAGCGCTCGGGCAGCCGGACGTCGTCACGATGACTGTGTAGTTGCCGCTCGCATTGGCGATGTACTGCTGGCCGGTCGCGCCGCCGATCGGCGTGCCGTTGAGCGACCACTGATTGCCGCTCGCGCTGCTCGACGTCAGCGTGACGCTGCCACCCGTGCAGAACGTTGTCGGACCACCCGGCGTGATCGTCGGCGTGGCCGGCGTCGGATTCGCGGTCACGCTCGTCGCCGCCGAGGCAGCGCTCGAGCAACCGGACGTCGTCACGACGACGGTGTAGTTGCCGGTGGCGGTGGCGACGTATTGCTGGCCGGTCGCGCCGCCGATTGGCGTGCCGTTCAGCGACCACTGGTTGCCCGTCGCGCTGCTCGACGTGAGCGTCACGCTGCCCGGCGTGCAGAACGTGGTCGGGCCGCCGGCGCTGATCGTCGGCGTGGCAGGAATCGGATTGACCGTCACGCTCGTCGCCGCAGAGGCGGCGCTCGAACAACCGGAAGTCGTGACGATGACTGTGTAGTTGCCGGCGGCGCTGGCGATGTACTGCTGGCCGGTGGCGCCGCCGATCGGAGTGCCGTTCAGTGACCACTGATTGCCGCTCGCGCTGCTCGACGTCAGCGTGACGCTCCCGCCCGTGCAGAAGGTGGTCGGACCGCCCGGCGTGATCGTCGGTGTGGCCGGCGTGGCGTTGACCGTCACGACCTGCGCGGCCGACTGGGCGCTGGTGCAGCCCGAGACCGTTGTGGTGACGGTGTAGCTGCCGCCGACGGTCGCGACGTACTGCTGGCCGGTCGCACCGGCGATGGTCACGCCGTCGCGCAGCCACTGGTTGCCGCTGGCGGCGCTCGACGTCAGCGTCACGTTGCCGCCCTGGCAGAAGATGGTCGGACCTTCCGGAGTGATGCTCGGCGTCGCGGGCGGAACGCACGCGGGGCACGCGCCCGGTCCTGACGTGAAGTCGAAGAAGCCGGAGACGGTGCCGCTGAATTGCGACGAGGTCGTCGTGCCGGTCGTGTTCACAACCACGACGAACGTCGACGCGGCCGGCACGGTGAAGGAGTACGACGCGCTGGTGACCGTCGTGCCGAGGCCGACGATGCCGGTGTCGCCGAGGTAGTTGAGGTTGAGATTCGTCGGATCGTAGGCGTTGAGATACGCCGCGCTCTCGATGTCACCCGCGCCGCCTGCAGCCGCGTTGATCAACACGGTGAAGCAGGTCGCGGAGCCGCCGTTGTTCGCGAACGCGAAGGTCTTGTAGTACTTCGTGCCGGCGAAGCCGCCGTCCGGGCTGGCTTTGCCCGAGCAGGTGCTTGCGAAGCCGTCGCGGCCGAGGCGATCGGCCTGGGTGGAATCAGCGGCGGTGAGGGAGCTGAGCGGAATGCTCTGGCTCGCGCCGCCCGCGCATGTGGGCACGCTCAACGAGACCGACTTGCTGCCGCCGGCGTATGTGAGATTCAGCGAGAGGCTGATCATCGTGCCGCAGACGAACGAGTTCGACGTCTGGATCTTGAACGGCGTCGCGTTCGTGCCGCTCGCGTCGATGACCATGTCGGGATAGGTGGAGTTGGGCTGCGACACCGTGACGCCCGGCGTCGACGTGGTCATCGTCGCGGACACGCCCGTTTCGTTGGCGCAGCCGTTGTTCTTCAGCGTGACGTTCACACTCACGCATTCGTTCTTGTTGACGATGCCGTTGTTGTTGCCGGCCAGGCTGTCGCTGAGCGCGAACGAATTGAACTGAAGGTTCGATCCGCCGTTCATGCAGAAGTTCTGCGTCGACGTTCCGCCGCTCACGACAGAGACGCCTGCAGATGCCGGAGACGACGTCGCGCAATTGCGCGCGGTATCGGCTGCCGTGATGGTGTAGCTGCCCGCGGGGACCGGGATCGAGTAGTTACCGGAGGCGTCGGTCGAGCCGGCGAAGCCGTTGCTCAGACTGACAGTCACCCCGGAGAGCGGCACGCCGGTCAGGCAGGAGGTGACGTTTCCGTTGACCGTGCCCCACGAGGCGGCGGCGGTGCATGACGGGAACTTGTACGACGCGATGCGCGTGGACCAGTTGAACGCGCCGTCCGTCTTGAGGTACTCGCTCGTGAAGTAGAACGTGCACTGGTCGATGGGGTCGAGCGTCATCGCGCTGTAGTCGCCCCAGCGGTTGCCCGCGCCGGTGGTCTGCACGCCGAGGCCTGCCATGACGGTCGTTTCCGCGCCCATCGTATTGACGGTGTCGGTGCCGAGACGGCCGGTCATGTAGATGCCCGGTTTGACGGAGAGGCTCGACTTGCTGTAGCCGAGGGCGATGTTGTGATCTTTGTCCATCGCCGCCGAGGGGAGCCAGCGGTACGCCGTGTCGGGATCGAACGTCGCGGCTTGGAACGACGTGGGCATCGCGCTCGAACTGCCGGCGTTCCGGAACTCGAACCAGCGCACCGCGCCGTGCGACGGCGTGCTCGCGCTGCCCGCAGTCAATGCGGCCACGACGAGCGATTCCTGCACCGGGCTGCCGCCGAAGTTACGGTACGCCAGCCGGTACATGTAGTGCGTCGAGATGTTATCGAGGTAATCCGCTGCGACTGCCGGTGATGGCTGCGGAACGCAATCTCGATTGTTTTGCGCGGACGTGTTGCTTACGCAGGGCGCGTTGCCGATACCGACGCTCACTGTTCCTTCAGTCAGCGCGATCGTCGGCGTCGTGCCCCACGTCACTGCCACGCGCGCGACGTCCGTGCGGTTGGTGAACGCGGGATCGGGTCCGATGATGAATGACGCTTCACCCGCGGGTGGCGGCGTACTGCTGTCGAGATCGGCGGGGAGGAAGCCGTACTGGAAGCGGTTGCTTTTCTTCGACAGATCGGCAGAGACCTGACGCGCCGGCAGTCCGACGAGCATCTTGTCGCGCTCGAACACATACACGCGCGCCGCGACCTGCGGCGTTCCCGCCGGAGCGAACACGTGCGTCGACATGTAGTAGCCGTCGGACCAGACGCCGATGTGCGGGTAGTCGACGAAGTTCGTCGAGTCGGTCACGAAGTCGTACAGGTAGTACGAGCCGGTGGCGTCACCGGTGACGGAGACCGCAACGCATTGATGCGAGAAGTTCGGCGTCGCTTCGACGACGAACTGCGAAAGAATCCAGCGGCCCGCCATGATGTCGTAAACCACGACCGGATCGCCGTCGTTGTGCGACGCGCAGGCGCCGCCGAGAGACTGGAAGAGCGTGTTGCCGGCGGCGGGACCGTAAATGAGCGCGCCGGTCGTTTTGTTGAAGATCGCGAAGCTCGTGTTGTTCCACTGCACGTACTGCGTCGCGCCGACGCGGCCGTTGACGTCAGGAGGATTGTTGACGGGGCTGAAGCCGCCGAGACCGACGCCGACGCCGTCGAAGCCGAGACCTGTCGACGTCGGTGCGGAGACGACCGCACCCAGCGAAGTCTGCACGGGCGTGAAATCTGGCTCCGCGGAATCAACCGGCGGCGGCGGACGAACCGGCTCCGGATGTCCTTCGAAATCGTGGTGATCGCCTTTGCCGGGGTGCGCGGGCGGAATCAGCGGCAGGTCGCGCAGAGGACGCGTGCGCACGGGAACGACGGGCGTGTGATCGACGGGCGGACCGGCGTACGGAGCGATCTTCGCTTCGGAGATGGAGTCGTGTTCGACCGGCGGCTGATACAGATCGAGCGCTCTGCGGCCGGCGGTGGAAAGTCCCGCGTTCGGCGTCGACTTTGCGGCGGCGCTTTTTTCGACGCGCGCCTGGCGCGCAGCCGCACGCCGCTCCCGCCATGAAAGCGGCCGTCCCGCCTTCGCCTCGGCAGCTGCCGCAGCACGCGCTCGCGCGGCGTGTTCTTCGCGCTCTCGGTCTTCTTCCGTGAGGACGTGCACTTCAACGGGCGGCGCAGTGTGGCGTGCCTGCCAGATGCGAGTCGCACACGCGATGCGTGCGCTTTTCGGTTCGTGCTCGAACGTCACGGCGGGATCGACGGTCGCGTTGTTGGCGAGGTCGAAGATCTCTTCCGTGATCACGCCGCGGCATTGCGGAATGGCCGCCGCCTCGGTCAGCTCAACGCGCCGCAGCGTTGCGGCTTCGTTGGTGCGAGGAGCCCGTGTGAACAAACCGGGATGCGCGGATGCGCCGCCGGCGAGACCGAGAAAAGTAAGCGCTACGATCGCGAGCTTTTTCATTGATGACCTTTGTCAGCAACGAAATCATTCGCGGTTGCGCACGAAGTCTGCGCAGCTCCCGCGATGGTCGCGTTGCTCCCTGTTTGTGGGGTGTGACGGCATCTTACGCGGTCGAAGCGGCTTTTTTTTCTACATTTTTTCGCGCGTCAGGCAATCACTTACGCAGCTGTACTGCTTTGCCAATGAGGGATTTCGCCATCACGCGAACGCGCGCGTCAAACGTGGTGGGTCACGCGATGAGCAGCGCGACGTCGGCGGCCTGACGCAACTCGTACATCAGCAGCGCGCGCGCATCGGCGAATCGCCGCGGCATCTCGATGCGACCGGCGGCGATTTCCTCATCGAGCATGCGCAGCAACTCCGCATGATCGCGCGTGCCGTCGAGCTGCGGCAGAAGGAAGCGCGCAGCGTCGTCGTTCTGAATGCCGATCACGCGATGGCGCAGCGTGGTGACGCTCGTTCCCTGCCGCGCTTCCCAACGTGTGAATGACGAAACAGTGGGACGCTCGCTCACGCCGCGCACGACTTCGTGCGGCGTCAATGAGAGCTCCACCGCGCCGTTGGCGTGCAAGCCGTCGAGGATGCGCGGCAGATCGGATGCGTTGACGCGCGCTTCGAGCTCGGCGAACGAAAGCGATCGTGGCCACGCCGCCGCCAGCGCTTCGAGTGTCGATTTCATCGGACCGCTCGGGATCGTGTACGTGCGTCCGCGATCGTTGCGAAACGTATCGACCTGCGGCATCGGCTTCACGGAACTGGCGATGTGCAGCTGGCGAATGCGTTCGATGTCGAGCCGCGGCGACGCGCTCGCGTGCGTGAGCAGCGAGCGGCGGAACGAGCGATTGATCGCGTAGTCGACGTATTGCTCCGCATCGATGCGATCGCGGATCGAGTTCTGAAATGCGGCGAGTGGCAGATGCTCCGCGTCACCGCTGTCCGGATCGCCTTCGCAGACGAACTGCAGTCCGTGCTCCGCAGCGCGCGCCGTGAACTCGTGGAAGTAGCACGGCTCGTTCGTCGCTTCGAGATACTCGTGCACGAAGTAGCTCGCGCTGGTGAGCGCTTCCATCTGCTCGCGCGCGCCCTTCAGATAAACGCCGTACGCGTGGCTGGAGCCGGTCGTTTCGCTGAGCGCGCGCATGAATGCGACCGATTGCTGCACCCGCTCCGCGTCGTCCGTGACGTTGCGCGTGTGGAACTGCACCATCTCGCGCACCATCTGCCGAGAATGCCAGCCGGGATAGGTGTTGTAGCTGATGTACGCGATGCCGTTCGGTGCGAGATTTTCGGCGCAGATGGCGAGGATCTTTTCGCGCACTGGCGCGTCGACCCACGAATAGACGCCGTGGCAGATGATGAAGTCGAAGGTGCCGAGCGACGCGTCGGCGTCCATCAGCGACATCGCGCGCAACTCGACGTTGGTCAGCCCTGCGTCTTTAACGCGCTGCAATCCTGCTTCGATCTGCGACGGAACGAGATCGATGCCGAGGAACGAACTGTCCGGCAGCTCGCTGGCGATCGGCAACAGATTTCCGCCGTCGGCGCAGCCGAGCTCCAGGACGCGACAGCGCGCCGGTGACGCGGTGTCGATGCCGCGCAGGAATGCGAGCGTGGCGAGGTTTGCAGGATGCGACTGCGGTTGCAGCGTGCTGGCGTACGGCATCCGATCGTACGACTCGACGATCTGTTCGTCGCGCGCCATCAGCTCTCGAAGCGGATCCAGGCGCGGCGCAACATACGCCGCATCACCAGCATCGCTCGCGAATAGCGGCCGACGCGCTGCGCTTCGCCGTTGCGCTCCACGCGCGTCACGCGGCCGAGGAGCTGCGCGTGAGGAACGGGCGCATCGGCGCAGGAGGCGTTGTCGCCGCGCGTGATGATGCAGCCGTGCTCCATGGCCACGACGCGATGCGCAGTCAGTCCGCGATCGGCGCGCGCCAGCACGACGTCGCCGTTGACGAGATGCTCCGCGCTGGCCGGCTCGACGACGAGATAGTCGTCGGCGCAAATCAGCGGATGCATGCTGTCGCCTTTCACTTTGAAGCACACGCCGATGCCGTCGGCGAGCAGCGCGGCGATGGTCTTGTTCGTGAGGTCGCTCATGCTGCGTGCGGCTCCGCCATCACCAGATCGACCGCGGCGCGATCGCGCGTGAAGCGCAGCTCGCGCACCGGAACGCGCCGCACGAGTTTTTGAAAGTAATCGACCGTGAAGGCCAGCGCATTCGGATCGTAAAAGAGCGGGAACGAGCAGGCGAAGAGCCGCGCCACCGCTTCGCTTTCCGTAAGCGTGCGCAGCTCGTTGGCCGGCGACTGCGCGAGCAGATAGATGCCGTCCAGCCGCGACGGCGCTGCGGAGGCGTGCTGCGCCTCGCCGTGCCACGGCGTGCCGAACATCACCGGCTGCTCGTCGACCACGCGCACGATCACGCGGTCGTCGCTGACGACGTCCGCCGCATCGTCGCCCCACAGTCCGGCGGTCGTGGTCTTCCCCGCGCCGGATTGGCCGACGAAGAGATGGCCGCGGCCGTCGCGCGCGACGATGCCGCAGCCGTGCAACTCGACGCCGCGTCCGCGTCCCAGAAGGTTCGCGAAGAGCACTTCGTCGAGCGGATAGTTCAAAGGATGGCCGCCGAGGTTCGGGCGGACGTGCACTTCACCGCGGGTGAAGGAGGAATCGATGGTGGCCACGCGATACGGCGTGTCGCCGAGCGGCGGCGTCTTGCATTCGATGCGATGTCCATCGCCGTCGCGCAGCAGTTTCCAGACGGCGCCGGAATCGAAGACGAGCGAGCCGCGCGACGCCAGTTCTTCCTCGTGCAGCGTCACGTGCAGCTCGATGTCCGGACTCCCCTCCTCCACGACGAACCGCGAAAACGGTTCGACGAAACGGCAGTCCACACGCGCGTCGTCGCAACGAAGCGCGAGCGTGATGCCGCCGATGGAGAGGAGCTGGTCGGTCACGATGAGTCAGGAGCCAGGCGTGGAGCAGAAGCCGACGGTGAAGCAGCTGCCGCCGTTCGAGCCGGCGGTCGTGGTGCTCTTACAGAATCCGAGCACCGCTTCTTCCGGCCGCAGCGGAAACCGCGACACTCGCGGCTTCTCGTAATTTTTCTTGGGATGCTCTTTTTCTTTCATCCGGTCCCCGTTCATCCGATGTTCGCGGTCGTGAGCGTGCAGCCGTTGCAACCGCCGGAACCGCACGATGCGGCGGTGCCGGCAGGCAGTGGAGCAAATTTGATCTGTTCGATGGCCTCGCCGGCGCGCGCCATCGCTTCGGCGGCCATGTGGTCGATGGCGTCGCGATGCGAGCCGCCGATGCAGTATTCGCAGTCGCCGTGCGGCCGCACATCGATGCCGAAGACTTCCGCGCGCAGGTGCGCGGTGCGGCAAAGAAAGTCGACCGGCATTTCCGGATCGCCGTTCTCCAGCTCTCCGTTCGCCGCACACTGGCCGCAGAGCGAGCGCAGCGCACAGTTGGTGCACTTCGTCACTCGCGACGCGGGACGGGTGCGGACGCCGAGGAGAAACTTCTCCCAACCTTCGCGAAAGCCGGTGCGCACGTTGTACGTGTCCACATGCGACAGCACGCAGATCGAAAGCTCGCCGTTCGGATCGATGGCGAACGAATTCACGCCGCCGCCGCATTCGTAGAGCTGCGGCGATTCGGGAACGGGCGGCGCGAAATCGCGCGCCAGGCGCCGCCACTCGGCGACGCGCTCCGGATCCTGCAGGTCGAGCGCGACGATCTGCGTTTCGCTGAGGCGCACCGCCAGCGGACTGGCGGAGCAGTCGATGCGAGGATTGATCATCGGGTCGAACTTGAATTCGACGCCGAGGCTTTCGGCGAATTCGCGCATGGCGGCGATCTCGTGCACGTTGATCGAGACGGCCACGGTTTTCAGTTTCAACGGCAGGCCGCGCTCGAGAATCAGCTCGATGCCGCGCATGCACTTTTCCCACGAGCCGGGAACGCCGGTCAGCCCTTCGTAGACTTCCTTCGAGCGGCCGTAGAGCGTGATCTCGATGGTGAACGGCGGATTGGCAGCCAGCGCGTCGGCGATGCGCTCGGTGACGAGCGTACCGTTGGTGAAGAGCGTGACCAGCATGCCGCGGCTCTTTGCGTACGCGTAGATCTCCATGAAGTCGCGCCGCGCGAAAATCTCGCCGCCGGAGTAGCAGAGCCACAAAAGGCCCATCTCCGCCAGTTCATCGATCAGCCGCTTGTGCTCTTCGGTAGTCAGCTCGCCGTTGCGCGCGGCGAGATCGTCCATCGGCAGGTTGTTGTAGCAGTGCGCGCATTCGAGCGGGCAGCGCCGCGTCACCTCGATCGTGCCGTTCACCGGAACGCGATGCGCGTTCACCGAATCGTGGATGATCCGGCTGAAATCCGAGTAGCTGCCTTGTTCGATCACGCTCATACCGGTTGAACCAACCCCGCCCCTTCCAGCGCCGTCAGCAACTCTTCGACGTCGTGCGTGGCCGTGGCCGCGTCGATGTCGTACTCCTCGCACAGCGCCTCGACCACGGCTCGCGTGTCGCGCGCGCCATCGAGCAGTTCCCAGATTCGTGCCGCTACCGCGGAGAGCGTGTAGA
Source organism: Thermoanaerobaculia bacterium (assembly GCA_035688915.1). Classification (GTDB taxonomy): domain Bacteria; phylum Acidobacteriota; class Thermoanaerobaculia; order Gp7-AA8; family Gp7-AA8; genus DASSMK01. The sequence goes on from DASSMK010000138.1 coordinate 11,332, forward strand.
CCGAATCGAGATTTCCGACGTTGTTGCGCACCGGCACGAGCACGGACTCGTCACCGACACGCCGGCAAACGATGTCCGCAGATGGACGGAACTTTTTCGCCGCCAGGATCGACATTGGACGATGACTCACTCCCTCACCCGCAGTGTACGTGAGCACTGCACAATTCGCACGACGCGCTAAACCTTCCCGCCGAGCGCAAAGAAGACCGATTGCGCAGGGTAACGCGCGCGAGGCACAAAACCGTCACGGAGCGAGGTGCAAAAGCGTCAGCGCTGTAGAATCAAAGGGATGAGCACGAATCCGCTCGCGCCGGTCATCCCGGTCGAGACCGCTCCCGACACTCCTCCCGAACCGAACCTGCGGCGAAAACCGACATGGGAGGAGATCACCGCCTGGGCGCTCATCGCCGCCGCGGTGATGTTCATCCTCCTGCGCCATCTCGTCTCCGCAGCCATCGCCGGTCTCGCGCTCTTTCTGATCCTCGATCGCGTCTCCGAATGGTTCGCGCGCCGCATTTCGCGCGGCGTCGTCCGTCCGCTCGCGCTGCTCGTCGTGACGGTCGTGACGGCCGCAGCCGTCATCGGCGGCACCGCGCTGATGGCCACGATGCTCCGCCGCGGCGCCGACAACATCCCCGACATGATGAATCAGATGGCGGACATCCTCGGCTCCGTCCGCATCTGGCTCGGCGGCCTCGGCCGCCAATTCATCCCCGAGGTCATGACTGACGCGGAAGACTTCAAGGCGACGGTGGTGCTCTGGCTGAAGACGCACGCGCAGACGCTGCGCGCAGGCGGCTTGTGGCTCGGCATCGGCCTCGTGCACATGATCATGGGATCACTGCTGGCGATCCTGGTCTTCTTCCGCCACGTGCGCCGGCACGACGAGCGGCAACACGGCCCGCTTGCCGCGGCGCTGCTCGAAAAGATGCAGCGTTTCGCCCGCGCGTTCGCCAGCGTGGCTTCGGCGCAAATCAAGATCTCCGCAGTGAACACGACGCTCACCGGCATCTACGTGCTGGTGGTCCTCCCGCTCTTCGGGATTCACGTGCCGTTTGCGACGACGCTGGTCGTGATCACGTTCGTCTGCGGATTGATCCCGGTGCTCGGCAATCTCATCTCGAACGCGGTGATCACCGTGCTCTCGATGGGCATCTCCATCGGCACCGCAGTGGCGTCGCTCGCGTTCCTGGTGATCATTCACAAGCTCGAATATCTGATCAACTCGCGCATCGTCGGCGGCGAGACCGACTCGCAGGCGTGGGAGATTCTGATGGCGATCATCATTGGCGAGGCGGCGTTCGGCGTCGGCGGGGTCGTGCTCGCGCCGATCGTCTACGCGTTCATCAAGTCCGAGCTGCGCGATCGCGGTCTGGTCTGAACGGGCGGACCTCCGTCACGCCATCCACGACCTTCATCCTCAAAAAACAAGCCTTCCTAACTTTTGCTGCAACTTTTCGTCTCTGTTCTACGAATGACGTCGTATGTCGTCATATTCGAGGGGAGGAAGAGTCCGCATGAATCTTCGCCGTCTGATTACAACCGTGGTTGTTCCGATGTTTTTCGCAGTGGCGATGCACGCGCAGACGCCGGCTGCTCCGGCGACGAACAATCCGGCCGAGGTGCGGACGTATACGCCGGCGGACTTTGCGCAGTTCGCGCCGCGCACGGCGATGGACATGCTCGATCGCGTGCCCGGCTTCAGCGTCAAACAAGAGAGTGAAGAACGCGGCTTCGGCGAAGCGAGCGGCAATGTGCTCATCAACGGCCAGCGCATGTCGGGCAAGTCGAACGACGTCGTCACGGAGCTGAGCCGCATTCCTGCGCCGAACGTCGAGCGCATCGAGATCGTCGACGGCGCGACGATGCACATCCCCGGACTGACCGGTCAGGTGGCGAACGTCATCGTGCGCTCCTCGAAAATCACGGGGCAGTACACATATCGTCCCGAGTTCCGCACGTACTACACCGATCCGCTGTTCACGCGCTTCGATCTCTCGCTCAGCGGCACGACCGGCCCGCTGCAGTACACGGTGGGCGTCGACAACCGCGGCAATCGCAGCGGCGCAGGCGGTCCGACGTGGATCCATCGTCCTGACGGATCGATCCGCGAAACGCGCAACGAAGAATGGCGCGGCAACTACGATCATCCGCGCTTCAGCAGCCGCCTCGTTTACGACGGGCCCGGATCGTCCGTCGGCAATCTGAACGTTCTATACAGCCGCGTGATCTTCGACTATCTCGAAACGGGCACGCGGCTGTCGGCCGACAACGGGGACCGCGAGCGGCGCGTGACGCAAGACGAGCATGGTCACGATTACGAAGTCGGCGGCGATTACGAATTCGGACTCGGGCCGGGACGTCTCAAGCTGATCGCCGTCGGCCGCGGCGAGCACACGCCGAGCGACACGGTGGTCACGACGGAATTCGCGGATGCTTCGCCGACCGAGGCGGATCGATTCACGCAGGACGACGACACGAAAGAGCTGATCGGACGCAGCGAATATCGCTGGACGAATCGCGGCGCGGAATGGCAGATCTCGGGCGAAGGGGCGTTCAATAGTCTCGACAATCGTTCGCGCCTTTTTTCGCTGAATGGCAACGGCAACTTCGAAGAAGAGGAACTGCCGGGCGGCACCGCGCGCGTGGAAGAAGATCGCTACGAAGTGATCGGCAGCTACGGCCGGCCCATCCGCTCGAATCTGACGATGAAGCTTTCCGCGGGCGGCGAGTATTCGCGCCTGTCGCAGGTCGGCGGCAACGGCACGACGCGCACGTTCTACCGGCCGAAAGGCGAATTGTCGGCGGCGTGGAAACCGTCGACGAAGACGGACGTGAACTTCAAGCTCGCGCGCCGTGTCGGCCAGCTCAATTTCTACGACTTCCTCGCGTCGGTCGATCTCACCGACAACACGGAAAACAACGGCAACGCGGATCTGGTCCCGGAGCAGAGCTGGGAGCTCGACATCGAAGGCGTCCGCAATCTCGGCACCCTCGGCTCGTCCACGCTGCGTTTGTACGGCCGCCTGATCGACGACGTGATCGACTACGTTCCGATCGGCGAAACCGGCGAATCACCGGGCAATCTCGATTCGGCGACGGTGTACGGCATCGAGTCGCGCAACACGTTCAATCTCGACAAAATGGGCTGGCGTGGTGCGCGCGTCGATGTGTCGGCGCAGTTGCAGAAGAGCAGAGTGGACGATCCGCTCACCGGCGAATCGCGGGAAATCAGCAACAGCCTGCAGCGCGCCGCCAGCGTCTCGCTGCGTTACGACATCCCGAAGTCGGCCTGGGCGTTCGGCACGGATGCGTCGTACGAGGTCGATGCGCTGAACTACCGCCTCACGGAGTACGGCCGCTTCACGGAAGGACCAGTGTGGGGCGACTTCTACGTCGAGAACAAGGACGTGAAAGGGCTGACGGTACGCGCGGGCATGTACAACCTCTTCGCGGCCGACAGCGTGTGGGATCGCACGGTCTACACGGGACGGCGCACCGGTCCGGTCGACTTCATCGAGGAGCGCCACCGGCAGATCGGACCGATTTACTCGTTCTCCATCGGTGGAAAGTTCTAGCGGCGGAAAGTTTTAGAACTTCATCGCGCGCCGGTGGAAAACGCACCGGCGCGTCATTCTCCCCCTTCAAGGGAGCGGTCCTGCGATGAAGTACTTCTATGACTATCAGACCGATTCAGTGTCGTTCGATCTCGTCGATGTCTTCGAGTGGGCAGGGAGTGAGGAGCTGGCGCAGGGAGTGACGGTGCATCTCGATCGCCGCCGCCGTCCAGTGGCCGTGGAGATCGGGCGCGCTTCGAAGGTGCTCGACACTCTCGGCCTGCTTCCCTTCCGCGAATACAACATCACGCCCGAAGAGATCTCGCTGCGCATGTCGTCGACCGAATGCGGTCAGCTGCTGTGGCGCACGATCATGCGGCGGATGCTGGTTCCCGACTTTCCGCAGCGCGAGCGCACGGTGTTGCACCACTCGGTGG
>DASSMK010000139.1:0-5377 GCA_035688915.1 Thermoanaerobaculia bacterium
GTGCTGCTCTGAGCCTTTGAGCCTGTGAGCCTTTGAGCCTGGGTGGGCGGGGGGGACGGGCGGGCTACCGCCGCATCACCGAATCCAGGATCATCAAAAACGCTTCCTGCTGTTTCGCTTCGGTCTTGTTGATGACGGCGATCGTTTCGCCGATGCGGAAGCGCTGGTGCAGTTCGTCGGCGGAATGCGACGACGTGACGACGATGCGGCGCGGCGAGAGGCCTTTGGCGCGTGCGTAATCGACGAACTTCTTGCCGTCCATGCCGGGCATTTCCAGATCGACGATGAGGAGATCGATCGTGTCGTCGATCTTCGGCAGCGCGTCGTAGGGGTGACTGTACGCTTCGACGGTGGCGCGGTCGGCGTAGCGCTCGGCCAGAAAGTTCGACCAGAGATCGCAGTACGCCGGCGAGTCGTCCACGATGACGATGCGTTTGGGAGCGCTCATTTTTTCTTGCGCTTCACCGGCTCCGGCGCCGCTTGCGGACGACCGTCGTATTTCACCACGCCGCCGACGATCGTCGCCACCGGACGTCCGCGGAACGATTGGCCGAGGAACGGCGAGTTGGAGGCTTTCGAGATGAACGGCGTTTTGACGTCGTACGTCGCGTCGAGATCGAGCAGCGTCACGTCGCCCGCGTAACCGGCGCTCAGCGAACCGCCGGGCAGATTGAAGATGCGCGCGGGGCCGCAGGAGAAGAGATCGATGAGGCGCGGCAGCTCGATGACGTTCGCGCGCACGAGATGTTCGTAGCAGACGGAGAACGCCGTTTCGAGACCGAGCACGCCGAACGGTGCGAGATCGAATTCGACGTTCTTTTCGTCGAAGTGATGCGGCGCGTGGTCGGTGGCGATCGCGTCGATCGTGCCGTCGGCGATCCCTTCGTGGATGGCGTCGCGATGCGCGCGCGAGCGCAGCGGCGGATTCATCTTCAGGTTGGTCGAGAACGACTGCACGCTGTCGTCGCCCAACGCGATGTGGTGCGGCGTCACTTCGCACGTCACATTCACCCCTTCGGCGCGTGCGCGGCGCACCGCATCGACCGCGCCGGCGGTGGAGAGATGTGCGATGTGCACGTGCGCGTTGGTGAGCTTGGCGAGAATCACGTCGCGCGCGACGAGCGTCTCTTCCGATGCCGCGGGAATGCCGCGCATGCCGAGGAGGGTGGAGTAGTAGCCCTCGTGCATGACGCCGCCTTCGTTGAGATTCGCGTCTTCTTCGTGCGCGATGAGCGGCATGCCGAGCATCGAGCAATATTCGAGCGCGCGGCGCATCAGCTGCGCGTTCCAGACCGGCTTGCCGTCATCGCTGACGCCGACGCAGCCGGCCGCGCGCAGATCGGCGAGCTCCGCCAGCTCTTCGCCCTTCAGCCCTTTGCTGACGGCGCCGATGGGATAGACGCGGCACCAGCCGTTGCGCTGCGCTTCCGCGCGCACCATCTCGGTCACCGCGCGTTCGTCGTTCGGCGGGACCGTATTCGCCATCGCGCAGACGGCGGTGTAGCCGCCGGCGACGGCAGCGCGCGTGCCGGTGGCGATCGTCTCTTTGTGCTCCTGCCCCGGCTCGCGGAGATGCGTGTGCAGATCGATGAAGCCCGGTGTGGCGATGAGTCCGGACGCATCGAACACGTCGACGTTCGGCGCCTTGATGCGCTTGTCGACCTTCGCGACGCTTCCGCCCTCGATGAGGATGTCGAGCGTGGCGTCGAGCTCCTGCGAAGGATCGAGGACGCGAGCGTTGGTGATGAGTAAGTTCATGTTCGTCGTGGTGGCTCGCCGATTCACTCAGTCACGTGGGCGGCGCCCAGCAGATACAAAACGGCCATGCGCACGGCCACGCCGTTCGTGACCTGTTCGAGGATGACGGACCAGGGACCGTCGGCGACGTCGGTGGCGATTTCGACGCCGCGGTTCATCGGGCCGGGGTGCATGACGATGACGCTCTCTTTGGCGCGGCGCAGACGTTCCGGCGTGAGGCCGAAGGTGTTGTAGTACTCGCGCAGCGACGGGAAGCGCAGCTTGCCCTGCCGTTCGAGCTGCACGCGCAGCATCATCACCACGTCCGCGCCTTCGATCGCTTCGTCGAGCGAGTGCACGACGCGCACGCCCATCTTTTCGATTTCGGCGGGCATGAGCGTGGGCGGACCGGCCAGCGTGACGTTCGCTTTCATCTTCGTCAGCAGATGAATGTTGGAGCGCACCACGCGCGAGTGTTCGATGTCGCCGACGATCGAGACGTTGAGCCCCTGCAGGCGGCCGAATTTTTCGCGGATGGTGAACGCGTCGAGCAGCGCCTGTGTGGGGTGCTCGTGCGCGCCGTCGCCGGCGTTGATGATGGAGATGTTTTCGAAGCGTTCCGCCAGCATCTTCGGCGAGCCGGCGTGCTTGTGCCGGATCACGATCATGTTCGGATGCATGGCCACCAGGTTCTCCGCCGTGTCGATGAGCGTCTCGCCCTTTTCGACGGCGGAGCCGGACGCGGAGAAGCTGAGCGTATCGGCGGAGAGGCGTTTCTCAGCGATCTCGAACGACACGCGCGTACGCGTCGACGCCTCCATGAAGAGATTGATCACGAGCTGCCCGCGCAATGCCGGCACCTTCTTCACCGGCCGCTCGCTGACTTCCTTGAACCCTTCCGCCGTATCGAGGATCAGCGTGATTTCTTCAGGAGTGAGAGGCTCGATGCCGAGGAGATCTTTGGAGCGGAGAGCGGAGTTGGCGGTGCGCATGCGTGGCAGTGAGTCTCCGAGTCTCAGAGTCGTCGAGTCGCAGAGGAGCTTTGAGACTCCGAAGCTTTGAGACTCTGCGACTCCGCGGCTACTTCTCCATGATCAAAACTTCATCCTCCCCATCCGTCTCCGCCAGCTTCACCTTGATCACTTCGTGAGCGTCGGTGGGGACGGTCTTGCCGATCACGTCGGCATGGATGGGGAGCTCGCGATGGCCGCGGTCGATGAGGACCGCCAGCATGACCTGCTTGGGACGGCCGAAATCGATCAGCGCGTCGAGCGCGGCGCGGACGGTGCGGCCGGTGTAGAGCACGTCGTCGACGAGCACGATCACTTTGTCGTCGATCGAGTTCGGCAGCTTGGACGGCTTCACCACAGGCTGCGGCGCGATGGTGGTGAGATCGTCGCGATAGAGGGTGATGTCGAGAACGCCGGTGGCGGCCTCGTGCCCTTCCATCGCTTCGATCTCTTTGGCCATCCGCTCCGCGATGGGAACGCCACGGCTGCGGATGCCGACGATGACGAGATCGTCGAGACCGCGATTCTTTTCAACGACTTCGATGGCCATGCGGCGAATGGCGCGATGCATCCGGGCCGCGTCGAGCAGTTTCTTTTTGACTTGCATGAGTTGTGTTGGAAGGCGCGGGTGTCGCGCGGCGCGGGAGAATATCACGACGGGAGGCCTCCGGCGGCCGGGCCACGGGCCCGGACCCGTTGGTTGGCCTAGCCTCCGCCGACACGTCTGCGCAAGTTGCGACGACCGCGCGCGGAGGCTGGGCCAACCAATGGGGTCCGGGGCCAATGGCCCCGGCCGCCGGAGGCCCCCGGTCGTTGGCAGCTTTTCTGCTCAGGAACGACGCCGAGATGGCCAAGCCGAAGATCCTCCTCGTGGAGGACAACGCCGACGTACGCCGTCTGTACGCAATCGGGTTGAACCAGCGCGGTTTCGAAGTGAAGCTCGCCGCCAATGGCGCCGAAGCGGTGGAGCGTGCCTCGTTCGAGCGACCTGATTTCATTTTGCTCGACTGGATGATGCCGCTCATGGATGGCGGTGAAGTCGTCGACAAACTCGGCTGCGACGACGGTCTGGCCGCGGTTCCCATCATCGTCATCTCCGGCCAGCCTGCGCCGCAGGAGCTTCCGCCGCACGTGCAGGCGTGGCTCACCAAGCCCATCACGGTCGAAGAGCTCGTGGCGGAGATCCATCACTCGCACTCCCCTTCCGTGGCCGGCTAAGTACGCTAGAATCGCCCCCTGAATGGCCAAACTCTTCTTCGTCGGGCTCGACGGAACGGAGAAATCGTACCGTCTCCAGACGCACCGACCATTCACGGTCGGGCGTGATCCCGGCAACGACATCATCCTGCGCGATCCGAAAGTCTCGCGGCATCACGCCGAGATCGTCTTCGAGCGCGGGTTCTTCGTGCTGCACGATCTCGCCAGCGCGAACGGCACATACGTCAACGGCAAACGAGTCCGCGTCGCCCCCCTCACCCACGGCGCCCGCCTCCGCCTCGGCAACACCACCGGCCACTTCTCCGAGGAATTGCCGACCGAATCCGACCCGCCGTCCATCGCCGCGGAACCGTTCGAAATCGATCCGATGCCGCCGACCGAGGATCTCAGTTTCGAGATCATGCAGACGTCGCAGCACGAGAGCGTGAACCTCGAAACCCTGCCGCACGACAAGCTCGCCACTCCGGAACTAAAAAAAAAAGCGGAGTAGTGGCGATCGCGATCGCGGACGACGAAGAGCTGGAGCCGCCGACGGAGCCGCTCGAAACCGTGCTGGCGCGGCAGAAAACACTCGCCAACGCCGTCCCGCTGCCTGAGCCGCCGCCGGCGCGGCCGAGCGGCGTCTTCACAAAGACACGCTATCGATTCACGAGCGGCGTGCGAGCCGGCGAAGTCGTGCGCGTGCGCGATGACGAAGGAAATGTGGTGCTGACCTACCGCAGCTTCGCCAGCGTGGTCGGCATCATCGCGGCGCTCGTCTCCGGCATCGTCTTCATTGCCGGTCTCGCGGCCACGCTCTTTCTCGTCGCGGAAGGGGCACCGCTGCGCGGCCTGATCGTGCTCGCGCTCACCATCGCCTTCGCCGCGGGCATCGCCGTGCTCGTGCCGCGCACGAACGTCACCATCTACGACGCTGCGGGCCACCCATCATTGACGATCGATCAGCGCTCCGCATTTCCGACCGCCGCGTACGTCGTCGGCACGCCCGAAGCTTCCGAGCTCGCCATCCTTCGACGCAGTTTCTTCGCGCGGCTCGGACGCAATCGGTGGCGCATCACGAACGAGATCGATGCGCTCGACGAATCGTTCGTGCACTCCGTGCTACGCAAGCTGGTGGGCACGTTCTCTCGCCGCTTCGAAGCGAACGTCATGTTGCGCCGCCACACCTATCCGATCGGCACGATCCACCGCCGCGGCGCGCTGAAGGACACGCTCGAGCTGACGCCTGACGCGATGGATTCACGCGTGGCGGTGGCGCTGGCGACGATCATCATCGGCAGCGAGCCGTAAGCGTTCAGCGCGACGCGGTAGTGGTGGGCATCGGCCCCACTTCCACGCCCGTGTAGAAGTTCTTCAGGATGCGGTCGTACGTCCAGCCGCGGAAGGCCATGCCGTACGCGCCCACCTGGCAG
>DASSMK010000140.1:0-4831 GCA_035688915.1 Thermoanaerobaculia bacterium
GGCGAGAAGAGAGAGGATCAGGAACCAGGGGCGCATGGAATCCAAATCTAACCGATTAAACTCTCGTTTGTGGATCAAATTGCCGCTCAGAACGCCATCACCTCTGCACATGCCGTCGTCTCCCGCCTCCGCGCCGAAGTCTCCCGCGCGATCATCGGACAACAAGCAATCGTCGACCGCCTGATCATCGCGCTGCTGATCCGCGGACATGTCCTCGTCGAGGGATTGCCCGGCCTCGCAAAAACGCTGCTCGTGAAAACGCTCGCGTCCGCGATCGATGCAACGTTCAAGCGGATCCAGTTTACGCCCGACCTCCTCCCGGCCGACATCACCGGCACGCTGATCCTCGATCCCGCCGCGCACGCGTTCAAGCCGCGCCTCGGGCCGATCTTCGCGAACCTCGTGCTCGCCGACGAGATCAATCGCGCGCCGGCAAAAGTGCAGAGCGCGTTGCTCGAAGCGATGCAGGAGCGGCAGGTGACGATCGGCGACACGTCGTACGCGCTGCCGGAGCCGTTCGTCGTCATCGCCACGCAGAATCCGATCGAGCACGAAGGGACGTACGCGCTGCCGGAAGCGCAGGTCGATCGTTTCGTGATGAAGCTGCGCGTCGACTATCCGACCGCAGACGAAGAGCTGCGCATGCTCGGCGTCTATCTCGATCCGACCGCGCAGAAGATGACCGTCGATCGCGTACTGTCGTTGGCCGACATCAGCGAGCTGGCGAATCTCGCCGCGCGCGTGCATGTCGACGACCGTATCGGCCGCTACATCATCCAGCTCGTCTCCGCGACGCGCCATCCCGCGCAGCACAAGCTCGCCAATCTCGTGCATCACATTTCGTACGGCGCCTCACCGCGCGCCACGCTCGCGCTCGCGCATGTCGCGAAGGCGCACGCGTTCATCAACTCGCGCGACTTCGTCGTGCCGGAAGATGTGAAAGCGATCGCGCACGACGTCCTGCGCCACCGCCTCGTCCTCAGCTACGAGGCGGCGGCGGAGGAAGTGACGGCGGATCGGATTGTGGATGCGGTGTTGGGGGCGGTGGCGGTCCCGTGAAGAGGCGCACAGGCGCACAGGCTCACAGGCTCACAGCAGCGCGCGCAGCGCGATGCTCACGGTCTTCGCCTGGCCCCAGGCCAACACCGCGAGAGCTCGCGGCGTCGGTGCTACTTTGAGCCTGTGAGCCTATGAGCCTGTGAGCCTGAAAAATGCGCCTGTTCTTCCGCAAGCCCGCCCCTCCCCGCCGCCCGCCGTTGGCGCGGCGTGTGGCGGAGCTCGAGCTGGTGTCGGCGCGGTTGATTCGCGCGGGATTCGCGGGCGATTACCACTCCGCGTTTCTGGGGCATGGGATCGAGTTCGCGCAGGTGCGCGAGTACATGCCGGGCGACGACATCCGCACCATCGATTGGAATGTCACGGCCCGCAGCGGTGTGCCGCATGTGAAGCAATTTGTGGAAGAGCGCGATCTGACGGTGCTGATCGCGATCGACGTTTCGGGCTCGATGGCGTTCGGCTCCGTCGACTGGCGCAAGGCAGACATCGCCGCGGAGCTGGCGTCCGTCTTTTCGTTTTCGGCGGTGCAGAACGCCGATCGCGCCGGGCTGCTGCTCTTCTCCGACAGCGTGCGCACGTTCATTCCGCCGCGCCGCGGCCGCGCGCATTCGCAGATCCTCGTGCGCGCCGCGGTTGATGCGGCCATGCAGGGCTGCTCCGGCAACGCGAATATCGAGCAGGCCGCGCGCTATCTCGAGAAGATCGCTGTGAAGCGCGCGGTCGTACTCGTGCTCTCCGACTTTCTCGATCTCGATTTTGAGCGCCCGCTGCGCCGGCTCAATCGCAAGCATGACGTGATCGCCATCTCCATCAACGATCCGCGCGAGGAGCGTTTCCCCACCGGCGGCCTGGCGCGTCTCATCGATCTGGAGACCGGTGCGCGCCGCCTGATCGATCTTCGCCACAGCGACGTTCCGCGCCGCGCGCAGGAGCGCGTCCAGCAACTCGAAAAGCGTTTCCGCAGCGCCGCCATCGATCACCTCGGCATCTCCACCGCTGTGCCGTACGACCGCGAGCTGCTCCGCTTCTTCCGCGAGCGCGCCGCGCGCCACCGACGCCCCGCATGATCCCGCTCCTCCTCGCACTCGTGACGGTCACGTTCCGCCCGGCCGCGCCGACGGTGGGCGATCCGATCACCGTCACGTTCACGCAACCGGTGAAGCTCGACGCGTCGCCTGCCTTCGAAATCGTGTCGAGCAAAGACAACGTCGCGGTCGTGCGAACGTTCGAGCCGAAGCCGATCGCGTTGAGCGGCGTCGTTGGCGACACGCGCTTCCGCAATCTCATGCTGCCGGTGAAATCGGTGCTGAAGCAGGGCGACGATTTAAAGCCCGCGCCGCTCGCGCCGCCGATCGCCATTCCGGCTCCGCAGCTGCCGCTGTATTGGATCGCGGGCGCTTTGATCGCCGCAATCATCGCGTGGACGCTGGTATGGTGGCGCACGCGCGTGCGCGCGGCGACGCGCGTTCCTGCGCTCGCGCCGGACGAACGCTTTCGCCGCGCCGTGCTCGCGTTGCGTGGCAACGCATCGATGCGTCACCGCTGGGCCGCGCTGGCCGACGCGACACGCGCGTATCTCGCCGCCACGCGCGCGCTCGGCACGGAGCTGACGTCGACGGAGCTGGTGGCGCGCTGGCCTGATGAGCTGGTGCGTCTCATTCTGCGGCAGGGCGATCTCGAAAAGTTTTCGACGCGCGGCGCCGAACCGCTGGAGTTCGACAGCGTCGCCGATCGCGTCCTGGCGTACGCGGAGCCGCGCCAGCCATGACGCGCTTCGCGCATCCTCTCTTCTTCGCGCTCGCGCTGCTCGTTCTCGCGCGCATCGTGCTCCTCGTGCGCGATCGCCGCGCCGCCGTCGGCGCCTTCGGCTTCTCCTCGTTTTCGCTGCTGCCGCCGCGCCGCAGTTTTCGCGCGTTCACGTCCGGCATTCCGTTCTTTCTCGAGACGCTCGCCATGCTGCTGTTGATCGTCGCGCTCGCGCGCCCGCAGCGCGTGGTGCGGCTCGCGGCGAGCGATCGCTTCGGCATCGACATCGTCATCGCGCTGGATGCTTCGGGCTCGATGGCGGCCGAGGATTTCCGGCCGCGGAATCGGTTCGCGGTGGCGAAGGAGCTGATCACCGGATTCATTCGCAAGCGGCAGGACGACCGCATCGGCATCGTCACGTTCGGCAGCCGCGCCGCGACGCGGGTGCCGATCACGTACGACCGCCGCATCGCCGAATCGATTCTGGAGCAGGCGGAGATCGGCGAGCACGGCAACGGCACCGCCATCGGCCACGCGCTCGCCACGGCCGTGAATCGCCTGCGCACGTCGAAGACGCGCAGCCGCGTGATCATTCTCGTCACCGACGGCGTGAACAACTCCGGCTCGATCGATCCGCTCGTCGCGGCGCAGCTCGCGGCGCGCAGCGGCATCCGCGTCTACACGATCGGCGTCGGCAGCGAAGGGCCGGTGCCGATGCCGGTGAAGCGGCAGAATCCCTTCACGGGCGAGATCGAAACGATCTACCAGCACGTCCGCGGTGAGCTCGACGAAAAGACCCTCGGCGCGATCGCCAAAAGCACCGGCGGCGAGTTCTTCCGCGCGACGGATGCCGAGGCTTTGAGCGCGGTGTTGAAGCGGATCGATAGTCTGGAGAAGACGCGGCTCACGTCGCCGAAACGCGAGCAGATCGATGAGCTGTATCTCTGGCCGCTGGCCGCGGGATTGTCGCTGCTCGTCATTGCGCTCTTCGCGGGCGAAACGCTGTGGATGAAGGTGCCGGCATGACCTTCCGCAGCGTCACGCTTCTCTGGCTCGTCGCGGTCGTGCCGTTCCTGCTGCTCTTCTTTGTCGCGCGCGAGCGCATTCGCACGCGGCTGGCGCGGCGTTTCGTCGCGGAGCCGCTGCGCGGATTGTCATCGCCGCTGCGCTTCCTGCGTCCCTGGCTCCTCGGCATCGCGCTGCTCGCGGCGATCGTCGCGCTGGCGGGGCCGTACGCCGGCTTCACGCTCATTCCGGTCACGGCGCGCGAAGCGAATCGCGTGATCGTGATGGACGTGTCGAACAGCATGTCGGCGGAGGATGTCGGTACGACGCGACTGGCGGCGGCGAAAGCGATTGCCAAACGACTCTCCGATGCGCAGCCGGGACGCGTGGGACTGGTCGTGTTCGAAGGGATTCCGGAAGTCGTCTCGCCGCTGACGAGCGATGGCGACGCGGTGAATGCGCTGATCGATACGCTCGTGCCGGGCGAGGTGGGGCAGCCGGGCTCCGACATCGGCAGCGCGGTGCTCGCCGCGCTCCGTTTGATCGAAGCCGATCCTTCGCAGAAGGGCGACATCGTCTTGATCAGCGACGGCGAAGAGCAGGGCGTGCGCGTGCCCGATGCGGTGGCGCGCGCGAAAGCGTTCGGCGTGAATGTCTCCACGATCGTCATCGGCTCGGCCGAAGGGGCGAGCATCCCGACGCCGGACGGTCCGCTCCGCGATGAATCGGGGCAGGTGGTGACGACGTTCGCACGCGCCGAGGTGCTGCAGAATCTGGCGCGAAGCACGGGCGGCACGCTGTTCGAGAATCCGTTCGCCGAGCATGCGCTCGATCCGCTGCTCGTGCGCGCCAACGCGGGCAGTACGCGCGAAACGGAGATCCGCGTGCCGATCGATCGCTATCAGTGGCCGCTTGGCGTGGCGTTCGCGCTGCTGCTCCTCGCGTCGCTGCTGCATCGAGGTGCGGAATGAGGATCGTGCTGCTGTTTGTGGCAATGCTTGCGCTGCCGTTGGAGCGGCGGGGG
>DASSMK010000141.1:0-9227 GCA_035688915.1 Thermoanaerobaculia bacterium
CCCCCGCCGCTCCAACATTCAGCGCGAGGGTCACACCCCCATCGGGAACGTCAGGTTGTACACATACCGTCCGCGCGCCACCGACAGCACGATCGACGAGCGGTCCGCGCCGCGGATGATCTCGTGATTGAGATCGCCCACTGACGTGACCTCTGCGCCGTTCACGCCGACGATCACGTCGCCGGCTTGCAGGCCGACGTTGCCCGCGCGCGAGCCGCTCACCACTTCATCGATCACGACCGAGCGGCGTTCGTCGGCAACGCGCAATCCGGCCACGTCTTCGAGAATGCGGAGGCCGAGGCTTTGGGGCGGTTCGGTGGGGCGGATGGTGAGGGTGCGGGGCGAGCCTTCGCGGCCCACCGTCACCTGCAGGGTCTGACCTGCGGTGAGCGTGGCAGTGGCGGTGCTGAACGCTTCGCGCGAATCGACCGGCTTGCCGTCGACGGCGGTGATCACGTCGCCGACGCGCAATCCGCCGGCCGCCGCGGGCGAGTTGCTGAAGACTCGTGCGACGAGCGCGCCGCGCTGCGCGGCAATGCGATTGCGCTTCGCTTCTTCCGGCGTGAGCGTGGCGGTGACAGCGCCGATCCATGCGGAGCGCACCTCGCCGTACCGCACGATGTCTTCGACGACTTTCCGCGCGCGATCGACCGGAATCGCGAAACCGATGCCCTGCGCCTGCGCGTAGATCGCCACGTTGATGCCGATCACTTTGCCTTCGATGTTCAGCAGCGGTCCGCCCGAGTTGCCGGGGTTGATCGACGCGTCCGTCTGAATGAAATCGGTGAACGTGCGTCCCGCTTCTTTCGACGGCACGGAGCGGCCGAGCGCGGAGACCACCCCCGTGGTGACGGTGCCGGAGAGGCCGAACGGATTGCCGACCGCAATCACGCTCTCGCCGATCATCAGATCGGACGACGTCCCGATCGGCGCCGCGACGAGCTTCTTCGACTCCACGCGCAACACCGCGACGTCCGAATCGGGATCGACGCCCACCAGCTTGGCGGGCACGTTGGAGCCATCCTGAAAATTCACGGTGATGCGCGACGCCCCTTCCACGACGTGATTGTTCGTGACGATGATGCCGTCCGCCGACCAGATGAAGCCGGAGCCGAGCGATTGCGAGGTGTAGGTGCGATCGCCGCCGAAGAAGCCGAATGGATCGAAGAACGGGTCCGTCTGCCGCTGCCGGATCGTCGCCTCGGTCTGGATGTTCACGACCGACGGCAGCACGTTGTGCGCGACGACGACGATGGGCGTGCGGCGCGCGGTGCTGACCGTGGGGGGAATGGCGATCGCGGTCGGGCGCGGCTGCTGTGCGTCGAGCGTTTGTGATTCCGCGACCGGCTTGCATCCGATCGACAGCGCGAAAAGGAGAGCGAAGATGCGGAACTTCGTCATGGCTCGTTGATTTTAGATGCGCGGGCGATACACTCGCGTACGTCCAATGCATCTCAAGTTGATTTACAACCCAGCCGCAGGCCGCGGCCGCGCGCGGCGTTGGGTTCGCGATGTCGAAGAGTATCTCCGCCAGCGCGGCGCACGCGTGGACTGCGAGCCGAGTACCAGCCCGCAGGATCTGACGCGCATTGCCGCGGAAAGTTCCCGCAATCGTGATTACGACCGCGTGGTGATCTGCGGCGGCGACGGTACGCTCAATCTCGCCGTGCGCGAATTCGATCTGGAGCGCGGCACGATGGCACTGATTCCGTCGGGCTCGGGCGACGATTTCGCGAAAGTGCTCGGCCTGCCGCGCAAATTGCGCGGCGCGTGCGACATGGTCCTCGACGGCAAGCCGCGCGAAGTCGACGTCGCCACCGCCAATGGCATCCGCTTCCTCGGCGTCGCCGGACTGGGCTTCGATTCCGAAGTGGCGTCGTTTGCCAATCGCAATGGACGCTTCCTGCGCGGCTCGGCTGTGTATCTCTACGCGATTTTTCGCGTGCTGCCGAAGTTCACGCCGCGCCCTGTGCGCATCATGACGAACGGCAAGACGCGCAGCGAAGAGATCATGTTCGCCGCGGTGGGCAACTCGCGGCAGTACGGCGGCGGCATTCGCATCACGCCGTCCGCGGTGATCGATGACGGCGAGCTGGATCTGACGATCGTGCATCGCACGTCGCGCGGTCAGCTGCTGAAGACGCTGCCGCTCGCGTATACCGGCGCGCATGTGAAGAGCGCTTTCGTGGAGACGGGCCGCGGCCGCGAGTATCACTTCGATGCGGACGCGCCGATGGAGGTCTACGCGGACGGCGAAGCGATCACGCGCACGCCGGTGACGTTCGCTCTCGAAGCGAAGCGGCTGCGCATCATCGCGACCGCGTAACGCGCACGGCGCTTACTCGATGAGCGCGATGCCGCCGTGTTCCTGCTTCACGTGGCCGGAAGGGGCGGCGCCGACGTCAATGGCGCGCGAGAGGAAGAGATCCGTATCGGCTTTGCCGTCCGACGTGAAGCCGATGACGAGGTAGCGCTCTGTGCTCTGCAGATACTTGTATGGATTGCCCCACGGATCTTCGAGCAGCGACGGCGCGATGTAGAACGGCGCGAGATCCTGCAGGCGCTGCGGCAGGTGGCCGTTCACGCCGTTGTATTTCTCGATGGCCTGGCCGATCGCTTCGATGCGCTGCAAGGAGATCGATTTGCGCGTTTCCGTGACCGTCGACGTGCGGCGTGTCAGCGCGGCCAATCCGTTCAGCGGATTCTTGAACGACGTCACGAGCGACGCCAGTGCGAGCGCGACGAGCACGATCACGAGCGGCAGCGGCACGGGCGTCTCGGCGACTTCGCCTTCGTCGACGGGTGTCGCTTGTTCGATCACCGCGGCGGCGCTCTGGCCGCGCACTTCTTCGATCAGGTCGCGCGTCAGCAGTTCGTACAGCGCTTTGTTCGTGTCGAATTCGGAGAGGCGCGCCACTTCGACGATGTCGCCGACGGTGACCGTGCCGTCGACGAGGTCGTAGATCGATTTCTCTTCCTGCGAAATGCGGATCTTGTCGCTCGCTGCGGCTTTGCGGCGGCCGCGCGGCGCGTCGGCATCGAAGTCGATCTCGTCCGCTTCATCCGCGCCGACGACGACGATTTCCTGGTCCGTCAGCTTCTTGCGGAAGACCATGTCGTACGAGCGGATCCGCTTCTCGATGATCGGCCATTCGTCGATCATCCGCGCGCCTTCCATCAGGATCGACTCGGCAGTGATCGGCGTGACGTTGTCGCGGTCGTACTCGATCGTCGTCTCTTGCGAGAAGTGGTAATCGCCGTCCTTCCAGCGGAAGAGGCGATAGACGATCTGCATGATCTGCAGTTGAATCGCTTCGCGCAGCGATTCCTGCGAAATGATTCCGTAGTGCGTGAGGATGAAGCCGAGGCGCTGGAGCGTCTCGCGCTGGATCTCGAGGGCGCGATTGAGCTGATCCTGCGTCAGCACACCGGTGCGGATCAGCACCGTGCCGAGGCGGTTTTCGAGACGGCGGTTCAGCGAATCGGCGCCGACCACTTTGCCGTCCAGGAACGTCACCGTCACGGTGTCGTCCTTGCCGCGGAGCGTCAGCACGCCGGTCTTCCTCTGCAGCCCGATGAGCTGGAAGATGTCGGCGAGACTGAAGTCTCTGAGTGTGCCTTCGAGTGCCATCGCTTACACCGCCGCGGTCCGTCTCCGGTAAACCGGCAGCGAGAGAGTGAGCCAGGTGATGATCGCGAGCAGAGTGGCCGTGGCGCGCACCATGAGCTGCGCGACGTTGGCCGAGGGGCCGAGCGCCGGCGCGAGACGGCCGACGAGAATCGCTACGGCCACGAAGAGCGCGAAGAGAAACACGCCGATCGCGCCGGAAGCGGTGCGGCCTTCGAGCATCTGCGCGGAGCCGGGCAGGAACGTGGCGAACAGGCGATTCCGCTTGATCGCGCCGCTGTGGTAGTCGGTGACTTCCTCGAGCTTCTTGCGTTTCGTGTCGAGCGACACGCCGTCGCGCTTGAGGTAGATGTGGATGCACTGCGTGCAGTACGTCGTCGATTCGCGCGCTGATTTGCAGCGATAGCAAAACGTGCGGCCGCACTTGATGCACGCGCCGGCGTAACCGGCGCGGCGCCGTTTGAGCCAGATGAAGACGGCCAGCAGCAGCGAGACGAGCGCGCCGAGCGTGACCGGATTGACGACGGTGCTGGCGGGCTCGATCGACGAGTACATGCCGAAGATCGATCCGGTCGTTCCCCGCTTCGCCAGCGATGCTTCGGTGCGCCACGCTTCCGCCAGCGGCGGGTGATACATGACCACTTTTTGCGGCGGCGGATTGCGCGTCAGACGCTCCACCTGATCGCGTGCGGCGTTGCGCGCTTTCTCGAGCATCGCGGCCTGCTGGTCGAACTTGTACGTTTCGCCGCTGGCGACGGAGTTGTTGTAGAACGCAATGGCGAGCTTCGGATCGAGGCGCTGCGCTTCTTCGTACTCCGTGATGGCGGCCTGAAATTCATTGTTCATGAAGTGCAGGTTGCCGAGGTTCACGTGCGCGCCGGCGTAGGCCTTGTTCAATTCGATGGCGCGGCGGTAATGCACGGCCGCCTGGTCGTCGTTGCCTTCGAACGTCTGCAGATTGCCGAGCAGCACCTGCAGCATGGCGTTGTCCGGCGCGACGCTCGTCACTTCCTGCAGGCGGCGCAGCGCGTCCGGGTTGTAGCTCTGTTCGGAGCTGGAGATGGCGGCGCGCACCACCGGGCTGTCGACGCCGGCGATCCAATGCGCGGCGGCATCGAGCGCGAGCGGCGCGACGGCGAGCAGGAGCAGCAGCACGATGGTGAGCACGCGCTCGCCGGCGGTGGCGTAACCGAAGAAGATGATGAACCAGTAGAACGCCAGCCAGAGTGGCCCGAGCCAGAGAAAGATCGGCAGGAAGAGCAGCGCGAAGGCGAGCACGGTGACGGAGCCGCCGCGAAAGCGCGCGCTCAGAAATTCGCGGAAGTCGTGCGCCATCGAACGGCCGTAGCGCATGAAGAGCGAGATGGCGAAGATCGTGGCGGTGAGCAGCAGCGCGAGCACGGCCACGATGGTGAGATCGGCGCGGCCCAGCACGTTCGTGCGGTAGTTCGCGAGCACGCTCACGAAGCCGCGCAGTGCGAGCGGAATGGCTTTCGCCCATTCGCGATGTTCGGCGGCGCCGTCGGCGTTGCTGAAGATGACGGCGGGCGCTTTCGGGTCGAGACGCTCCGCCGCTTTGCGCGCCCAATCAGCGACGTCGGGCTTGCCCGCCTTCTGCACTTCGCGCGCGAAGCCGGCCGAAGCGGCGGCGTAGACGGGATAGGTCTTGATGCCGTTGTTGCGACCGGCGGTGACGAGCTCCGTCATCCGCTTCTCGGCGCTTTCGAGATCGCCTTCGCGCGCGGACGACGCGGCGGCCGGCCAGATGTCGCGCGGCGCGAGCGTCTGCGCGCGCACGCCCGCCGTGGCCGCAAGCGCGGTCACGATCAGGGCTGCGGCGAGCGGGCGGAATCTCATGAAATGTTCTTGGTGCGCTGGACGTAGGCGAGCTTCAGTTCGCCGAGGTGCGTTTCGAGGAAGTCTTCCTCTTCGAGCGTCAGGTTGCCTGCGGTTTTTTCCTTGAGCAGTTGCAGGATGTCGATCATCTGCCGAGCGGCGGGAGGATCGACTTTGGGTTGCGGCTGATACGGATTGCGGAGCATGCCGAGGGACATGTAGGCCTGGACGATCAGCTGCTCGATGAAATTGACGAAGGGAGTGCCGGGGCTGTCCGCGCGCTCGGCCACGGAGCGGCGGCGTTCTTCTTCGGTGCGTTCGGGCCGCGGCGGCTGCGCGGGCCGTTCGGCGGGACGTTCCACCGGACGATCCGCAGGGCGTTCAGGAGCAGGTTCGGCTGCGCGTTGTGGTGCTTGCGGCGGCGTTTCCGGAGACGGTGCGGACGCCGCTTCGGGTGCTGGCGCCGGAGCCGAAGCCTGAGGTGCGGCCGGCTGGATCTCCTGCTTGAATTCCTCACGGATCTCGCCGTCGGGCGTGAAGATCCGTTTGTCGAAGACCTTCAGTTCCTTCGGCGGTTGCTTGTCCTTCGGCAAGACTGCCTCCACCCATTCCGCGCTGCCGCTTTCGGCTGACGCCGTGCGGCGTCAATGTCGTGTGTAATCAAGAGTTTGGGATCTTAGCACGCAAGGTCTGCCCGAAGAAGCGATCGATCCGCGCCTGCGCGTCGTTCGCATCCGCTGCGACGTAGCCTTCCTTGTTGTTCGGGTTCATGAACGCGTGGCCCGAGTTGTCGTAGATCTTGATGTCGGCCGTTTTGCCCTGCTTCTTCAGCGCGGCGTCGAACGCCTTCACGTCCGCCGGCGCGATGCCGCGGTCTTTGCCGCCGAAGTTGCCGAGGATCGGCGCTTTGATTTTGGCGATGGTGTTCTCGTCGGTGACGAGGCGGCCGTAGTTGATCGACGACGCGGCCAGACGCGGCTCGTTCGTGGTCAGCGCGAGCGCGTAGCCGCCGCCCATGCACCAGCCGATGACGCCGATGTGCTGCGGATCGACGTCCGGTCGCGCGGCGAGAAAGTCGAACGCCGCTTTCATGTCAGCGAGCGCGCGATCTTCCGGAAGGCCGCGCATCAACTCGTGCGCTTCCTCGGGGCTCTTTGCCGCGTGACCGCGATAAAGATCGACGGCCAGTACGACGTAGCCCTGATCGCGGAAGCGGTCGGCCTGCTGGCGGATCCAGTCGTCGAGTCCCCACCACTCGTGAATGACGATGATGGCGGGATGCTTTCCTGCGTCCGTGGGCGCGGCGAGATAGCCGCTCGCGCCGTTGCCGTATTGCGTGTTGGCGAGCGCCGCGGCGGCGGTGGCCGGCGCGCTGCTGGTATTCGAAGACGTCGTCGCGGAGGAGGCAGCCGTGGCGGTGTGATCCGCATGCTCGGCGCCCTCGGTCGCTTCATGCTTCGCACACGACACGAGTGCCACAGCGAGGAGAAGAATCAAGCTGGACCGGCGCATGAGGCGCAACGATATCACTCCTCGCGCAACAGCCGCACGAGCGTGCGGTGGACGGTCGGATCGGCGGCGATGCCTTGATGACCGTCGCACACGATGACGTTTGCGTCGTGCGCGACCGCGGTGCCATCACCCGGTGCGAAGAGCTCGCGCGCGAGCGGCTGTTCGCCGTCGCGCAGCTCGTTCGGATAGATGACGAACGTGCCGTCGGCGCGCGCAAGGATGCGCTGCGCAGTGGGAACGCAATCGCCGGCGATGGTGGTGACGCGCACGTTGCGCGGCATCGGCGCGTCGCGCAGCTCGTCACGAAAGCGGCGCGCGGCGGCGAGACGCGTCGCGTCGATCGGCGCGGGCCAATCGTTTGCGTTCCAGAGATCGCGCGTGTCGTCGTGGAGAAAGACGTGACCGTTTTCGGGCAGCAGCTCGAAGACGAACGGCCAGGTGGCAACGACGGACGGCGCGAACGTGCGGCGGATGAAACGCTCGGGCCGCACGAAGACGCGAAACGCTTCGATCGTGCCGTCGAGCACCGGCGCGATCATCACCAGATGCTCAACGTCATCGGCACCGCCTTCGAGCTTCACGAACGTCGTGGCCACGATGGCGCCGGCGGAGTGCGTGACGAGATCGACTTTCGCGCCGCCATGCGCTTCGCGCACGTTGGCCACGAAGGCGCGCAGCCGTTGGGCGTTCTCGCGCGCGGGGCGGCGCCAGTCGTAATAGAACGGATAGACATCGCGGCCTTCGGTGTAGCCGCCGAATTTGCGCAGGGCGATCGTCAGTTGCCAGCCGGTGTTGATCGGACCGCGCGAACCGACCCAGCCCTGCGGCACGAGGCGGTCGTTGGCGTCGAGATCGACGTCATCGTCGAACTGCGTGTGGAAGACGGCGCCCGGCGTGCCCCAGACATAGCGCCGGGTCACCGGATCGAAGAGACGCGTCACGCCGAAGCCGGCGATGACGATGGCCGGACGTTCAGGAGCGCCGAGGGTTTGTGCATTCGCGCGAAGGTAGCCGCGGCGCGTGCGATCCGTGGTATTGCATGCGGTCGCAAAAATGGCGGAGCCGAGGAGCGCCGTCAGGACTGACCAGCGAATGAAGATCTTCCAGATTCTCGAGTTCAATCAGTTCAACACCGGCTCGGTGCACCAGATGTTCCAGGCGGCGAGCGGCCTGCGCGAGCGCGGCCATGATGTGACGATCGTCAGCCGTCCGGACGCGGTGCTGGAGGCGAAAGCGCGCGAAAAGAACGTGCGCTTTCACGGCTTCCCGTTTCGCCATCAGTTCGATTTCACGACCATCCGCGCGCTGCGGCGTCTGATCCGCGAAGATCGGCCGGATGTGATTCACGTGCACAAGGGAATCGCGCACGCGCTGGCGTTTGCCGCGACGTGGCGACATCCAGTAGGGGCGTTCGTTGTGAATCGCGGCGTGTCGTTTCCGCTCGACGTCTGGAATCGCGGCAAGTACCGCACGCCGCGCGTCGATCGCGTGGTCACGGTCTGCGAGCAGATCCGCGGCGTGATCATCTCCAGCGGCAAGCTGCCGCCCGAGAAAGTGGAAGTGGTGTACGCGGGCACGGACGTCAACGCGTTCGATCCGGCGCAGTGGGATGCGCGTGCGTTCCGCCGCGAGAAAGGGATCGCAGACGATCGATTCGTGGTGGCGCAGGTGGGCGTGCGCGACTGGAAGGGGTGGAAGGAGCTGATCGATTCGATCAGCGACGTTGCGCCGCGCTTTCCGCACGTGCATTTGCTGCTCATCGGCTGCCGCAACGACGAGGAGAAGAACAAGGTGCGCGACTACGCGCGCGAGCGCGGCGTGAGCGAGCACGTCACGCCGGTCGAGTATCGCGGCGACATGCCGAACGTCTTCGCGTCATGCGACGTGGTCGTCGATGCGTCGTGGGCGGGCACCGGCATCACCGGCACGATCCGCGAAGCGATGGCGATGGAGAAGCCGGTCATTGCCACGGACGCCGGCGGCAATCGCGAGCTCGTTTCATCGCCGCAGGTGGGCTGGCTCATTCCGATGAAGGATCGCGCCGCGCTGACGAACGCGCTGCTGGACGTGATCGGCGATCCGGAGCGCTCGCGCGGAATCGGACGCGCGGCGCGGCAGCATGTGGTGAACGGATTCTCGAAGGAGCTGCGGATCAGCCGCCTCGAGGATTTGTACTCGCGGATTCTGGCTTCGAAGCGCTGAGTGTTGGAGCGGCGGGCGCCCTCGCCCGCCGGATTTTCGCGAGTGCTTC